>NZ_JBITVZ010000002.1:0-369626 GCF_044543385.1 Stenotrophomonas sp. NPDC077420
TCTGGTCCAGCAGGCATTCCTCAACGCATGGGCGTCGTCTCCAGGCGAGCCAGGGCTGCTGTTTCACTCTGATCGCGGCTCTCAGTACACCAGCGGCGTCTTCAGCCGAACCGTGGCCGCGCACGGCGCAGTGCAAAGCATGAGCCGCAAAGGGAACTGCTGGGACAACGCGGTTGCGGAAAGCTTCTTTGCCACTTTGAAGAATGAAGAAGCCATCGGTGTATATGAAACAAAGGATCACGCTCGACGGTCTATCGCGAACTACATCCACGGCTTCTACAATCCAACCCGGCTACACTCGACGCTGGGATATCTATCACCCAACGAATATGCCAAACGATTGAAAGCCGCCGGCTGACCACGTGTTTCTTGGCGTCCGATCTCAAGGGGCAGGTTCACGACTTCATGGGAAGGCTCAGAGCACGATTCCCCAAGGCCTCCATCTCTTAGCCGCCTGAAGGCTTTGCCTTAGGGTTATTACGGCCCTTGGCCGCGCTCTTGTAGAGCATCGGCCTAGAGGTCCGTTTGGCAATCAGGGCCGCGCGATACGCTGTCCCTTCCGCCAACTGCTCTTCGCCCAGCGTCATCAGGTGGATGGAGGGATTGGGCGTTTGCCCCTCAACCGTCAGCATCCCCAGGAGACGCGCGACGCCCTCGTTGTCCTCAAACTCCCCCCTCAGCACCCTGCGCCAGGCCGACGCCAACAGATCGGCCACTTGGACGCCGGGGACATCGTGCGACCGAACATACTTCGAGTCCCGCATGACCGCTCCCAAGTTCACCGCCGACTTGATGGTGTGACCAGCCGCCTCTTGTAGATAGGCTGGGATGTCTTCTGGGGCATTTCTGAAACGTCTCTCAAAGTGGGAGTAGTCGAACCCTTCTACATGGATTCCGGGGTCGCGCAGGGATTTGGCCTGGATTAGGGCCAGTGCCATGTGGGTTAGCGTTTGCTCAAACAGCGGGCGGGTCGAGTTCTTTTCATCCATACGCCACTTGAAGCTGCTCAGCGTGGCCGGCAATCGCTGGACGTAGTAAAGCGTCGCCATCCGAAAGATCTGATCCAGTAGACTGATTTGCGCAACCATCTGGGTGTATAGCTGTGGGGACAGTCGCTCCAGCCTGCCCGACAGATCATCGATGGAAGCACGCCCCTCCTCGTAAAGCATATTTGGGCGATTCGCCCGGACGCTCGCGACCTGCTGCTTCTGATGGGCCAGGACTACGTTAGGGTCTTGATGGCCCAAGTCCACCGCAGAGATGAAAAGGGTCCCTTCCAGCTTGCCAATGTCGCCGAGAAAGCGCTTCAGGCTCGCTTCCGACAGGCATTTCAATTTGACCTCATCCGAGACGCCTCGGCCTAACCGCCGTTTGAGCAGCCCCAGCGACTGCTCTACCCGCTTCCTCGCGACTTCTGGCACGACATACCCCGCAACGACGCACCAACTGTTGCTATTCGCAGTCGGAACGAATGAGCCGGATTCATCTACGAAGATAAACATGCAGTCTCTTCCGTGGACGCGTTTGGATAGGAAGCTGTCTGATGGTCGAGGTTCAAGACCCGCCAGAAGCCTCAATCGCTGCTGTTCTAGTCCTCAAACAATGCGGACATGACCAGTGCTGCGCCCGTGCAAAAAGCTCCAAGGGCAGCCCAGTAGTTCATGTCAGCTGACAAGACCAACATAGTCTTTGAAAACTGCTCGGGAGCACCGGGAGCCTCCATCAGCTCGCGCTGAATCTTGGCGGACATGAACCAAAAGAAGCCTGAAAGCAGCGACCCGCATGAGGCGAAGAAGATCATCAGCTTCCAGATTACCTTCTTCAACGTCCGGCCTCCGGCTTTCCAACCATGTCTTTGAGCCGCTGGAGTGCTTCCTTCTGCTTGGCAATGGGCAGCTTAGATACCAGCAAAATAACTTCGGCCATCGTGTCGGAGGTGGCGTGAAAATACGCCACCGGTAGGCCGAGGGCTTTTGCCAAAGCCTGAGAGGTGGCCGGGTCCGGGTCGTGCTGCCCCGTCTCGTATCGGCTCACTCGGGTCGCTCCAGACACCGAGTCCACCATCCCAATGCGCTCGGCCAGCTGAGCCTGAGTCCAGCCTTTCGCGACCCGCGCACTGCGCAGGCGCTTGCCGTAGACCGTGGCGGGCGTCTTGGGTTGCGGCATCTGGATTCTTGCACCACAGCTGAATTCCCTCCAAGTCTGACGGTTGGAACCGGATTGCACATCTGCGATTATCGTAAATGCCGCCGGCTTGGCGGTCTATAGGGGCTGCGAATGAAGAACCAAACGAGGATGGCTGCCGGCCTGGCTGCCGCGCTGCTTCTGGCCACCCAGGTGGCGGCCGCACAGAGCCACCCCGAGCAAGAGGAAGCGCCAAACCGTCCCGGTTTCTTCAGGCAGCTGGGCACCAGCCTCAAAAACGCTGGCGGGCAGATGGTTGGGGTCCAGCCGGGCCGAGCGGGCTCCAAGCCGAATGCCAGCGCTGGGGCCATCTACGCCCCGGTCAGTGGGACGGGCAAGCTGCCTGGGCTCTTCAAGGCGGACAACCACCAGCAAGCCCAGCTCGGAAAGCTGGAGTGGCCCCGGGTGGCGCTCACCTATACCGAGTGGGGCACTTCCCTGCCCTGCTGGACTGTCGAAGCGCGCATCTGGACCACCTCCAGCTCTTCCACCACGGAGACGTTCAGGACCTGCGCCAATGCGGCCCTGACGGAGACCGACGACCTGGGCGATAGGGCGGAGCTGAACTCGGCGGCTCTCTGGAAAGGCCGGGACACCCTGATGGGCGTCCGAGTGCCGTCCGGCAAGCCCAACACGGGGGCCAGCCGTTCCGCCGGCCCCAACCCGCCTGCCCAGCCCTTCGTGGTCAACGTCTCTCGTCCGGGCGTGTCCGACCGAGCCGTCGATGTGGCCCTCCGGGTAGCCTGGGTCTCCGGGTTCATTCAGACCGCCGATCTGCACCCGGGTGCGTCAGGGCTCCTGACGCCGTTTAAGGACGGTCGCATGTGGATTGCCGGGTTCAAGCCGGAAGGCAACCGCGACAAGTAGTCCGCCACCTTCGCAACCTACCTGGGCGGCACGCACCTGCCGCGTACGCCACACCAATCGAGGAACGAACGATGAAAGCACCATGGCTCACATTGGCCGGCTTGGCCATTGCATTGACCCTGTCAGGTTGCGGCGGTCCGCCTTCCAACCGTGATGCCGAGAAAGCACTGGTCACCCTGCTCGAGCAAAGCGGTGCGGGTCAGATTGCCGCCGTCCAGGAGTTCGAGCTCAACGGATGCGTCGAAGCGAAAGACGCGGCCGGCTACCGTTGCGATACGAGCGGCAAGGTGGCCATCGACATCGGAGGTCGGCAGGTCCCTATTCCTATCGGTAAGAACCTGAGGTATGCGAAGGAAGACGGCACATGGAGTGCATACGCCAAGTGAGCACCCTGCCTCCTTCCCTGTCTACCCAGCCGCGCCCGACGCTTCGTAAGCTGATGACTCCACGACAGAGGTTCTTCTGGTGGTATTCGCTGACCCTGCTCTTCCTGGGACCTTTTGGGTTCATTGTCGGGCCGCTTATGGCCCGGCGAGGAACACGGAAGGTAGAGCATCTCAACCCTACGGACGCATGGGAGGCTCGGCAGCGCGATCACGGGTTCAAGTGGTGGCAGTGGTGGATCATGACCCCGCTCACACTGCTGGGCGCTGGATGGGTCTTCGGCCTGCTGAGCGGGTTGCCGATGGTTCTTCTGGTGTTGTGGGTGCAACTGACCCAAGCCTAAGCTGGTGCCGGATCCAAGAAGGCCCCCGGTTGGGGGCCTTCTCGCTTCTGAGGCTTAGACTGCGGGGGCCAAGTAACGCCCCTCGACCGCGATAGTGGCTTCCGGCCGTCCAACGATGCTGCCCTTGGCACTAAAGCCGGACACGGTGGTATCACCTCGGAATTCAAGCTCGAACTGGTCAAGTCCGCCAAACACGGATTCAGAGCCCGGATCCCAACGTTTAATGGTCAGTCTGGCCGCAAAGCCTGCGTCATCGCTTTGCTTAGATCCTGAATACGTATATCCCGAATCCCCGCCATTGACTCCCTCGCCCTTGAATACGGCGATGCCCTCGCCCACTCCCTGCATGTTCGACGAGAAACGAACATGGTAAATGCCGTCTTTCATTGCCGCACCTCCGCTGGGTAGGAATAGCGATTAGAGCACGCTCAAGTCTCATTCGGTGCGACACCTGAAACACCCGCTGAGAAGGGCCAGAAGATTTGCTCAACGAGCTCGACTCCCTTGTTTTGGATAGAATCGATTCTACGAGTCTTTCGTCCCGCGCCTTGAGGAGCATGATCTTGCCCAGCGTCTTCTTTTCATACTGCCATGCCGACGAGGAGCTACGCGATCAGCTCGAGAAGCAGCTCGCGATGCTTAAGCACCAGGGAATCATCGAAACCTGGCACGACCGCAGGATCGTCGCAGGCCAAGAAATCGATAAAACGATTGATGGGCACATCAACAGCGATGACATCATTCTTCTTCTCGTTAGTCCTGACTTTCTTGCCTCGCCTTACTGCTATGAGCGGGAAATGACGCGTGCGTTGGAGCGACATGACTCGGGCGACGCGACCGTCATCCCCGTCATCTTGCGGGCTTGTGAATGGCACCACGCTCCGTTTGGAAAGCTGATGGCTACCCCAACGGATGGCAAGCCAGTAAAGCAGTGGGCTGACCTGGACGAGGCTTTTCTACAGGTGGCCAAGGCCGTTCGTGCGGCGGCGACTAACCGCGCACGAGAGTCGGGCATGACCGAGAAGCCCCGAGCATCCGCTTCGACTGCCCCACTGCTCGACCGTGCGACAGTGCCAACCGAGGCGGGGGACGGCAACTCCGAAGCACTGTCCGGCCCACGTTCCAGCAACCTCCGGTTAGCTAAAGCGTTTACGCAGCGGGACAAGGACCGCTTCAAAGCGGAAACCTTTGAATACATTGCCAAGCATTTTGAGAATTCGCTCAGCGAACTCCAGGCGCGCAATCCCGGCTACGAAGGCACGTTCCGACGGGTGGACGCCAACCGCTTCTTCGCCACCATTTATGAAGACGGACATGATGTGGCCAGAGCGACCATCTACATGGGTGGCATGCTCGGGGGCATCCACTACATGCAAGGCGAGACGCTTGACAGCAACTCCTACAACGAAGCTCTCACCGTCAGTCACGACGATCAATCCCTGTTCCTGACGAGCATGGGAATGTCCGCGTTCGGTTCCAACCGCGATCAAAAGCTGACCCAAGAAGGCGCGGCAGAGCTTCTCTGGGAGCAACTAATCGGACCGCTTCAAAGCTCTAACAACCATCCCAGAAGGCGCTGAGGTCATTTCGGCAGATGAGTTCCACATGGCAAATGCAAGTTCCTGCACCACGCTTTCGCTTCTCCTTCCCATAAAACACTTAGACGCGAAGATTGTGGCAATCCAACCTTAGGTCGGCATCACAACCTGAAGATATCCAGCAAGGATCAGTCCGCAGCCTTAAGTTCAAAGTGAAGCGCCGATAGGCCTGGCGAATGAACACCCAGGCCGTGAAGCTTTTCAGACGTTTTGAACTCCCGGCTGTAGGTGGCGTGGTGCTCGTCATCAAGCTCATGGCCTACGATCTGCGCACGCAGCTCGGATACCACACCAGCCCCCTGCAGCTCCTGGATGAACGTCTTCCTGAGCGAATGGAAGCCCCGCTTTGCCGGTTCCCAGCCTTTGCCCATCTCGCCCAGATGTCGACTAAATGCTTTCGTGATCCAGTTGCCCTGCCCGTTCACCGCCGTGGCCTTGGCAGCAGGGAACACCCTCGTCTGACCCGCCTTCCGCTTGTCATCGATCCATTCCAAGAACCCCATTTTGAGGAGCTCGGGATGGAGCGGAACCGTCCGAATGCTCACCTCCGTCTTCACCTTTTGGTGCTCGCCTTCGTCGGACACGCGGAGGCACGGAATGCCTTCCTCCTCAAACACGTCTTTGATAAGAAGCTGGCCAACCTCGGACGCCCTGGCACCCGTGTAGAGTCCCAGAAGCGAGGCCCAGCGGGCCGATTCGGACAGCTTGGCCAGCGCCTCGGGGGCGAACAGAGCCTGGATCTGTGCGCGGTCATACGCTTTGAAGCCCAGCTTCTTTCGAGACCTCTTTTCTCTCTGGGAGTAGCTCACGTGGCCGGAAGCAGGGTTGTCGCCACGGGGATAGTGACCCGATGCCATGGCCCATTCGAAGAACCCGCCTTTCCCACCGATGTAGCTCTGCTTGTTGGTCAGCGTCGGCGTGGAAGCGCCCTTGTCACGCATGTCCTGATACCAGCGGGCCAGGTCCGAACGGGTGATGGCATGGACCTTAATCTTCGGGCCCAGGAACGCCACCAGCGCTTCGATGGCCGTCTTTTTGATCGTGAATGTCTTGGGCAGCGAGGAAGGCTTGAGGGTGGCCAGAAACGCGTCCCGGGCCTTCCCGAGCGTGATCGTTTCGATCACCGCAGCAGGTGTTCCCGGGGAAGACATAGTCCTTTGCGGGAACACCGCCGGCGGCGGAACCATCAAAGAAGCCACCGGTGACTGTTTTGCCACCGCTGCCCCGGCCATTGCCTCCAACTCCATGAGTTGTCGATAGAGCTTGAGGTCCTTGGGGCTGTCGATCTGCCACTGCTCCACCACCGTTCCGTCCCGCTGGCGGGTGCGGTTGAGCGTCAGCTCCTGAAGGTTTTCCGCGCTCGTCAGGCGAGCAATGAGGAGGTCCGCATCCGTTTTGCTGAGCTTGGCCACGCGTTGATCCGTCAACTGTGCGAAGAGCCGAGCATAGCCCGCCCCAAGCACGACCGCACGCACGTGGGCCTGGGCAAGGTCTTTGGTCTTGAGAGTCCGCTTGACGAGCCGGCAATCGAGCACGGCTTGAAGGTCAACGGGGACGCGCTGGACGAAGGACCAGCGGCCGGTCGATGACCGGCTCAAATGATGTGGAATGCGCATGCGAGTGTTTCCTCTGCATGCTTCCTGCTTTCCGATCAGCTCCAATCGTTGATTTCAATTTCAAATCAACGATTTAGGAGTGATTGGCGGAGAGAGTGGGATTCGAACCCACGGAAGGAATGACCCTTCGCCGGTTTTCAAGACCGGTGCCTTAAACCGCTCGGCCATCTCTCCGGATGTCCCGCGCCGGACGGGGCCGGGCGCGTATTCTCGCATGGTCGGATGGGTTTGCCAAAGGCCGTCCCCGCCATCCCGGCGGCGTTTCAGGCTTCAACCGCCAACGCGCCCAGCCCGCTGACCTGGATCTTCTCCTTGGCCCGCTCGCACGCCCAACCGCAGTCCAGCCGCCAGGCCTCCAGCTGCGGCGGCAGGTGCTCGGCCGGGAAGTCGTTGAGAACCCGGACTGCCGACAGCAGGCCGCGGCGGGGAGAAACACGACGTGGCAGATGCCCTGCGGCAGCGAACATTCCGGCAGCACGACTTCCAGTTCGCCGCTGCGCACGGCATCTCAGGGTGGTTTTAAGCTGCAGCACTTGGGACGCTAACGTCGGGCACAGTTAACGGTGCAGGGCTCATCGGGTCACCAGGATGAACCCGGAGCGGCTTCGCATGGATTCGCGGCGCGCACATGGCAGCCGTTAGCGACACTGCAAGGAAAGAATTCAGGGCAATTGGATCCGTGGATTGCCTTTAAGTTCGCGCGGCTACGTCGCTCAAATGCCTTTGATTGCAAGTGATTCCAGATGGAGTGAATCGACGATAGAGAGCACCAACCGATGATGGATCGATTGCTTGACGTAGGGCACGGATTTGAATCCGGGGTGCGGGAAAAGTCGGCTCTCCAATCCAACGAGGTGCACGATATGAAGCTTCTCCCCTATCTATTACTGACCTCTTCCTTTGCAGTGAGTGCGAGTGAGGTCACCTCCTACCGGGATCGGACTGAATTGGACTCTCTTGGCAACCGGCTCGTGGTCAGGACGAGTTCAATGGTGAGTCCGAGCGGTGACGTTGCGTACGTGGAGCAGCGCTTGGATCAAATTGATGAAACGACTTACGTCTACGATCACAACGCGCAGACCGAAGCAACAAAGAAGTTCCATGAAGAGTTTTGCGCCCAGCGTGGTCTGTTGCCGTCCATCGATGGGGAATCCATTCTCTCTGGACCGGACGCGATATCTGGATGGAGCTGTCACCTATCCAAAGATCAGCTAGGCGAGCGCTCCGACCTGATGGTGCCGGACCATTTTCGCGGAGACCGGTCGTCAGACTACGTCATCGCTAGAGCACCTTCAGGCTCCGCAGCCGCCGGAGCGAACTTCCAACTCTACGGAACCATCCAGGCTAAGAGCAGCCAGGCTGGACCACTCTCATCAAGTGTGTCCGGATACAACGAGCGCTGCAGATTCTCTCAAGTCTGGAACTACGGAGGCGAATTTTCGACCTTCAGGGAAATCTCCGTGAACTGCATAGTTCACCAGCCCCAGTTCATCTCCACCCGAATCGAGGCATGCATTCCTCGCCAGTGCGGACAAGCCACCGGTACGTTTTCCATTCGAGAGAGTCGTGCGGGACAACGGCGAGTCGAGTAAAGCTATGAGCAGGTCAACTTGCAATTAGTCGAACATCGCTGTCCGTCCAGCCAGCGGCTTCTGCGGGCTGGACGGGCATGCCCGGCGGTGGCGAGATCCTGCATCAGGATGCGCGCCTAGTCATAGCCGGTGCCGAAGGCGCCTTCACCGAACGCCGCGGCCAGCAGCACCAGCAGCACGCCGCAGGATGCGGCGAGCAGGACCGGACCGCTCGGCCATCTCTCCGGATGTCCTGCGCCGGCCGGAGCCGGGCGAGTACTCTCGGACGGTCCGGACCGGCTTACCCACGGCCGTCCACGCCGTCTCCGCCAACGTTTCAGCCAGCGTCTACCGCCAGCGCACCCAGCGCGCTGGCCCGGATCTTTTCCTTTGCCCGCTCGCAGGCCCCACCGCAGTCCAGGCGCGAAGCCTCCAGCTGCGGCGGCAGGTGCTCGGCCAGGAAATCGATGAACACCCGCACCGCCGGCAGCAGGCCGCGACGGGAGGCAAATACGGCGTGGCAGATGCCCTGCGGCAGGGACCATTCCGGCAGCACCACTTCCAGCTCGCCGCTGCGCACGGCATCGGCGCAGACGGTCTCGGGCAGCATGGTGATGCCAAAGCCGTCCTTGACCATGCTCTGCAGCAGCGGGAAATCGAAACCGGCCACGCGCGGCTGCAGGTCGACACGGCGCACCGCACCTTCCGGGCCGTGCAGCTCCCAGCGCTGGCGGGCTTCGTCTTCGCTGATGCTCAGGGTGACGTGGTTGGCCAGTTCGTCCGGATCCTTCGGGCGCCCCGCGCGGTCCAGGTATTTCGGGCTGGCCACCAGCAGTTCCTGCACCTGGCCGAAGCTGCGCATCACCAGGCTGCCGTCGTCGTCCAGCCGCGAGCGCACGCGCAGGGCCACGTCGTAGCCTTCATTGATGATGTCGACCCGGCGGTTGCTGATGTTCAGCTGCAGGCGCACTTTCGGGTACTGGGCGAGGAATTTCGGCAGCAGCTTGGGCAGCTGCATCTGCGCCAACGACACCGGCACGCTGGCCCGGACCAGGCCGCGTGGCTCGGCGCTGAGCCGGTCCACCACTTCGCGCGCGGCCTGCGCCTCGGCCAGCATGGTCTGCGCGTGGCGATGCACGCTGGTGCCGACGTCGGTCACCGCGAAGCGGCGCGTGGAGCGCTGCAGCAGGCGCACGCCCAGGTCGGTTTCCAGCTGGCTGATGCGCCGGCTCAGGCGGGATTTGGGGATGCCCAGGGCGCGCTCGGCCGCAGCAAAGCCGCCGTGATCCACCACCATGGCGAAGTAGTAAAGGTCGTTGAGGTCGTGCATACCGAAGTTCCAGCTATAGAACAATACATGGTATTCAACCACCTTTATCCCAGCGACGCAACAACCTAACCTGCTCTCCGTCGGCGGCGCCTTGACCGCCCTTTCCCGGATACAGGTGATTGCCATGAAGCTTCTTCACATTGATTCCAGCGTGCTGGGCGACAACTCGGTATCCCGCCAGCTGTCCGCGGCGGTGGTCGCACGCTTCAATGAGACCCTTGAGAACCTCGATGTAACCTACCGCGATCTTGATCGTAATCCCATTCCCCATTTGAGTAGTGGTTCGCTGGCCCAGGTCGACGCTGCTGAAGCGACCGATGCCGAAGCAGTGATGCAGCAGTTCCTGGCGGCGGACGTGATCGTGATCGGCGCGCCGATGTACAACTTCAGCATCCCCTCGACGCTGAAGGCATGGATCGACCGCGTGGCGGTGGCTGGGCGCACCTTCAAGTACACCGAAAACGGCCCGGTGGGCCTGGCCGGTGGCAAGCGCGTGATCATCGCCAGTTCGCGTGGCGGCATCTACACCGATTCGCCGGCCGATTTCCAGGAACCGTTCCTGCGCCAGGTGTTCGCTTTCATGGGCATCGACAACGTGGAGTTCGTCCGCGCCGAAGGTATCGCGTACTCGCCGACGCACCGGGAAGAGGCCATTGCCGCTGCGCTGGCCAGCCTGCCCGCCGCCGAGTTCGAAGAACTGGCCGAAGCCTGAGTGTTCCAGGGCAGGCGTTGAGTCCTCGTCGGACGCCCTGCCCGGGCCGGATTCCCCTCCCCCATCCGGCCCACCCTGCGGCCCCGCTTATGCGGGGCCGTGTCTTTTATCTGACTGGCAATACGCACCCTTCCCTTCAGGTGGCCGGGGGCAGCACGTCCAGACGTCCAACCGCATACGCTTGGATACCATGGGGATTCGGGCGCGGAATCATGATCAAGCGGAGAGTGGCCACCGCATACACATCGGTATAGCCCTCTTCGTAGTGGCCAGAATACGCGGCTGGATCAATGGTCACGCTGACGGCATGCTCTTTCAGACCTTCAAGTGTGTAACCGCGCACCATTAGATTAGAGATGAAGCCATTCCGCGTCCCAAGAACCGTGAAGAACAATGCTGCACGATGATATTCCCGAACTTGCGGAACGGGATCCAGCGTTGCGACCAGTCCGTCTGGAAATTTTTCCGGGTCCAAGGGTTCATCGGCCTGGAGGCCTTCAAAACGGATGGGCGGTATTTCAAGCAGCGGCGTGATCTGGAACTCAAGGCCAGGCCCCTCGGTGCGTGTTCCATCCGCCCATTCGGCCTCGTACCCCAAGTACACGGTTCGTCCAATAAAAGGCGCCAGCCACGCGTTCGGCAACTTGATGTACTCGACTGGATTCGGGCCCACGTGAAGCACGCGTGTTTCGTAGGGTGTGGAACCGTCTTCCGGCACCAGTCGAACGATGAAGGTCGTGCCTGCTGGAACCAAGTGTGCCTGTATGGTGGCCAGGATCGTGGCGTCATAGGCAACCACTTCCCCCGGCACAATGAAGCCCCATGGGTGCACACTCTGCACCGTTTCTGGACCGATCGTGGGAATTACCGTAGCCGACAGCTGTATCTGGTCGAGCGGCACTCTGGCGGGATGTTGAGAACTTGCCACTGAGAATTCGAAAGTGCGCTTGTGGGTATCCGACATCATGGGTGCACTCCGTACACGTTGCACATCGGCGTGCAGGCCAGCCTGCAACGCTGCCGATGACAACACTTGGTGGCGCGATGTCTTCCCCGACGTCGAATTGATTACGCGCCTCCGGGTTAGGCGGCCGTGAAATATCCTGTGAGTCGCGCAAAAAAAGCCGCGTTGGGGCGAGTTTTCTTTAGCGTGAGTTCGTCCGCCGCGGTGATGCTGCCGAACATGACGAAATTCTGCGGTAGGTGTCCTGCGAGGAAAGCCCTACTTCCAGTTCTTGGGTCATGAGCGCCGAGCCGTGCGAATTGTCGGCGGCAAGCGGGCGAACATTCTCCGACCGATTTTCAGGAGCCGTTCCTGCCGAGTTGTTCGCCTTTTCAGCCATCCACGCAGGGCGTGGCTGAAACCTGTCCGTCAGCACATACAAAGAACCCGCCTTTCGGCGGGTTCTTTGGTTACGCGATTTTATCCAGGCCGCCCATGTAGGGCTTGAGCGCATCCGGTACGGTGATGCTGCCGTCGGCGTTCTGGTAGTTCTCCATGACCGCGATCATCGCGCGGCCCACGGCCACGCCCGAGCCGTTGAGGGTGTGCACCAGTTCCGGCTTGCCGGTTTCCGGGTTGCGCCAGCGCGCCTGCATGCGGCGCGCCTGGAAGTCGCCGCAGTTGGAGCAGGACGAGATCTCGCGGTAGGTGTCCTGCGAGGGCAGCCACACTTCCAGGTCGTAGGTCTTGATCGCCGAGAAGCCCATGTCGCCGGTGCACAGCAGCACCTTGCGATACGGCAGGCCCAGCTTTTCCAGCACCACTTCGGCGCAGCGGGTCATGCGCTGGTGCTCGGCTTCGCTCTCGGCCGGGGCGCACACGGTGACCAGCTCGACCTTTTCAAACTGGTGCTGGCGGATCATGCCGCGCACGTCGCGGCCACCGCTGCCCGCTTCGGCGCGGAAGCACAGCGAATGGGCGGTCATGCTCAGCGGCAGGCGCTCGGCATCGACGATCTCGTCGCGCACGATGTTGGTCAGCGACACTTCCGAGGTCGGAATCAGGTAGCGGGTGGACTCGCCGACCGCGGTCTTGAACAGGTCGTCCTCGAACTTGGGAAGCTGGCTGGTGCCGCGCAGCGATTCGGGGTTGACCAGCACCGGGACGTTGGTTTCTTCGTAACCATGCTCGCCGGTGTGAAGGTCCAGCATGAACTGGGCCAGGGCGCGGTGCAGGCGCGCCACCGGGCCGCGCAGTACGGTGAAGCGCGAACCGGAGAGCTTGGCGCCGGCTTCACCGTCCAGGCCCTGGTTGCGGGCGCCCAGTTCGACATGGTCAAGCACCGGGAAATCGAAGCTGCGCGGGGTGCCCCAGCGCTTCTGTTCGACGTTCTCGGTTTCGTCCTTGCCGAACGGCACCTCGGCGGCCGGAACGTTGGGGATGCCCATGGCGATGGCGTCGATCTTCTCGCGCAGCGCGTCCAGCGCCACTTCCGAAGCCTTCAGCTCATCGGCGAACGCCGCCACTTCGGCCATGATCGCCGACACGTCTTCGCCCTTGGCCTTGGCCTGGCCGATGGCCTTGGAGCGGCTGTTGCGCAGGCTCTGCAGCTCCTGGGTGCGGATCTGGATGCGCTTGCGGTCGGCTTCCAGCGACTCCAGCCCGGAGACGTCCAGCTCGAAACCGCGCGTGGTGCGCAGGCGTTCGGCAAGTTCGGCGGGCTGTTGGCGAAGCAGGGCTGGATCAAGCATGGCGTCAGGGGCTGTTTGTGGGTCTGGAGGGGGATTATCGCCTGTAATCGGCTTTTCTGCCGCGCGGTTCATTCCCGGCGTGGCAGAATCCGGGGGGTTCACCATGGTATGGCTCATGTCCGCTTCCCGTTCCTCCTCTGGCAAGAACATCACCCTCCAGCTGCCCCGGCGCAGCCTCCTGATCGCCGGAATCGCCTTCGGCGTGGGCGTGCTGCTGTTCCTGGTGGTGTGGTTGAGCACGCGCAACAACGACTTCTACAAGGCCGGGCCGGCCCAGACCCCGCAGCAGGTGGCCGAGGTGGAGCCGCTGCCGGAACCCCTGCCCGCCGCCGCCGGCTCCAGTGACATGCCCGATGCCCGGCCGCTGCCGGTGGACGAGCAGCCGCAGCTGGTGGAAACCGCCCCACCCCCGCCGCCCGCCGCCGCTGCGGCACCGGTGGCGGAAGCGGCGCCCGCGGCGATGTCCTCCAGCGACCGACCGCAGCCGATTGCCGATCAGTCGCCGCCGCCGTCCTACCCGCCTGCCGCCCTGCGCAATGGCGTGGAGGGCAGCGTGGTGGTGCGCGTGGAGGTGGATGCCACCGGCGTGCCGTTCAACGTGACGATCGTGCAGCGCAGCGGTTCGCGCGACCTTGACCGCGCCGCCACCGATGCGGTGCGCCGCTGGCGTTTCCTGCCGGCGCAGAGCAACGGCCAGGCCGTGGTCGGCAGCATCGAAGTACCGTTCGACTTCAAGGCCAGGTAGGTACCCACCGTTGGTGGGTACCGGCTGCAGAGGTCATCGTAGCGTCAGCCTCGCGTAAAGGTACGACTCATCATGCTGAACCACTGTGGCCATGCAGGCGCGCCGTTGACGCACCGGTGACACACCTGCAACGCGGGGCGGGCAACACTGCGGATGTCAACTCGACACCAGGAGTCCGCCATGAGTGTTACCCATACCCATGAAATTCCGGCTTCGCCGCAGCAGCAGCGTGATGTGATCGACGACCGCGGCCGTCGGCGCGCGTCGCCGCTGCTGTGGATCGCCCTCATCGTGGCCATGTTTGCCGCCGCGCTGGTGTGGCTGCGCTACGCCAACCCGGATGAGACGGCGAGTGCGCCGGTCGGCGAGCGCATGCTGCCCGCGACGGAAACCCCGGTCGCAACCCGTCCCGCGCCGGCCACGCGCCCGGCTGCGCCTGCGACGACGCAGCGCCGTGCAGCGCCGGCGGTCCGTGATCGTGAGGCACGCCCACTGAGCAGCAATGCCAAGCCGGTGTATCCGCGCTCGGCCCTGCGCAGTGGCGTGGAAGGCAGCGTGGTGGCCAGCCTCAATGTCGACACGCGTGGCCAGGTCACCAATGCCGACATCGTGCAGCGCAGTGGTGGGCGGGACCGTGATCTTGATCGTGCGGTGCTGAGCACCGTGCGCGACTGGAAGTTCGAACCGGCGATGCACAATGGCCGCGCGGTGGCCAGCGTGGTGCGGGTGCCGGTGGATTTCCGTACCGAGCGGTAAAAGCGAAAACGGCGGGGGAGCCGGGGAGCCGACCGAAAGGTCGGCTCCTTTTTTGTGGGTGTCGAAGGCGCGTGGTCGGGCCTCCCGTTCTAGTCAGGACAGGCTGAAGCCTGCGCCCGTGGCCAGGCCGTCGAAGTTGGGGAACGAGGTGGCGACGTTGGCGATGTCGTTGATCCGGACCTCGCCGCTGCTGAGCTGGCCGGCGATGGCGAAGGCCATGGCGATGCGGTGGTCGCCGTGGCTTTCGATGGTACCGCTGCCCAGTTCGGTGCCGCCGTGGATGGTCGCGCCGTCCTCGGTTTCATCGACCTGCACACCCAGGCTGCGCAGGCCGGTGGCCATGGCGGCGAGGCGATCGGATTCCTTGACCCGCAACTCGGCGGCACCGCGCACCACCGTGTTGCCCTGTGCAGCGGCAGCGGCAACGAACAGGGCGGGGAACTCGTCGATCATGTCCGGCACCAGCGCTTCGGGAATCTCCACGCCGCGCAACGGTGCATGGCGCACCACGAGGTCGGCAACCGCTTCCCCGCCCTGCTCTGCATGGTTCTCTTCGCGGATATCCGCGCCCATCAGGCGCAGCGCGGCCAGCAGGCCGGTGCGACGCGGGTTGAGGCCGACCTGGCGCAGGGTGAGCGCCGAGCCGGGAATGACACTGGCGGCGACGAGGAAGAAGGCCGCCGAGGAGAAGTCGGCCGGCACGGCGATGTCGGTGGCGCGCAGGCGCTGGCCGCCGCGCAGGCGGGCCTTGCCGGGCGAGAAGTCGATGTCCACGCCGAAGGCGCGCAGCATGCGCTCGCTGTAGTCGCGGGTCGGGTGCGGTTCGGTGACAGTCGTTTCGCCCTGGGCGTACAGGCCGGCCAGCAGCACCGCCGATTTGACCTGGGCGCTGGCCACGGGCGAGGTGAAATCGATCCCGTGCAGCGACTGGCCGCCCTGCACGCGCAGCGGTGGGGTGCCATCGGCCTCGGTGTCGATCTTCGCACCCATCTGCGCCAGCGGACCCGTTACGCGTCGCATCGGGCGGCGCGACAGCGATTCATCGCCCACCATCACCGAATCGAACGGCTGCGCGGCGAGCAGGCCCGCGAGCAGGCGCATGCCGGTGCCGGCATTGCCGCAGTCCAGCGGCGCGGCCGGCGCCTGCAGGCCATCCACGCCGACGCCATGCACGATGCGCTGCGACGGTGACGGCGTTTCAATGCGGACGCCCATCTGCGAGAAGATCGCGGCGGTGGCGCGGGTGTCTTCGCCTTCCAGGAAGCCGTCGATGCGCGACACGCCGTCTGCGAGCGCTGCGAACATCACCGCGCGGTGCGAGACGGATTTGTCGCCGGGAATGGTCAGGCTGCCCTGCAGCGGCTGGCCCTTGCGGGCGGTCCAGGAAGCGGAAGCGGTCATTCGGTGGATCCTTGGGGGCCGCAAGCGTGCGGCAATGGTGCGGAAAGGCGGTAGTCGGCGCGGCCGCGCCGAGGGGTCAGGGCACGGCGACCGGGTAGGAACCCAGCACCTTGATCTGCGCCGAGTGCGCCTTCAGTTCGGCCAGCGCGGCCTGCATCGCCTCGTCGTCGATATGGCCGGCCAGGTCGATGAAGAACCCGTACTCCCACTTCGCGTTGTGCGAGGGGCGCGATTCGATCCGGTTCATGCTGATGCCGTGCCGCGCGAACGGACTGAGCACGTCGAACAGCGCACCGGGCTTGTCGTGGATGAACACCAGCACCGAGGTGCGGTCGTGCCCGGAGCTCGGGAAGAACTGGCGGCCTACCACGAGGAAGCGCGTGGTGTTGTCGGCGTCGTTCTGGATCGGCTTGGTCACCACCTTCTTCAGTCCATACACATGGCCAGCGCTCTCACCGCCAATGGCCGCGGCATCGTCGGCATTGCGCGCACGGCGCGCACCTTCAGCGTTGCTGGACACCGGCACCTTCTCGGCCTTGGGCAGGTTGGCGCGCAGCCAGGAGGAGGTCTGCATGAACGACTGCGGGTGGCCGTACACGCGCTCCACATCTTCCAGCCGTCCGCTGCGCGACATCAGGTACTGCTGCACGCGCAGTTCGACTTCGCCACAGATCTTCAGGTTGGAGGTGAGGAACATGTCCAGAGTGATCTGGATGGTGCCCTGCCCCGAGTTTTCCACCGGCACCACGCCGAAGTCGGCGTTGCCCGCTTCCACTTCCTGGAACACTTCCTCGATGCTGGCCAGCGGCAGGCCCAGCGCCGAGCGGCCGAAGTGCTTGAGCACGGCCTGCTGGCTGAAGGTGCCTTCCGGACCAAGGTAGCCGATCTTCAGCGGCTCCTGCTGGGCCAGGCAGGCCGACATGATTTCGCGGAACACGTGGACCAGCACTTCATCGCTGAGCGGGCCCTCGTTGCGGTCCACCACCATGCGCAGGACCTGCGCTTCGCGTTCGGGGCGGTAGTAATCCACCGCAGCGGCGAGCTTGCCCTTGGCCTTGCCGACCTGGTGGGCGAACTGCGCGCGCTCGGCGATCAGCGCCTGGATGCTGCGGTCGATATGGTCGATCTTGGCGCGCACGTCAGACAGCACCGGTGCGGCAACGGGAGGCACGGCAGCCGCCTTGGACGGCTTGGCGGCGGCCGGTACGGTCTTGGCCGCGGCGGGCTTGGCGGTGGATGCCTTGGGCTTGGCGGGTTTGGTGGCCATCAGGAGTTCCAGTTGCAGTGGGGCGCCGGGCGCCCCGGTAAAGTCGGGAGCGTCAGCCGTTGCGCTGCTGGAAATCGCGCATGAAGGCGGTGAGCGCCTGCGCGCCCTCCACCGGCAGCGCGTTGTACAGCGAGGCACGGATGCCGCCGACGGCCTTGTGACCCTTCAGCGCCAGCAGGCCGGCCGCCTTGGATTCACTGACGAAACGCGCGGTAAGCGTCTCGTCGGACAGGAAGAACGGGATGTTCATGCGCGAGCGGGCCGCCGGCACGACGTCGTTGCGGTAAAAACCGCCGGAGGCATCGATGGCGCCGTAGACCAGCGCCGACTTGGCGGCATTGCGGCGCGCGAATTCCTGCACGCCGCCTTCGGCCAGCATCCACTTGAACACCAGGCCGGCCAGGTACCAGTTCCAGGTCGGCGGGGTGTTGAGCATGGAATCGCGGGCGACGTGCGAGCGGTAGTCGAAGATGTCCGCGCGCGGCTGGCCGCTGCGTTCGAGCAGGTCGCGGCGCACGATCACCACCGAGACGCCGACCGGGCCGAGGTTTTTCTGCGCGCCGGCGTAGATCAGGCCATAGCGCGAGGCGTCCAGCGGTTCGCTGGCGATGGAGGAGCTGAAATCGGCAAACAGCGGTACGCTGCCGACGTCCGGCGTATCACGGAACTCGACGCCATGGATGGTTTCGTTGGCGGTGATGTGGACGTAGGCCGCATCGGCCGACACCTGCCACTGGTCGCGTGGCGGGATGTCGTGGAACCCGGTGGCTTCGCTGCTGGCGGCGACATTGACCCGGACATAGGGGCTGACCTGCTTGATCGCGGTCTTGCCCCAGTGGCCGGTGAGGACGTAATCCACCGTCTGGCCGGGGCTGGCGAAGTTCAGCGCGAGCAGGGCCTGCTGGGTGGTCGCGCCGCCGGCCAGGAACATCACCGCGTAATCGTCGGGAATGCCGATCAGGCGGCGGAGGTCGGCCTCGGCTTCGGCGGCGACGGCCATGAACTCCGGTCCGCGGTGGCTCATTTCGACAATGGAGGCGCCCGCGCCGTTCCATTCCAACATCTCTTCCTGCGCCTGGCGCAGGACCGATTCCGGCAGGGTTGCAGGGCCGGCACTGAAATTGAACGCGCGCGTCATGTCACACCTATGGGGCAAGACCCCTAGTATGCCGCAGCGCACCAGCCTTTAGGCCTTGCAGCGCAAGGCGAATTTGGTTGCGTTTGAATCTATCGGCGCCGCCACACGACCAACGGTCGTGTGCTACCGGCTGCCGCGCAGGACCCAATGATCGGCGCCCACCGAACCCCGGTAGCGCCCGACCGTTGGTCGGGCTACGCGATCAGCGCGCGCCGAACCAGAGCAGCAGGCTGAGCAGGCCGGCCAGCAACAGGGCGCTGCCCAGCAGCCACGGCCAGCGGCTGACCCGCGCAGGCTTGGCCGGCACGTCCACCGCGCTGGGCAGGGCCAGCAGCTCGTCCTCTTCGTCGCTGGCCACGCGCTTGCGCCCGTCCTGCGGCACCTCCAGCACGAACCGGTGCTGGGCATCGAACACCAGCTGGTCGCCCGGCTGCAGCCAGCAGTGCCGCACGCTGACGCCGTTGACCCGCGTGGACTCGCCCGCGCCCAGGTCGCGCAGCAGCAGGCGCTCGCCATGCCGCTCGATCCGCGCATGCTGCTCGGCGAAGGCAGGATCGTCGATCACGATGTCCGATTCGGCCCCGCGCCCGATCACCCGGGGACGGTCCAGGGTGAAACTCCGCCCATGGTGCTGGCCGCCCACGCCGCGCAGCAGGCGCTGGTCTTCACCGCTGTCGTCACTGCGCGCCGGGGCGTGGCTGAGCGCGTCGCATCCGCCCTGTACCACCATTTCCACGCCGTCCGCATAGACCGCGTCGCCGGGGCGCAGCAGGGCCATGCGGCGCACGGGGCGGCCGTTGACGTGGATGCCGCGCATGCCGGCAGCCACCTGCAGCCACAGGCCGCGGTCGTCCAGGCAGAACTGCGCCAGCAGCAGGGTACCGACCGCCTCGCCGCCGAGCCGCACGCCACCCGAGGCATGGCGCACGATCCGCTGCACCCCCGGCTTCAAGGGCTGGTCGGGGTGTTGGCGGTGAGTGAAGTGAACAAGCAGGTTCTGCACGCGGCGCAGCCTATCAGGTTGGCAGTCTTGGAAGATAGAAGTGTGACGCACTGCTTGGAGATCTGTCTGCGGATGCGCACAATGCACGCCCCCTTCCACTGCCGCCCGCCAGGAGCCCGCATGTCCAGCATCGATATCCGCCACGACCACACCCACAGCGCCGACGTGGCCCGCAGCGTGATCGAGGACATGGTGGTCAAGCTCGACAGGAAGTTCCCGCTGAAGACCGAATGGGTGGATGACGCCCTCAATTTCAGCGGGGCCGGGGTGAAGGGACTGATCGCGCTGCTCCCGGGCCAGGTGCACGTCACGGCCAACCTGTCCTTCCCCGCCTCCTTGATGCAGAGCACAGTCGAGGGCGAAATCCAGCGCGTGCTGCGCGAGAAGCTTGGCTGAACCCACGGTGCGGTGCGGCCGGGCCATCACGCCGTGCCATCGGGCGGCTGGGTAGGATCGGGGGGTGGCCACTCACAGGATCGCCCCATGAACGTACACGACGACTACGATGACCGCACCGGCGAGAAGCCCTCGCTGCAGGACCAGGCCGAGCGCTTTTCGCGCAAGCTGACCGACTCGGCGCAGCAGATATGGCTGGCCGGCCTTGGCGTGTTCGCACGCGCCCAGGCCGAAGGCAGCCGCGTGTTCGACGACCTGGTCAAGGAGGGCGAGTCGGTGGACGCGCGCAACCGCGAGCAGGCCGGCGACACCCCGCGCTGGCGCGACAACGTGGAAGAGCACCTGGGTGAGGCCCGCGAAAAAGCCGCCGGCACCTGGGACAAGGTGGAGAAGGCCTTCGATGATCGCGTCCAGGGCGTGCTCAAGCGCCTCAACATTCCTACCGCTGAGGACGTCGCCGCGCTCAATGCCCGGATCGAAGCGCTGACCACCCGGCTCAACCGTGCCGAAGCGCGCAACGCCTCGCCCAACGCCGACCCCCTGCCCGGCACCCATCAGTCGCCCAGCTCGGACGCCTGACCCTCGATTGTTGCAAAGCAGCACGTCTTTGTTGACAATCGAAGCCGACCCGCCAATCCCGTCATTGCCGTTTGTTCCCTCCCCTCACGGCTACGGATTGGCGGGTTTTTCGTGTCCGCGCCCCGCCGCTCGAAAGTGAGACGTTCGTCCGAAGGGTTCGCGACGGACGCCACTTTTTGTCGGAAACGACATCGCACAGACAGCCACGGGCGCATATAGACTGTCGTCTGTACCCCCGTGTTCATTTCTAGGTCCCATGTTCTCCTGGATTCTGGCTCTCCTGCTGGCGCTTGTCGTCTGGTCCCTTGCTGCTGCGTACTTCTGGCTGGTGAAACGCCGGCGCAAGGAGACGCGGCTGGGGCTGAATGCCTTGGCCGGCATGCACTGGCGCGATTTCTCCGGCATCGTCCGGCGCGCCCTGCACGAGCAGCGCGACCTGCAGGACATCACCGGCGAGGCCGATGACAGCCGCGAGCCGAGCAGCGACTTCCTGATGCAGGACGCGCGGCACCAGCGCTACCTGGTCTCGTGCAAGCATGGTCGGGCCTACCGGATCGGCACTGCGGCGGTGAACGAGCTGGGCGCAGCGGCGCGCCTGGCCGGCGCCCGCGGCGGCATTCTCATCACCGAAGGCCGGGTCGAGCGCGATGGTCGCGCCGCGGCCGAGAAGCAGAGCGTGGACGTGCTGGACGGCACGGTCCTGTGGCCGATGCTGCAGCCCTACCTGCCGGGCGACGTGGAAAGCCGGGTCAAGCACGAAGCCCGGCGCGAAGCGCTGCGTCGCATCTCGATTGCGGCGCTCGGCTCGCTGACGCTGGGCCTGATCGTGGGCATGGGCTACCTGACCACGCGCCTGGAGCAGTCGCCCAGCGGTGCGGCCCCGACCGCTGCGCCGCCGGTGGCGGCCCCGTCACCGGCCCCCTCGCCGGTGGCGTCACCCGCACCGGCAGCGCAGGCCCCGACGGCCCACGCGGCGGCCCCGGCCGTAACGCCCGCACCCGCGCCGCACCGCAACGACCCGGACAACATCCTGGGCCCCGTCGCGGACCCGGACGCGGAAACCCTGGCACGCTACCAGCGCGAACTGGCGGCCCTGCTCGGCCAGCAGAGCGGCGTGCTTAATGCCTTTTGGCAGACCCGGCAGACCCTGGCAGTGAACCGGTCGGCCGACATCGATGCGATCTGGCCGCAGATCTGTCATCAGGTCAAACGCTACCCCGCGCTGCGCACGGTGCGCATCCAGCTCAACCCGCGCCTGGGCACCGACGAGCCGGTGCGCTGGCGGCAGTGCGCCACGTCGTAAATGCGTTGCCGGGCAGCGCCTGGCCCTACCGGGCGCCGGGCGCGAACTTCGCCACCAGGTCCCAGGCATCACCCAGGAACATCTGGCGCACGCAGGTGATGGGCTGCTCGCCGCGCCAGGTAAGCCGGTCGATGACCAGGCAGGCGGTGCCGGGCTTCACGTCCAGCAGGGCGGCAGCGGCGGCATCGGCGCCCCAGGCACTGATGCGGTGCTGGGCACGGGTCCACGACACGTTCTGCAGCAGCCAGCTGCCCGGTGCGGTGGTAGTGAAATCCACGTCCAGCACCTCGGGCACACCTACCGGGCTGATCAGCCGGTGTTCCAACGCAAAGGGTCGACCATCGGCACGGTGCAGGCAGCGGATCGCCAGCAGCTTCTGCTCGCCGGCCAACGCCACTTCCTCGGCAGCGGCCGGGTTCGGGGCCCGATAGGCCCGCTCCAGCAGCTGGTAACCGTAGACGTGGCCGCGCGCGCCCACCGCCATCGCGATATCCGGGATTTCCAGCGCCACCTGCTCCAGGTGCGGGGGCTGACGGGCCACGAACGAACCGGCGCGCCGGCGTCGCTCGATCATGCCGCTCTCGGCCAGCGCGGTAAGCACCTTGTTGACCGTCATCCGCGAGCAGCCGTAGCGCTCCATCAGCTCGTGTTCGTACGGAATGCGGAAACCCGGTGCCCATTCTCCACTGAGGATGCGGTTTTCCAGATCGGCACGGATGCGCTGGTTGAGGGTTTCGGCTTTCTTGCCCGTCACTCGGAACTCCTCAACACGCCACGCAGGGCTTCGGCAAAACGTGCTGCCACGGCGTCGCGCTGCAGGTGGCGACCGTGCCGGACCAGCTCGCGTCCGCCGCGCCAGACCGATCGAACGGCGCCATTACGGGCGGCGAACACCCAGCTGTCAAGCCAGGCGTCGCCGTCACGGGCGATCAACGCCGGGTGCTGCGGATCCAGTTCGACTACATCGGCGGGCGCGCCGGGTTGCAGGCCACACCCCACCCCCAGCGCCTGCGCCGCACCGTGCAGCGACCGTTCGAACAGCCAGCGTCCGCTGGATACCCCTTCCTGCGGCGACAGCACGTTGCGCCCGCGCAGCTGCAGGCGCTGGCCGTATTCGAGCAGGCGCAGCTCCTCGGCGGCGTCGATCAGCACGTTGGAATCCGAGCCCACGCCGAAGCGGCCGCCGCCGCGCGCGAAGGCCTGCATCGGAAACAGGCCGTCGCCCAGATTGGCTTCGGTGATCGGGCACAGGCCGACCACGGCGTGGCTGGCCAGCATGCGCTGCACTTCGTCGTCGTCCACGTGGGTGGCGTGGACCAGGCACCAGCGCGCGTCCACCGCGGCGTGTTCGTACAGCCAGCGCACCGGGCGCAGCCCGCTCCAGGCCACGCACGCGTCGACTTCGCGGGTCTGTTCGGCGATATGGATGTGCACCGGTCCGGTGGTGAGCGGCAGCAGGGCGGCCAGCTCGTCGCCGGTGACCGCGCGCAGGCTGTGCGGGGCGATGCCCAGCACCGCATCGTCCTGCCCACGAAGGGCATGGCGGCAGCCATCAAGCAGCGCGGCAAACCCGTCCACGTCGTGCAGCAGGCGACGTTGCGCCGGGTTGGGGGGCGCGCCGCCGAAGTCGGCATGCGCGTAGAACACCGGCAACAGGGTCAGGCCGATGCCGCTGCCCTGCGCCGCCGCTGCGATGCGCGCGGCCATCTCGGCACGGTCGGCATACGGGCGGCCATCCGCGGCGTGGTGCAGGTAATGGAACTCACCGACGCGGGTGAACCCCGATTCCAGCATTTCCACGTAGGCCTGCTCGGCGATCGCCTGCACCGCTTCGGGCTGCAGGTGCGCCAGGAAGCGGTACATCAGGTCGCGCCAGCTCCAGAAGCTGTCGCCGCTGCGCCCGCCGATTTCAGTCAACCCGGCCATGCCGCGCTGGAAGGCGTGGCTGTGCAGGTTGCCCAGCCCGGGCAGCGCGATGGCCAGCGCGGTGTCGCCGGGCTGCGCGGGCACGCCCGGGGTGACCGACTGCAGGGTGCCGCCGGCGCAGACGATGCGCACATCGCGCGCCCACCCGTGCGGCAGCAGGGCATGGTCGGCGTGGAAAGCGAGGACGGAAGCGGGGTTGGCTGGCATCACTGGACATCCCGGAAGTGGCGCCTATATTGTATAGACATATAAGCCGCCGTGGTTGCTGCCATGCACTGTGACACCCTCTGGACCCATGCCCACCTGATCACCGTTGACGGCCCTGGCCTTGGCGTGATCCGCGACGGGGTGATCGCCGCCCACGACGGCCGCATCGTGCACGTCGGCCCGGCCGGTTCCGAAGCGCACCTGCAGCCGAACCGCCGCGTGGACTGCGGCGGACGCTGGATCAGCCCGGGGCTGGTCGACTGCCACACCCACCTGGTGTACGCCGGCAACCGCGCCAATGAATTCGAGCAGCGCCTGCAGGGGGTGAGTTATGCCGACATCGCCCGTGCCGGCGGCGGCATCGTTTCCACCGTGCGCGCCACCCGTGCCGCCAGCGAAGCGGAGCTGCTGGCGGCCAGCCTGCCGCGGCTGGATGCGATGCTGGCCGAAGGCCTCACCACGGTGGAAATCAAATCCGGCTACGGCCTTTCGCTTGACGATGAAACCAAGCAGCTGCGCGTGGCCCGCGAGCTGTCGCGGCAGCGCGCGGTCGAGGTGGTGCCCACCTTCCTCGGTGCACACGCGGTGCCGCCGGGGCGGCAGGCGCAGGAGTACATCGATGAGGTGTGCAACGTGATGATTCCGGCGGTGGCCGCGCAGGACCTGGCCGAAGCGGTCGATGTGTTCTGCGAGGACATCGCCTTCAGCACCGCGCAGGCCGAGCAGGTGTTCGTGGCCGCGCAGGCGCATGGACTGGCGGTGAAGATCCACGCCGAGCAGCTCAGCAACCAGCGCGGCGCTGCGTTGGCCGCGCGGCATGGCGCGCTGTCGGCCGACCACATCGAACACCTCGATGCAGACGGCATTGCTGCGATGCGTGCCGCCGGCACCGTGGCGGTGCTGCTGCCGGGCGCGTTCTATTTCACCCGCGACACCACCCTGCCCCCGATCGACGCGCTGCGCGCGGCCGGCGTACCGTTGGCACTGGCCACCGACAGCAACCCCGGCACCTCGCCGCTGACCAGCCCGCTGCTGGCCATGAACATGGCCGCGACACTGTTCCGCATGACCGTGGACGAGTGCATTGCCGGCTTCACCCGTGAAGCGGCGCGCGCGCTGGGTCGGCAGGCGCGGATCGGCCGCCTGGCGGTCGGGCTGGACTGCAACCTGGCCGTGTGGGACATCGAGGCACCAGCCGACCTTGTCTACCGCATCGGCTTCAACCCCCTGCACGCGCGCGTGATGCGCGGCGTATCCGTCTGAACATAGAGATGCCTGGAGATTCCATGAGTACGACCCTGACCCTGCAGCCCGGCGCGGTGACGCTGGCGCACTGGCGCGCGATCTTCGACGGTGCACGCGTGCGCCTGGACCCCGCGTCGGCCGAGGCGGTGCGCCGCAGCGCGCAGACGGTGGCCGACATCGTGGCCAAGGGCGAGCCGGTGTACGGCATCAACACCGGCTTCGGCAAGCTGGCCAGCGTGCGCATCGAACGCGACGACCTGGAAACCCTGCAGCGCAATATCGTGCTGTCGCACGCCGCCGGCGTCGGTGAGCCGATGCCCGCGCCGGTGGTGCGCCTGATGATGGCGCTGAAGCTGACCAGCCTGGCACAGGGCGCCTCGGGCATCCGCCCGGAAACGCTCGCCTTGCTGGAAGCCTTCCTGCAGCACGACCTGGTGCCGGTGATTCCGTGCCAGGGCTCGGTGGGCGCCTCGGGCGACCTGGCGCCGTTGTCGCACCTGGCCAGCGTGATGATCGGCGTAGGCGAGGCCTTCGTCGGCGGCGAGCGCCTGCCGGCCGTCGATGCGTTGGCGCGCTTCGGCCTGGCGCCGCTGGTCCTGGGCGCCAAGGAAGGGCTGGCCCTGCTCAACGGCACCCAGTACTCCACCGCCTACGCGCTGGCCGGGCTGTTCGAGATCACCACCGTGTTCCAGGCCGCGCTGGTCACCGGTGCGCTGTCGGTGGAAGCGGCCAAGGGCTCGGACACCCCGTTCGATCCGCGCATCCACCAGATCCGCGGCCAGCGTGGCCAGATCGCCACCGCTGCGGCACTGCGCAGGTTGATGCAGGGCTCGGCGATCCGTGAATCGCATCGCGACAACGACGTGCGCGTGCAGGACCCGTACTGCCTGCGCTGCCAGCCGCAGGTGATGGGCGCGGCGTTTGATGTGATGCGCCAGGCCGCCACCACGCTGTCGATCGAGGCCAATGGCGTGTCCGACAATCCGCTGGTGTTCACCGATACCAACGAAGCGCTGTCCGGCGGCAACTTCCACGCCGAACCGGTGGCGTTCGCCGCCGACATGCTGGCGATGGCGGTGTGCGAGATCGGTTCGATCAGTGAACGCCGCACCGCGATGCTGGTCGACCCGGCGCTGTCGGGCCTGCCCGCGTTCCTCACCCCGAAGCCGGGCCTGAACTCCGGTTTCATGATTCCGCAGGTGACCGCCGCCGCGCTGGTGTCGGAAAACAAGCAGCGCGCCTACCCGGCCAGCGTGGATTCGATTCCCACCTCGGCCAACCAGGAAGACCACGTCTCGATGGCCGCGCATGGCGCACGCCGCCTGCTGCAGATGGCCGAGAACGCGGCCAACGTGGTAGGTATCGAGCTGCTGGCCGCCGCGCAGGGGTGCGACTTCCACGGTGGCCTGCGCTCCAGCGATGCGCTGGAAGCAGTGCGCCAGCGCCTGCGTGCGCATGTGCCGACCCTGCAGCACGACCGTTACTTCCACCCGGACATGCTGGCCGCCACCGCGCTGGTGCGCAGCGGCGCGCTGGCCGAAGGGCTGGGCGACATCCTGCCGCAGGTGGAGCCGCTGGCATGACCGCGCATCCGGACTGGCTGCAGGTGCATGAAGGTGATGCGCCGCTGATCGTCAGCTTCCCGCACACCGGCACCGAACTGCCCGATGTGCTGGCCGGTGACTTCGTGTCGCCGTGGCTGGCCCGCCGCGATGCCGACTGGTGGGTGCATGAGCTGTATGACTTCGCCCAGCGCCTCGGGGCGACCACGGTGCGCTCGGCGATCTCGCGTTCGGTGATCGACCTCAACCGCGACCCAAGCGGCGTGTCGCTGTATCCCGGCCAGAACACCACCGGCCTGTGCCCGCTCACCACCTTCGACAACCAGCCGCTGTACCGCCCTGGTCGGGAGCCGGATGACGCCGACATCGCGCAGCGCCGTGAGACATACTTCGCGCCCTACCACGCGGCGCTGGCCGCGCAGATCGCGCGCCTGCGCCAGCACCACGGCACGGTGGTGGTGTACGACGCGCATTCGATCCGCTCGCACATCCCCCACCTGTTCGACGACGAGCTGCCGCAGTTCAACCTCGGCACTGCCGGTCCCTCCGGCGCGCCGGATACCTCCTGTGACAACACGCTCAGCGACGTAGTCGAAAACCTGTGCCGGATCAGCGGCCTGTCGCACGTGCGCAACGGCCGCTTCAAGGGCGGCTGGATCACGCGTCACTACAGCGACATTCCCGGGGGCGTGCACAGCCTGCAGATGGAACTGGCCTGCCGCGGCTACATGCACGAACCCGAACAGGTGGACGTGCACAGCTGGCCCACCCCGCTCGACCCCGACCACGCGACACCGCTGCGCCACACGCTGCAGCAGGTGCTCACCGCCTGCCTTGAATTCGCGAACTCCCGGAGTGCTGCATGAGCCGTCACGATTCCACCCGCACCATCATCGCCCCCACCGGCAGCACGCTCACCGCCAGGAGCTGGCTCACCGAAGCGCCGCTGCGCATGCTGATGAACAACCTGCACCCGGACGTGGCCGAGCGCCCCCAGGAGCTGGTGGTGTACGGCGGCATCGGCCGCGCCGCGCGCGACTGGGAAAGCTACGACGCCATCATCGAGACCCTCACCCGCCTGGAAGACGACCAGACCCTGCTGGTGCAGTCGGGCAAGCCGGTGGGCGTGTTCCGCACCCATGCCGATGCACCGCGCGTGTTGATCGCCAATTCCAACCTGGTGCCGCGCTGGGCCAACTGGGACCACTTCAACGAACTGGATAAGAAGGGCCTGGCCATGTACGGCCAGATGACCGCCGGCAGCTGGATCTATATCGGTGCGCAGGGCATCGTGCAGGGCACCTACGAAACCTTCGTGGAAATGGGCCGCCAGCACTACGACGGCAGCCTGGCTGGCAAGTGGCTGTTCACCGGCGGCCTGGGCGGCATGGGTGGCGCGCAGCCGCTGGCCGCGGTGATGGCCGGTGCCTCGTGCCTGGCGGTGGAGTGCCGCAGAAGCAGCATCGAGATGCGCCTGCGCACCGGCTACCTGGATACCTGGACCGACAACCTGGACGAAGCGCTGCGCCTGATCGAGGAGTCGTGCACGGCGAAGAAGCCGCTGTCGGTGGGCCTGCTCGGCAATGTTGCCGACGTGCTGGACGAACTGCTGCTGCGCGGGGTCAAGCCGGACCTGCTGACCGACCAGACCTCCGCGCATGACCCGGTCAACGGGTATCTGCCGCAGGGTTGGACCGTGGAGCAGTGGGACGAACAGCGGGTCGCCGCGCCGAAGGTGGTGGAGAAGGCCGCGCGCGAATCGATGGCCAACCACATCCGCGCGATGCTGGCCTTCCACGCGCTGGGGGTGCCAACGGTGGATTACGGCAACAACCTGCGCCAGATGGCGCTGGAAGAAGGGGTAGAGGACGCGTTCGACTTCCCCGGGTTCGTGCCGGCCTACATCCGCCCGCTGTTCTGCCGCGGCATCGGCCCGTTCCGCTGGGCCGCGCTGAGCGGTGATCCGGAGGACATCGCCAAGACCGATGCGAAGGTGAAGGAACTGATTCCGGACAATCCGCACCTGCACCGATGGCTGGACATGGCGGCGGAGAAGATCAAGTTCCAGGGCCTCCCGGCGCGCATCTGCTGGGTGGGCCTGGGCGACCGCGACCGGCTGGGCCTGGCGTTCAATGAGATGGTCGCCAACGGCGAACTCAAGGCGCCGGTGGTGATCGGCCGCGACCATCTGGACAGCGGCAGCGTGGCCTCGCCGAACCGCGAGACCGAAGCGATGGCCGACGGCTCCGATGCGGTCTCGGACTGGCCGCTGCTCAACGCCCTGCTCAACACCGCCAGCGGCGCGACCTGGGTGTCACTGCACCATGGCGGCGGCGTGGGCATGGGCTTCTCGCAGCATGCGGGCATGGTGATCGTCTGCGACGGCACCGAGGCGGCCGCCAAGCGCATCGCGCGCGTGCTGTGGAACGACCCGGCCACCGGCGTGATGCGGCATGCGGATGCGGGGTACGAGATCGCGATCGAGTGCGCGAAGGAAAAGGGGCTGGATCTGCCCGGGATCCTGTGAGAGTGTGCCGACCAACGGTCGGCACCTGCCATGGAATGCATCGGTAGGTGGGGACCGGTGGTCCGCACGGACGGGGTCCGCGCGGGTACCGTACGGCCATGCCGGGTGACGACACGGGCGCAACCTGTTAACTTTCGCGCCCTCTTTGTGGTTTACAGGCTCTCGCGCCTGCCGCAGCCCAGTCCCGTACCGATCCCAGACGCATGCCCCTTCTCCTGTCGCTGCACCGCCCTGCCCTGTCTGCGCTGACCCTGGCGCTTTCTGCCGTCCTCGTCCCACACGCCCACGCCGCCCTGGCCGACCCACCCACCACCCTCGACGCGGTCAATGTCACCGCCGCTACCGCCACCGAGCAGGCCCGCGCCGCACTCAGGCGCGTACCCGGCGCCGGTAACGTGATCGACCTGTCGCGTGCCGACGGTCGCCTGGCCGGCACCGCCGATGTGCTGGCCTACCAGCCGGGCATCAGCGCGCAGTCGCCGGGCAATGAAGGCACCAAGGTGTCCATCCGCGGTTCGGGCATCAACCGCGGCCCGGGCGCGCATGCGTCGGGCATTTCGGTTTCGCTCGACGGCCTGCCGCTCACCGGCCCGGGCGGTACGCCTTACGAGCTGCTGGAGCCGCTGTGGCTGGCCCGCGCCGAGGTCCTGCGCGGGGCCAACGGGTTTGAAACCGGCGCGCTGGCGTTGGGGGGGGCGATCAACTACGTCAGCCGCAGCGGGCGCGATGCCGCCGGGCTGGAACTGCAGGTCGAGGCCGGCAGCCGCGGCTACCAGAAGCGCAGCGTGGGCTATGGTGGCGTGTCCGGCGCGGTCGACTACTACCTCAACTACACCGACACCGAGTACGACGGCTACCAGCAGCATGCCGCCGGCGACGGCAAGGGCGCGATGGCCAACATCGGCTGGCAGATCAACCCGCAGCTGGACACCCGCTTCTTCCTGCGCTATCGCGAAACCAACCATGAAACCCCCGGCCGGCTGACCCGCGCGCAGATCCGCAACGATCCCCGCGCGGCCAATCCGGCCAACCTGGCCATCGACGCGCGCCGGCCGCAGCCGGGCAGCACCTGGCTGGGCAACATGACCACGCTGCAGATCGACGATGCGTCGTCGCTGCAGGCCGGGCTGGTGTACCACCACTATCCGATGGACTTGAACGAGAGCCTGTACCGCCAGCAGCTCGACTACACCAACCTCAACGCAACGCTCGACTACCGCCGCCGACACCCCCTGTTCGGGCGCGACAGCGTGACCACGCTTGGCCTGCGCGTCACCCACGACCTGGATGCCGACGTACGTGAAACCCTGCGCTACCCCGGCAACGGTTACCCGGCCGGCACCCACACCCGCGACTTCTCCCATCATGGTACCCACAGCACGCTGCATGTGGGCAACGACCTGGCGCTGAGCGACACGCTGCGCCTGCAGACCGGCCTTGCGCTGATCAACACCCGCCACGATGTGCAGGTCACCTGGCCGAGCACGCCGGAACGGCTGTCGGGCAGCGACTGGGACTACGCGCCGCGACTGGGCTTCACCTGGCAGCAGACGCCCGCCACACAGTGGTTCGGCAACCTGAGCCGCTCGGTGGAGCCGGCGCACCCGTGGTCGATGATCTGGGGCTCCAACCTGTATTTCGCCCCCGGCAACGGCGCGTCCAGCGGACGCCAGCGCGCACCGGTGGCGCTGGACAACCAGACCGCCACCACGCTGGAGCTCGGCGCGCGCGGCGACGGCGCACTCGGCCACTGGGAACTGACCGGCTACTACGCGCGCGTGCTGCATGAACTGCTGAGCGTGGAAGTCGTTCCGGTACCGAACCTGTTCGTAGCCGAGAACAACGCCAGCCCGACCGTGCACCGTGGCATCGAGGCCGGGCTGGACAGCACCCTGTGGCAGGGCGCCGACGGTCGCCTCTCGCTGCGCCAGGCGTATACCTTCAGCGACTTCCGCTACCGCCACGATGCCCGCTTCGGCAGCAACCGCCTGCCGGGCCTGCCGCGCCACTACTACCAGGGCGAACTGCGCTTCGATCATCCGACCGGGTTCTACGCCGCGGTCAACACCGAGTACGCCTCGGCGATGTTCGTGGACTACGCCAACAGCTTCCGCGCCGACAGCCACCTCATCTTCGGCACGCGGGTGGGCTTCGATGCACCGAACGGCCGCTGGCAGGCCTGGGCGGAACTGCGCAACATCGGCGATCGCCATTACGCGGCTACTGTGACGCCGGGGTATGACGACGCAGGCAAGGACGTGGCCCGCTCGACACCGGGCGACGGGCGCGGGATGTACGCAGGCATCCGCTGGCGCTTTAATTGAGGCAAGCGGACCAGTGCCAGTAGAAATACTGGCGCCGGGCGCGGGGATTGCCGTAGCCGTGCGTGCCTGTACGGCGGAGACTGAAGGCCTTCCCTGCCCTGCTGCGGAGCTTCCAGTGAGCCAGATCGTCACGCGTCTTGCCTGTTCCCTCGTGCTCTGCCTGGGCGTTGCCGCCCCAGGCCACGCCCAATCGGTGGGCGACACCGCCGCCACCCGTTTCGCCACGCTCGACAAGAACAGCGATGGCGTGGTCAGCGAAGACGAGTACGACGGCAGCGCGCTGTTCCGCACGCTCGATGCCGATCACAATTACCGGGTCACGGTCGAAGAAGTACAGGCACTGCTCGGCCCGGACCGCGATGGCCAGCTCACGGCGGCAGACCGCATCCGGGTCGCCGATCTCAATGAGGATGGCGAGCTGAGCGACGAGGAAGTACGCCGCGTGGCGGAGATGCGCTTCCAGTCACTGGATACCAACCACGACAACGACCTGACCCTGGCCGAGCTGCAGGTTGGGTTCTGGCGGCCCTAGGCAACCGTGCTTCACGGCAGGCGCACATGTGGAATGAGTTCAGCCACGCTCTCCTGGTGATTTTCACCAGCCTGCTGCCGGTGATCAATCCACCTGGCGCGGCGCTGATGGTGCTGGGCCTGTTGCCGCACGCCTCGCCCGCACAACGCAATCGGGTGGCGCGTGCGGTAGCGTTGAACAGCCTGGTGATGCTGGCCGTATCGATCGGGATCGGCGCCTGGGTACTGTCGTTCTTCGGCATTTCGATTCCGGTATTGCGGCTGGCCGGCGGCATGGTCATTGCCGCGACCGGATGGCGGCTGCTGAACGCGCCCGCCCAGCAGGAGCGCACGTCCCTGGCCCGTGCAGCCGAGGCCGAAGCGCGGCAAGGCTTCGACGCCTCCATCGAGTCACAGACCTTCTATCCCTTCACCCTGCCACTCACCGTGGGGCCCGGCGCCATCGCGGTAGCGATTGCCGTCGGCACCACGTCGCCGGCGAAAGGACCGGAAGCCGTGCACGTAGCCGCCGCGGGATGTGCGCTGGTCGTGCTGTGCGCGCTGATCTACCTCTGCATGCGTTACGCCGGCCGCCTACAGTCGTTGCTGGGGCGCACCGGCATGCAGGTCATGCTGCGCCTGCTGGCGTTTGTCATCCTGTGCATCGGTGTGCAGATTGGCTGGTACGGGCTGTCGGAACTGCTCGGCCGCCCGGCGGCGTGAGCCGCGCCAGCGCCGGCAACGGCGCTCAGACCAGCGAACCCAGCATGAAGTAAGGCAGGTACATCGCAAAGAGTATGCCCACCGAGCCCAGCAGGCCTGCGCCAAGGCCCAGCAGCCCGGCCAGGATGCGGCCGGCGATGGGCGGGCCGAAGTGCCAGCACGCCCCCACCAGCGCCGGCGCCAGCCAGGCCAGCAGATAACCCTGGCTGTAGACGCGGCTGATCCACGGCAGTGCCTGGCCGGCGCTGCCGAACATCTCCACGAACTGCGGCAGCAGCAGTGCCCCGAACAGGGTCACCACGAAGGCCATGGCCACACTTGCGGCCAACCCCACCCACGGCAGGATGCCGGCACTGCGCTGCAGGAGCGGATGGGAAAGGTTCACCTGCGCGGCTCGAGCGCGCGTTCGACCGCCGCCTGCGCCAACGGCGCCATCCGCGCATACCCCGCCGCAGTGGGATGCACGCCGTCGGCCGCGAGGGCCGGATCCAGGCCGCCCTTCGCGTTGGCAAGCGCCGCGTAGTAGTCGAGCCAGACCAGCTCCCGCCCACGTGCGTAGGCGTGCAGCGCCGCGTTCAACGCCTTGACCTTACCCGCAGGTTGCACGCCTGGCTGCCACGGGTATTCGCTGACCGGCAGCACCGAGGACAAGACCACGGCGATGCCGTGCGCGCGGGCCAAGTCAACCATCGCGTGCAGGTTGTCCTCGATCATCCCCTGCGTGCTCGGGCCGGTGTTGCCGGCGATGTCATTGGTTCCCGCCAGGATCACCACCACCGCCGGATGAAGCGCGATCACATCCTGCTGGAAGCGCAGCAGCATCTGCGCAGTGGTCTGCCCGGAAATGCCACGGTTGAGGTAGCCCTTGCCCGGGAAGAAGCCCGGGCTGCCGGTGGCGCCCCACCCTTCAGTGATGGAATCGCCATAGAACACCACGCGCGGTGCACCGCCGACCGGCGCCGGCAGCGCGGCGTTTTCCGCGCGATAGCGCTGCAGTTGCGGCCAGTCGGCAAGGCGCTGCTGCATGAAGCGGACCTCATCCGGTGTCACCTGCGCCACCGGTTTGAGCAACAGCGGGTTGGTGGCCGGGGTTTCAGCAGCAGCGACCATGAGAGGGGCCAAGGTGATGGCAGCCAAGAGCGCTGCTGTGCATGTCCGTGCGTGCATTTCAGTTCGGCCCATACGACGGCGGCAGCGTGGCGGTGCCCCACTGCGTGTTCTTCGCCCTGCCCAGTTCAAACTCCAGCGTGCCGCCCTTCTGCACCACGCTGGCCGGCAGCCAGCTGGCCTCGCTGGGCTTGCCGTCCACGCGCAGCGACTGCACGTACGGTGCGTCCATCGCCGCGCCGTTGGCGGTGATGGTCAACGTGGCGCCGGGGCGCTGGATGACCGCTTCGCGGAACAGCGGGCTGCCGATCACCAGGTCGGCACGGCCCGGGTACAGCGGGTACAGGCCCAGCGCCGACCACACGTACCACGACGACATCTGGCCCAGGTCATCGTTGCCAGGCATGCCTTCAGGCGCATTGGTCCAGATCTGGCGCATGGCCTGGCGCACGGTTTCCTGTGTTTTCCACGGCTGGCCGACGAAGTTGTACAGCCACGGTGCCGCCACCGAGGGTTCGTTGTCCAGCTCGGCATGCAACGGGCCGGACTTGGTCACCGCCCATGCGCCATCTTCCTTGCGGAAGAACGCATCCAGACGCTGGATGGCCGCGTCGCGGCCGCCAAGCGTGGCGATCAGCCCGGCCGGGTCGAACGGCACCATCCACAGATACTGCGCGCCGCTGCCTTCGACGAACTCCTCATCCGAGGCCGGGTCGAACGCCGGCCAGCTGCCATCGGCATTGCGCGGCTGGATGTAGCCGGCCTGCGCCGTCGCCTTGGGGTTGTACAGGTTGCGCCACCAGCCGGATCGCTGGCGGAACAGCGCCGCGCCCTTTTTGTCGCCTGCTGCGTTGGCAAGTTCGGCAAGGCCGAAATCAGCCGCCGCCATTTCCAGCGTGTCCGAGGCGGTGCCCCAGCCCGGCGCACCTACCGGCATGTATTTCAACGCCATCCACTGATCCAGGCCCGGGCGCTGGCCGACGCACAGTACCGGGCAGCCGCGCCGGCTGAGGTCGCGTTCGGTCGGCACCGTGGCCGCCTGCTTGAGCGAGGCGTAGGCGCGTTTCAGATCGAAGTTGCGGCCACCGAACGCGTGGATCGCAGCGACCGACGGCGGTGACGGATCGCCGTTCATCACACCGGTGGCACCGGTCAGGTGCGTCCAGCGGTCCCACACGCCGCCGTTCTGGTCGGCCTGGTTGAGCAGGGACTGTGCGATGTCCGAACCGACCTGCGGCTGCAGCAGCGTGACCAGCTGCAGCTGCGAGCGGTACACGTCCCAGCCCGAGTAGTTGGCGTACTGCGCACGCTGGCCCTTCGCCAACGTGTGCACCTTGCCGTCCATGCCCCGGTAGCGGCCATCGCCGTCACTGAACAGGTTTGGCGCGAGCAGCGTGTGGTACAGCGCGGTGTAGAACACGGTGCGTTCGTCGGGGGTGCCGCCGGCCACGCGCACCTGGCCCAGGGTCTTGTTCCACTCGGCGCGGGTCGCGGCCTGGGTCGCTTCCACGGTGGTGCCCACCGGGCTTTCGCGGCGCAGGTTGGCGCGTGCACCGGCCTCGTCCACGTAGGAAATGCCGATGCGTGCGGTCACCTTTGGGCTGCGCTTGGGATCGAACTGGATCCAGCCGCCCGCGCCCTTGCCCACCGGCGGGTGGCCCTGGGTGCCGTAGCCGGTGCCGCCACCGCCTTCGCGCGCGCCGGCCTGCACGGTCTCGTCGCGCCAGGTGCCGCCGACCTCGAAGGGCTGGTCGAACTCGGCCACGAAATGCAGGGTGTAATAACTTTCGCGGCGATCCTCGGCCAGGTAACCGCAGAAGTTGCCGGCGGTGACAGTGCCGCGCACGGTGCGCGTGGCAGGATCGATCACGATGCTCGAATCGGTGCTGCCCACTTCGCTGTCGGAGGTGCGGAACAGCAGGTTGGCCGGTTTGTCGGCCGGGAACTGGAACTGCCCCACCGCCGTGCGCGCGGTGGCGCCCAGGTCCACCACCACGCCGTTGTCGAGCGTGAGCCGGTACGCACCGGGACTGGCCGACTCGCGCTTGTGGTCCAGCACGCTGGCGTAGCGCAGCCCGGCCTCGGCCGACGACGGCGACAGTTCCACCTTGGTGGTGACCGGCATGATCGGGATATCGCCGCTGGCCCCGGTGCAGCCGGTACCGGACACATGGGTCAGGCTGAAGCCGCGCACGCCGTTGCCGCGCCACTCGTAGCCACCGGGCGCCGCAATCGCGAAGCGCTTGCCCGGCAGCGGGGTCATCTCGGGGCTGAAGGCCACCATGCCGAACGGCACCGACGGACCCGGATACACATTGCCGGCGTTGGTGGTGCCGATGAAGGGATTGACCTCGGCGGCGAGGTCGGCGGCCTGCAGGGCGCAGGGCGCGGCGGTCAGGACAAGCGAAACGGCAACCAGCATCGAACGGTGCACGACGAACTCCCAATGCGGAAAGGACGGACCCTCAACGTAGCGCCACGGCCTGCGTGGCTGGATCGATTGTATCGATCTAAACCCCGCCCGCAATCTGACCAAAGGCACCCCCCTGTCGCGGGGCATCAGAACCCGTCGAGGGTACGCAGCAACGAGCCGAAGGTGAGATAGAACGAATCGTGCCCGCCTTGTGCGCGGCCATAGCCGAGGAACACCGGCCCAAGGAACGTATCGGCCCCGACGAACACGCTGCCGGCACTCTGCATGCCGTCGATGTTCACGTCATCGCGCGTGCGCCAGAACCCGCCCCATTCCAGGCTGCCCCCGACGTACAGCGGAATGGTCAGCAACGAGTCGGCATGGGCCACGCGGCGGTAGTACACCATGCGCGCCAGCGCGGTCTGCGGGGCGAAGATCGCCTCTTCCGGGTACCCCGACAGGTTGCCCAGGCCGCCCAGGAAGCCGTAGGTGGCCAGCAGGTCGTCGCCACCGTGGGCGGATGAAATGCGCAGTCCACCGAGCCAGCGACTTTCGCCCCGCGCCCAGGCGCCATCCCACTGCAGGCGAGTAACGGCGGCGGGATCATCCGTGCCCAGCGCGTCCAGGTAGTGCTGGCGGGTCAGCGACAGGCGCTGGCCGCGGCTGGGGAAGGCCGAACTGTCGATGGAATCGTGGCGCAGCTGCCAGCCGATGCTGCCCATGTCGGCGCGGTAGTTGCCCAGCTCGCTGGGATTGCCCACATCCAGCCGGGTGCGCTCCTGCCCGCGCTCGAGGAAGCTGGCCAGTTCCCAGTCCGGATGCGGCGACCAGGCCCAGCGCAGGCCACCCAGCCATTGGCTGTAGCGGTACTGCGCCAGCGAACCACGCTGCAGTAGCGCCAGGTCCAGGTCGGTGGCGCGGTAGCGTGCATAGGTCGAGAGCGCGTGCCGACCGCTGCTGCCAAACGGGTGGTAGTACTCGGCGAAGGCCTCCTCGACCTCGCCCAGGCCGAGTCGCAGCTTCAGTTCAGCGCCCTGCTCGCTCAGCCCGGTCCGGGTGAATTCGCTGATCAGCTGGTAGTTGCTGCTGCCGTCGAAATCATCCGACAGGCGCAGCGCGAAGTGGAGGAAATCCGGCCCCCAGCGTTTGTCCTGCGGGGCGATGACCACACCGAACTGGTCATCGCGCTGGTCCAGCCGCCATTGCACCTGCTCGTAGCGGCCTTCGCCGTAGGTCAGTGCAACCTGGCGTTCGATCTGTTCCGGTTGCAGCGGCTGGCCCAGCTGCGGCTGCAGGCGCTGTTCGATGAAGCGCGGGGTCTGCGTGTCCTCGCGCAGCACGTCGATGAACGCGACGATCGGCGTTTCATAGGCAGGCGGCCGGTGCTGCTGCTGGAAGATCGCGTACTGCGCCGGATCGACCTGGTAGCGCTGGATGCCCGCCACCTCGGCTTGCGCGGCATGCTCGCCCACGGCCACCGCCGCCGGCGAGTGGTTGAAGTCCTGGCTGCCCATGTCGCCCAGCGGCGGCGTGATCAGCAGGTCCTGCGCTCCCAGCGTGGCCAGCTGCGCATCGACCACGCGCTTCATCAGCACGCCAGCCATCTGGTGGCTGATCGCCAGCGGCGAATCCAGGCGTTCTTCGGTCATCAACGGCGTGCCCACCCGCACCACGATCAGGCGCTGCGCGCCGAGCCGGCGCGCTTCGTCGATCGGCAGGTTGTCGACCACGCCGCCATCCACCAGCAGGTGGTCCTGGTAACGCACCGGTGCGAACACGCCAGGGACCGACATGCTGGCGCGGATCGCCAGCGCCATGTCGCCCTGGCCGAACACCACCTTGTCGCCGGTGACGATATCGGTGGCCACCGCCCGGAACGGGATGGGCAGCTGGTCGAAATCACGCACCTGCCAGGTCGGCAGCAGCAGCCGGCGCAACAGCATTTCCAGTTTCTGGCCCTGGATCAGGCCGCGCGGGAACGCGATCTTGCCGTTGCTCAGGCCGACTTCGACCCCGCCGAGCAGGCGCAGGTCGTCTTCCTTGCGGCGCATGCTGCGTTCATTGCGCGGTGGTTTGTCGCGCAGTACGTCGGCCCAGTCGATGCGGTCGAGCACGGTTTCGATTTCATCGGCCGAATAGCCGGAGGCATACAGCCCGCCCACCACCGCGCCCATCGAGGTGCCGACGATGCAGTCCACCGGCACCCGCTCGCGCTCCAGCACCTTGAGCACGCCGATATGCGCCGCGCCACGCGCGCCGCCACCGCCGAGCACCAGGCAGGTGCGCGGGCGGTCGGGGTACGTGCCGGCGTGCGTATCCGTCGCTGCCTGCTGCGCCCCGGCTGCAAGCGGCAGCAGAAGCGCAGCAAGCAATGCCCACCGACGGAGCAGGCGCACCTTCCTGTGCGACGGATGGGGGTCATCCTGCATGGCAACTCCTGGCGTCGTATTCTGGCCGATGCCCGCACTGTGCCTGTGCCACCCGCGCCCGTCCAGATCGACGTGCAGCCACGCAGGGCGTCGCGCTACTTGGCGTTTTTGACGTAGGTGTCGAACCAGTTGAGCATTTCCGAGACCAGCTGCTCGTTGGATTCCAGCGCCGTGTACCAGTGCGGTTCATTGGGAAGCATCACCAGCCGGGTGATGCCGCCGTTGCCGCGGATCGCCTGGTACAGCTTGCGCGACTGGAACGGTTCGGTACCCGGATTGGCGTCGTCCTCGCCGTGCACCAGCAGCAGCGGCAGCTTGATCTTGTCGGCATAGAAGAACGGCGAGGCCTTCAGGTACACATCCTGCGCCTGCCACACCGAACGCCGTTCGTTCTGGAAACCGAACGGGGTGAAGGTCTTGTTGTACGACCCGCTGGTGGCCACGCCGGCTTTGAACAGGTTGGTGTGCGCGATCAGGTTGGCGGTCATCAGCCCACCATGGCTGTGCCCGGTGACGCCGATCCGGTTACGGTCCACCACGCCCAGCTCCACTGCCTTGTCGACCGCGGCCTTGGCGTCGGCTTCGAGCTGCTCCAGGTAGGTGTCGTAGGCATGCTTCGGATCACCGACGATCGGGAATGCGGCGTTGTCGATGATCGCGTAGCCGGCCAGCAGCATCAGCCGGTACGGCGCCAGGCGGGTGAAGGTCTGCTGCGAACCGGAGACCTGCCCGGCCTGCGCCGCGTTGGCGAAGTCGGCCGGGTATGCGTACAGGATGGCCGGCACGCGCTGGCCTTCCTGGTAGCCCGGCGGGGTGTACAGGGTGAACGACAGGTCCACCCCATCGGCGCGCTTGTAGGTGACCAGGCGCTTCTTGATCTGGCGCACTTCCGGGGTCGGGTCGCTGAGCGTGGTCAGCGCGGTGGCGGTGGAGGTGTACTGCGCCTCGCCGTCTTTAGCGCTGGCAGCGCGTTCGCCCTGCTGGCGCACGAACGCATTCGGCGGGTTCATCACCGACTGGTGCCAGGTCAGGTAGCGGCCCGGGGCGGCGGTCAGTCCCAACACCTGCTCATAGGCGTCAGCGCCACTGCGGAACAGGCGCTCGGTCTTGAGCGTACCCAGGTCCAACCGGTCCAGGAACGGACGGTCGCCCTGCGGCGAACTGCCCTGCCCGCGCAGGAACACGAAGCTGCCGTCCTGGCGCACCACCGGCGCGCCGTTGGGCAGGCGCTTGAACACCAGGTTGCCCGGATCGGCGTAGAGCTCGTCGCTGGACAGGTCCCAGAGCAGCCGGCCTTCCTGCCTGGGTTGATCGACATCGACGATGCGGGTCTGCCGCCAATGACGGTTCTCATCGTTTTCGAACAGGAACGACACCGCCGGGTCCGCGCTCCAGGCAATGCCTTCAAAGCGCTGCGCGGTCCGCGCGATTTCCTGCGGTTTGGCGGAGAACGGTGCCTTCAGCGCCAGCACGCGGTCGCGGTGCGGCACGGTGACTTTCCAGTCGCCCTTGTCCAGCGCTTCGGCATAGACCAGCGTGGCCGGATCGGTGGAGCGCCAGTCGAAATCGCGCGGGCCTTCGGGCACGCCATGCACCGGCACGCGGTCGGCCAGCGGCAGGCTGGCGATGGGTGTGCTGCGGCCCGTGCCCAGGTCGAGCACCGCAACGTCATTGGCGAAACGCTGGTAGGTCACCGCGTGCGAGAACGGCGCCTTGAGGGTTTCGGTGAGCACATGCACGCCATCGGGGGCGGCATTGACCTCGTTGTACAGCGCAGGCGCGCCGACGGCGCGCACGCTGCCGCCGCCGGCGTCCACCACGGCCAGCTGCGAGGCACCGTAGTAGGCGAACAGCGCTTCGTCATGCGCGCTGGTCAGGGTGTCGCGGGCTTCGTAGGTGCTGCTCTCGCCGCTGCTGCCCAGCGATTCCTGCACGTCCGGGCCACCGGGGCCGTTGCCGCTGCTCGGGGCCCGACCCTGGTTGGCCGGCACGGTCTTGACCAGCAGCTGCTGGCCACCGCCCAGCCACTGCACGGTGTAACCGAAAATGGGATTGAGCTGGACGCCCGGGATCTGCTTGACCTGGCCGGTCTGCGCATCACCTACCCAAAGCTGCACCGAGGTGTCTACTGCGTTCTGGAACGCGAAGTGGCTGCCATCGGCCGACCACTGCGCTACGCCGGCACAGCCCTGCGGCAACGCGACGTTGGTGGTGCGGGCGGTGCCGACATCCACCAGCGAGAAATCGGCGACGCAGGCCGGAATGCCGTAGCCGCCCTGGGTATCGTGGCGGCTGCGGTTCTTCGGTTCCAGCCGCACGCCGGCCAGCTTGAGATACGGCTGGGCAACGCGCTCGATCGACGGATAGGTCTGCAGCGTGGTCAGCAGCAGCCGCTGCCCGCTCGGGTCCAGGCTGGGCTGCGGCGGTGGCGGCGCCTTGAGCACCTTGAGCAGCTGCTCCGGCGGTTTGGCGTAATCGGCAAAGGCCGGTGCGGCAAGGCTGAGCGCGGCCACGGCAACGGCGGTGGCAAGGCAGGTACGACGGATGAGCATCCAGTTCCCCTTGAAGGTGTGGGTCCCGGCGGCGCACATGTCGCCGGCATGCACACGACTCTAGCACCGGGTCATCGCGCCGGAATGGGCCGAAAGCACTGGGTGCTTTGCCGGCCTTGCACTTCGGATGCCGTCAATCAGGCGCCCTGGTAGACGTCGTGTACAAGCGAAATGCCCAACGCTGCCATTCGGCCGAGCAACCGGGGCGGCAGCTCGATGGCGAAGTTCCGGTTGCTGTGCGAACTGAACCAGATGCGGATCGTGCCCTGTTCTGCCATCTCCAACAGGAACGCAGCGTGTGGCTCAAGCCAGCCCAGCTGTTCCTCCAGTGCATCCTCGACGCCCTCGTCGGTGGACTCCCGCCACCCCTCGTAGAAGGGGTTGCAGGTCCAGTACGATTCCGGCCGCGTGCCCTGCAGCAACGTCCCCTTCGGCGTGCGGCGCAGCTCCCCCGCCTTCCAGGACCTGTGTGCAGGTTTGCCAAGTATCCGGCTGATCTGCTCAGGATCCATGGAGGGGTGAGTGATCCGGAGGCTCAGAACGTAGGTGTACCTCTGCATGACAGTCTCCTTCAGTGCGGCCCGAATTCCAGCGAGCGCGCGCTCGTGGAGCCAAGCACCGCCGCCAGAAGGTGGCGACGGCAGGAATTGGTGCGCGCCAGGCCTTGGTTGTCGTGCATGACGGCGCTCCTGGCTAGGTTGCGGGGCTGGGCACGGCCCGGGTCTACGGGGGCGTCGCCCTTTGGGGGCTGCCGTGTGCCGGGTCCCAGGATCAATGGGCTGGCGTGCGCTCGCCGCGGTCGATGATTGCGCCTTCGATACTGTCCTTGGGTGCGCCGATGCGCTCCATGAAGTCGCGCAGCATCACCTCGCGGCAGTGCTCGACGGATTGCCCATCGCGCTCGGCGAACATCCGCGCGGCATGCTCGAACAGGTCCGAGAGCAACTCGCCGAAATCGGCGGCGCCGCCACTGAGATCGGAATTGAGGGTCACGTGGAGCTCTTCGTGGGCGGCCCACAGGCGCATGATCTCGAAGGCCTCTGGATCGCTCAGGACGCCATCAGGGATGCGCAGTTCGTCGGTGTACATCAGGTGTCGTCCTTGCATGCGGGAGGGGGCGGCGCCACGGTAAGATGGCGTTGCTCATTCCGTCAATGGATACCCCTTGCGTACCGTCCACGCGCTTCGTTACATCACGCCGCTCCGCGAGGGCGGCTCCCTGCCGGCCGTGGTCGAGACCGACGACGACGGCATGGTCGTGCTGAAGTTCCGGGGTGCCGGCCAGGGGCCCAAGGCGCTGATCGCCGAGCTGATCGCCGGTGAGATCGCGCGTACGCTCGGCCTGCCCATTCCAGAGATCGTGTTCGTGGAACTGGACCGCGAGTTCGCGCGCACCGAGCCGGACCCGGAGATCCAGGACCTGATCCGCGCCAGCGAGGGGTTGAACCTGGGCAGCGATTACCTGCCGGGCGCGATCAACTACGACCCGGCGGCGATGCCGGTGGACGCCGACCTGGCCTCGCGCATCGTCTGGTTCGATGCGTTCACCAGCAACGTCGACCGCACCGCGCGCAATCCGAACCTGATGGTGTGGCACCGCAAGCTGTACCTGATCGACCACGGTGCTGCCATGTACTTCCACCACGATTGGGCCACGGCGGGCGACGCCTGCGTGAAGCCGTTCCTGCTGATCCGCGACCATGTGCTGCTGTCGTTCGCCACGAACATCGCCGACGTGGATGGTGAGCTGGTGGCGCGGCTGCCGGACGCGGAGATTGAACGCATCGTCGCGCTGGTGCCGGACAGCTGGTTGGTGGACGAACCCGCGTTCGACAGCCCGGCGGCCTACCGCCAGGCGTACGTCGATTATCTGAAGTGCCGGCTGCAGGCACGTGCCGCTTTTGTAGAGGAGGCCGTCCGTGCCCACGCTGCACACGTATGACTATGCGGTGATCCGCGTGGTACCGCGGGTGGAACGCGAGGAGTTCATCAACGTCGGGGTGATCGTGTCCTGCCCGGGGGCGAAGCATCTTCAGGCGGCGATCGAGATTGACCCGGTGCGGATGCAGGCGTTCGCGCCGTCGCTGGACCTGGAGGCGCTGCAGCCCTGGCTGGATGCGATCGTGGCGATCTGCCGGGGCGACGCTACTGCGGGCCCCATCGCGCAGCTGCCGGCGCGCGCGCGGTTCCATTTCCTCACCGCCAAGCGCAGTTCAGTGGTGCAGATGTCGAGCACGCACGTGGGGCGGACAGCGGATCCGCAAGGGGTGGTGGAGCATCTGATGCGCAGAATGGTGCGGGTGGTGTGATGGTCGGGTGCGCCGCGGGTTCCATCAGAGGGTTGGGGGCCGACCGTTGGTCGGCTGGTTTGGCTTTTGCTTCTGCTTTTGCTTCTGCTTTTGCTTCTGCTTTTGCTCCTGCGGTAGAGCCGACTGTTAGTCGGCTGCTTTTGCCCCTGCGGTAGAGCCCCTGCGGTAGAGCCGACTGTTAGTCGGCTGCTTTTGCTTTTGGAGGTTGATGTGCTGGTCGGGTGCTTTTTTGTTTTGCGAAGAGCAGCCGACTAACAGTCGGCTCTACAGTCGGCATTGTGTTCCTTCCCTCTATAGCTCCCATCTGCACCATGCGTGTGGGTAGTCGCCTATCCGTTCCGTTAGCTTTGCACGAACGGGATTGGCAAGAATGTACATCGCCTGTTCGCGCAGTGATTCGTCGCTCCGGATCGCATGGTCGTAGTAGCCCGGCTGCCAGACGGCGCCGGCATGCTGCCGACATCGATTGATGAGGTAGCTGCTGCGCGCCTTGAAACGCTGCACGCAGTAGCCCAGGGTGTGGGTCCGCAATTGCGCCAGCCAATGGATGTGGTCAGGCATGATGACCCATGCCAGTGAGGCGGTGAAGCCTTCTTCGTCCATTGCGCGAAGGGTTCGGCTCACGATCTGGACGCAGCGCTCGTCGTCGAAGCTGCGTTGGCGATGCTGGCAGACCATGGTGAGCGCGTAGATGTTGCCGACGTGGGACCACCGGCCATAGTGGAGTTTTGGGCTGCTCATGCGCTCAGAATGCCTTGCGCTTGTTGGCAGTGGCATCGGGGTTGTTCCCGGTTTTTCACGGTGGAGCAGCCGACTGACAGTCGGCTCTACCCTAGCCCCGGTGGGGCGGCCGACTAACAGTCGGCTCTACCGCTGGCTCTGACCGTTTTTGCTTCCCTTCGGCAACGCGTATGCCATCACGTAATCGCCGGCCGGGGTCTCCATGAAATGGTGGCCGCCGGCCATGATGACCACGTATTGGCGGCCCTCGTATTCGTAGACCATCGGGTTGGCCTGGCCGCCGGCGGGGAGCTTGGCGTGCCACAGTTCCTTGCCGGTCTTCAGGTCGATCGCGCGCAGCAGGTCGTCGGTTGCGGCGGCGATGAAGATCAGGCCGCTGGCGGTGACCGCCGAGCCGCCGTTGTTGGGGGTGCCTATCTCGATCGGCAGGCCGGAGCGGATACCGAAGGGGCCGTTGCCGCGCGCGCTGCCGAACGGACGATCCCAGAGCAGCTGGCCGGTGCGCAGGTCGATGGCACGGATGCCACCGTAGGGCGGCTGCTTGCACAGCAGCTTGGTGAACGGCAGCCGCCAGCCGGCGTTGACGTCGATGGCATACGGGGTGCCGGTCTGCGGGTCCCCCGCCCCTTCGGCACCGCCGCGGTCGGCGCGCACCATTTCGCGCGGGACCCAGCCCTTGCGGTCTGCCTCGGCGCGCGGCACCAGCCGGTTGTAGTTGGGCATGTCGTTGTAGTTGGCCACGATCACGCCATGCCGCGTGTCCACCGCGACGCTGCCCCAGTCCGAGCCGCCGTTGTACCCGGGATACTCGATGGAATGACGGTCGGCCGTCGGCGGCGTATAGAAGCCCTGGTAACTGGCCCTGCGGAACTGGATGCGGCACACCAGCTGGTCGACCGGGGTGATGCCCCACATGTCGCGCTCGGTCAGGTCGGGCTTGCGCAGCGTGTGGTACAGCGAAAACCGCTGGGTCGGCGCGCGTTGTTCGGGCTCAACGCCGCCGCCGGGCACCGCGCGCTCTTCCGCCGGCGTCAGCAGTTCACCGGTGCGGCGGTCCAGCACGTACAAGTCGCCCTGCTTGGTCGGCAGCAGGATCGCCGGCACCTTGCCGGCGGCGGTCGGGAAGTCGATCAGGGTGGCCTGCGAGCCGAGGTCGTAATCCCAGACGTCCTTGCGCACCGCCTGGAAGTTCCACACCGGTTTGCCGGTGGCCACGTCCAGCGCCACCAGCGAGGTCGCATAGCGGTTCTGGTTTTCAGTGCGCGAACCGCTCCAGTAATCGCCCGCCGAATTGCCCATCGGCAGGTACACCAGCCCCAGCTGCTCGTCGCCGGTCGCGGTGGTCCACATGTTGGGGGTGCCGCGCGTATACGTCTGGCCCTGCGGCGGCAGCCCGCTGCGGTCGGGTGCATCCATGTCCCACGCCCAGCGCAGCTTGCCGGTCTGTGCGTCGTAGGCCTGGATGACCCCGGACGGGGCATCGCGGCGTTGTCCGTCCAGCACCTGGTGGCCGGTGACGATCACGTCGCGCACGATCGCCGGCGGCGAGGTGATCGAGACATAGCCCGGTGGCACCTCTCCCATGCCCAGGGTGATGTCGACCTGGCCATTGTTGCCGAAGCCCGGGCACGGCCGGCCGGTGGCGGCGTCGACGGCGATCAGGCGCCCATCCAGCGTGCCTTCGATGATGCGCGCCGCGCACAGCGCGCGGTTGCTCGCAGCGAGCGGCCGGTTGCCCATGCTGGGCGGTGGTTCGGGCAGCGCCAGGTCGGCGGCGACATCGGCCAGCACCGGATCCACCTGCGGCACGCCGGGCACTTCGTAGTAGGCCACGCCGCGACATGCGGCCGTGTAGGGAATGGAAGCGTCTTTCACCTTGGGATTGAAGCGCCAGCGCTCCTTGCCGGTGGCCGCGTCCAGCGCGATGAGCTGGTTGCGCGCCGTACACAGGTACAGGCTGTCGCCCACCTTGAGCGGGGTGGTTTCGGCGCCCCAGCGCTTCTTCGGCAGGTCGCCGGTACGGAACTGCCAGGCCAGCTCCAGCGCCCCCACGTTGGCCGGGGTGATCTGCTGGAGGGGGGAATAGCGGGTGGCCGCGTTGCTGCGGCCCCAGGCGGTCCAGTCCTCCGCAGCCGGTTCGTCCGCCGGTTGCGTGCTGGCTTCGCGGGTCGGCGCCAGGCCGGTGCCGGTGACGTCCAGCGGGAACGCCTGGGTGCCGGCTACCGCGCCATGCGGCACGAACGCGAGCACGAAGGCGACCCCGAATACCAGCCCGAGTACGCCAGCGACGGTCCGCGAGACCCGGCGCGGGACCGGCGTGCGCAGGGTCGGCAGCAGCAGTGCGAGCAGGAAACCCAGCGCGGTGACCAGGCCGAGCCGCGGAACCCAGCGCCAGTAGTCGCCGCCCGACTCCCAGCCGGTCCACAGCAGGGTGCCGACGAACACCAGCAGGTACACCCAGGCGCCAGCGCGGCGGTTGCCCCACAGCAGCACGCCGGTAACGATCAGCCCTGCCCCGGCGAGCACGTAGTACCAGGAACCACCCAGTTGCGCGAGCCAGGCGCCCAGGCCGCCCAGTACCAGCCCGAGGAGCAGCAGGACGAGCGCGAGCACGGTGGTCAGGGGGTGGCGCGGCGGCACCCCCACGATCGGTTCTGAGGTCGGCACAGCGGACATCGGTGTTCTCCCCGGTACGGCGGAACCCTGGATGCTGCCGGCCTCCCCTGCTGGCCGGTTTTTTTGAAGCTTATGCCTGTTCGAGGTCGTTGGGGGGGATTTTTTGCGGGACGCGGATGCACCGCCTGGGCCGACCAACGGTATGCCCGCCGTCCTGACGGGCACCCTTCGGGCGGCCGCTTCGCGGCGTTGAGCACGGCTCCTGCCGTTCTCTTCAGCGCTACCAAAGCAACGGCAGCGGTAGAGAGTCCAGAACGAAAAACGCCGGCACTGGGCCGGCGTTCGTCGTGGTGCACTACGGTCCGATCAACCCTGCGGGTTTTCGTCGCCTGCGACCGGTGCCGGAGCGGCGTCGACCGGCGTTGCCGCGGCCTCCACGTCGTCCTCGACATCGTCGATGGAGGCGTCCATCCGCTCCACCGCCTGCAGCTTCTCGTCCTTGGACAGGCGGATCAGGGTCACGCCCTGGGTGTTGCGGCCCACGCGGGAGATTTCCGAGCCGCGGGTGCGGACCAGGGTGCCGCCATCGGAGATCAGCAGGACCTCGTCGCGCGAGCCCATCAGCACCGCGCTGACCAGCTTGCCGTTGCGCTCGGTGGTCTGGATGCCGATCACGCCCTGGGTGCCGCGGCCCTTGCGCGGGTAATCCGGCAGCGGGGTGCGCTTGCCGTAGCCGTTCTCGGTGGCGGTCAGGATGTACAGCATGCTGTCGTCGTCGCCGCCTTCGATCACGGCATCGCCGCTATCGACCACGGCTTCCTCGACCTGCACGTCGTCTTCGTTCTCGTCATCGCTGCCGCCGGCACGCTCGGCCACGATCAGGCTGACCACTTCCTCGCCCTTGGCCATCTTGATGCCGCGCACGCCGGTGGCGGTACGGCCCATCGAGCGGACCCGGTCTTCACCGAAGCGCACGGTCTTGCCGTTGGAGGCGAACAGCAGGATGTCGCGATCGCCATCGGTCAGGCCCACGCCGACCAGCGCATCGCCCTCGTCGAGGTTGATGGCGATCTTGCCGCGCGCCAGGCGGAACGCGAACTCGCTGAGCGGGGTCTTCTTGACGGTACCGTTGCGGGTGGCGAAGAACACGAACTGGCCTTCGGCGTACTCGCGTACCGGCAGCACGGCCTGCACCCGTTCACCGGATTCCAGCGGAATCCAGTTGATGATCGGGCGCCCGCGCGCGTTGGACCCGGCTTCGGGCAGCTGGTGCACCGGCAGCCAGAACACCTTGCCCGAACTGGTGAAGGTCAGCAGGGTGTCGTGGGTGTTGACCAGCCACAGCTGTTCGATGAAATCCTCTTCCTTGGTCGACGCCGCGCTGCGACCACGGCCGCCGCGACGCTGGGCCCGGTAGGCACTGACCGGCTGGCGCTTGACGTAGCCGGCGTGCGACACGGTGACCACCACGTCTTCCGGCGCGATCAGGTCCAGGATGTCCAGGTCTTCTTCGCTGTGGCGGATCTCGGTGCGGCGTTCGTCGCCGAACTCGGTGCGCACGTTGACCAGCTCTTCGCGGATGACCTGCAGCAGGCGGTCCGGATCTTCCAGGATGTGGATCAGTCCGGCGATGGTTTCCAGCAGCTGCTTGTACTCTTCGGTCAGGCGGTCCTGCTCCAGCCCGGTCAGGCGGTGCAGGCGCATTTCCAGGATCTGGGTGGCCTGGATCTCGGTCAGCTGGTAGCCGCCTTCGATCAGGCCCACGCCCTTGGGCAGGTCTTCCGGACGCGAGGTTTCCGCCCCGGCCGCGCCGAGCATCGACCCGACCAGGCCCGGTTCCCACAGCCGCGCCAGCATGCGCTCGCGGGCTTCGTTGGGGTTCGGCGAGGTCTTGATCAGCTCGATCATCTCGTCGATGTTGGCCAGCGCGACGGTCAGGCCTTCCAGCACGTGGGCACGGGCGCGCGCCTTGCGCAGCTCGAACACGGTGCGGCGGGTGACCACTTCGCGGCGGTGGCGCACGAAGGCCTCGAGCATCTGCTTGAGGTTCATCAGCTGCGGACGGCCGTCGACCAGCGCTACCATGTTGATGCCGAACACCGACTCCATCTGGGTCTGCTGGTAGAGGTTGTTCAACACAACTTCCGCCGACTCGCCGCGCTTGATTTCGATGTAGATGCGCATGCCGTCCTTGTCGGACTCATCGCGCAGCTCGCTGATGCCTTCGAGCTTCTTTTCCTTGACCAGCTCGGCGATCTTCTCGATCAACCGGGCCTTGTTCACCTGGTAGGGAATCTCGGTGACGATGATCGATTCGCGGCCGTTGTCGGCCACTTCGATATCGGCCTTGGCACGGATGCGTACCCGGCCACGACCGGTCCGGTAGCCGGCGACGATGCCGGCGGTACCGTTGATGATGCCGGAGGTCGGGAAGTCCGGACCCGGGATGTACTCCATCAGGCCGTCGACGTCGATGTCCGGGTTCTCTATCAGCGCGATGCACGCGTTGATCGATTCGGTCAGGTTGTGCGGCGGGATGTTGGTCGCCATGCCCACCGCGATACCGGCCGAACCGTTGACCAGCAGGTTCGGGAACCGGGTCGGCATGACCGTCGGCTCCAGTTCCTTTTCGTCGTAGTTGGGCTGGAAATCGACGGTTTCCTTGTCGATGTCGGCCATCAGCTCATGGGTGAGCCGCGACATGCGCGCTTCGGTGTAACGCATGGCCGCGGCGGAGTCGCCGTCGACCGAGCCGAAGTTACCCTGGCCATCGACCAGCATGTAGCGCAGCGAGAACGGCTGCGCCATGCGCACCAGGGTGTCGTACACCGACTGGTCGCCATGCGGGTGGTACTTGCCGATGACGTCACCGACGATACGCGCCGACTTGTAATACGGCTTGTTGCTGTGCGCGTTGAGTTCGTTCATCGCGTACAGCACGCGGCGATGCACCGGCTTGAGGCCATCGCGTGCATCCGGGAGGGCGCGCCCCACGATCACGCTCATGGCGTAATCGAGGTAGCTCTTGCGCATCTCGTCTTCCAGGTTGACCTGGATGATTTCCTTGGCGTTTTCTGCCATTCGGGTTCCGTTGTCTGGTAGCGGTCCAGTCCGTCGCGCCGGCCCTTGCGGGGCGGCGGCGCCGGAATCTCGATTAACTGACGGAGTCTACCACAACGGGGCCCTTTCCGCCGCCGTTTACGGTGTTTTTACCTGCAGGAATCAGGGACTTAGGTGCGGCTTCGGGACAATTGCGCAGGACCGCCGATGTGAGGGCCGATCGGCACCGCCTGGGCCGACCAACGGTCGGCGCTACCGCAACGCCACAGCCACGTCATCCCGGTAGCGCCGGCCGTTGGCCGGCCCACGCAGCACCCCGCCGCATCACGCCGGTAGCGCCGGCCGTTGGCCGGCCGACGGTCAACCGAACGCGGCCTGCATGTTGGCCACGGTGGGCTTCAGGATCACGCCCTTTTCGGTCACGATGGCGTCGATCAGCTCGCCGGGGGTCACGTCGAACACCGGGTTCCACGCCGCGATGCCCTCGGCCACGGTGCGGGTGCCCCCCACGCCGTACAGTTCGCCCGGATCGCGCTGCTCGATCTCGATCTGCGCGCCGTCGGCGGTGTCCATGTCCACCGTGGAGGACGGGGCCACCACCATGAACCTGACGCCGTGGTGGCGGGCGGCGATCGCCAGCTGGTAGGTGCCGATCTTGTTGGCGGTATCGCCATTGGCGCAGATGCGGTCGGCGCCCACGATCACCCACTGCACCGCACCGGTCTTCATCAGGTGCGAGGCCGCCGAATCGGCGATGAGGGTGGCGTCGATGCCGTCCTGCTGCAGTTCCCATACGGTCAGCCGGGCGCCCTGCAGCCACGGCCGGGTTTCGCCGGCAAACACCTTGGCAATGCGATGCTGGGCCATGCCCGCGCGGATCACCCCCAGCGCGGTCCCGAAGCCGGCAGTCGCCAGCGAGCCGGTGTTGCAGTGGGTGAGCACGCCGCTGCCCGCGTCGATCAGTCCGGCGCCGAGCGCGCCCATGTGGCGGTTGGCGGCCAGGTCTTCGTCGGCGATGGCCTGCGCCTCGTCGGTCAGCACCTGCGCCCAGTCGGCACCGGCCGGGGCCAGCGCACGGCGCATCCGGGCCAGCGCCCAGGCCAGGTTCACCGCGGTCGGGCGCGAGGCGTTCAGGCGCTGCAGCGCCGGCTCCAGCTTCGCCAGCGCCTGGGCACCGTCGTCGGCCTGCACCTGCTGCGCCGCCAGCACCACGCCCCATGCGGCAGCGATGCCGATGGCCGGGGCGCCGCGCACGGTCAAGGCATGGATGGCCTCGGCCACCGCGTCGCTGTCACGGCATTCCATGTGTTCGACCACGAAGGGCAGCTTGCGCTGGTCCAGCAGCTGCAGGGAATCACCGGTCCACAGGATCGGACGGATGTGGTCGTAGCGGGCGTAATCGATGTCGGGGGATGCGTTCATGCGCCCCATTGTAACGGGTCAATTCACCTGGAACTCGGCGCGGCAGCCCTCGTCGACCCACACCCCGCGCGCATCCCAGCCCCAGCTGCGACCCTGCTCGCAGGGGCTGCCGGACAGCTGCTTGACCAGCCGCGCGTCCTTGCTGATCCCGGCGCCACAGAACCGGCGCTGGCGGGATTTGGATTCGCACACCAGGGTGCGCGGGACGTCCAGGAATCCGCTGCCATCGGCAGCGCCGACCTCGAAATCCCCCTGGCAGCCGCGGGTGACCCAGATCTCATTGCGCTTCACTCCCCAGCTGTGTCCTTCACGACACGGCAAGGCACCCAGCTGGCGCAGCAGCCGCACCGGCGCACCCTGCAGCATCACCGGGCAGCTGGTGGGCCGCCCGTTGGATTCGCAGCGCACCACGCGGCGCACGTTGCGTTGGGTGCCTGGGGTGGCCTGGGCAATGCCGCGACTGCGGAACTCCGCCCGGCAGCCCAAGGTGACCCATACCCCCGTGCGATCGGTGCCCCACTCCGAGCCGCGCACGCAGCTGTTGTCGGAGAGCTGGCGGACCAGGTCGACGCCGCCTGCCACCGGCATGTCGCAGTGCACCCATTCCATGTCGCGCGACTGGCAACGGACTACCTGTCCTGCGTAGCCGTTTTCGGCCCAGGCGACGCCCGGCAGCAGGCCGGCGCACAGCAGCAGTCCGGCCACGGGCAGCATCCAGCGTTGCGCGTCCCGTGCGGGAAGGCGCCACGTCATTGCCCATGGCATTGGCCCAGCAGCTTGCACCCGCGTCATCACCACCCTTCCTGCCGCTACTGAACGATTACGTCGACACCATCCGACATCGGGTGTGATCAGAGCATCATCGTGGGGTGTGCGCAATACACGCAGGTGGCAGGCAACGCGTTCAGGCCTGGGCGAACTCGAACGCGAGCACGTCGGCGATACGGCCGGTGCGGTTCATCGCCATCAGCAGCCGGTCGACGCCCACGGCGACACCGGCGCAGTCCGGCAGTGACGGCAATGCCTGCAACAGGTGTTCATCCAGCGGCGGCAGCACGTCGCCACGGGCACGCCGCACGGCATGGTCGCGGTCGAAGCGGCTGCGCTGTTCGGTCGCATCGTTCAGTTCGTGGTAGCCGTTGGCCAGCTCCACGGCGCCCAGGTACAACTCGAAGCGTTCGGCCAACGGCGGCGTGCCCGGACGAACGCGCGCCAGCGCCGCCTGGCTGGCCGGCCAGTCGTGCACCACGGTCATGCAGTCGTCCGCAAACTGCGGCTGGATGCAGTGGGTCATCAGCAGGTCCAGCCAATCGTCGCGGGTCAGGCCGTCGGCCGCGATCCGCACGCCGGCCAACGGCGCCTGCAGGTCCTCCAGCCGCGCGTCGAACGGGTCCACCCCCACCCGTTCCCGGTACAGGCTGCGGTAGTTCACCACCTCCAGCCGCGCCTCGCGCTGCACCAGCGCCAGCGCCGCACGCACCAGTGCGGCGGTTTCCTCGATCAGGCGGTGGTGGTCCCAGCCCACCCGGTACCACTCGAGCATGGTGAATTCCGGATTGTGGCGGCCGCCGGCCTCGCCATTGCGGAATACCCGGCCCAGCTCGTAACAGTCGCCCACCCCGGCCGCCAGCAGCCGCTTCAACGGGTACTCCGGCGAGGTGCGCAGCCAGCGCTGCGCGCTGCCGGCATCGACATGGCCGCTGAAACGGGTATGGAAGCTGTCGATGTTGGGCTCGGTGTTGCCGGCCGCCGACAGGATCGGCGTCTCCACTTCCAGCACGTCGCGTTCGGCGAAGAACGCACGGACCAGCGCGTTCAATGCGGCGCGTTGGCGCAGTGCCGCGATCACCCGCGCGCGTCCCGCAGGCGCTTGGCCAGCTGCAGGGTCAACAGGCTGCGGGTGTCATCCACATAGCCGGTGGCCAGGTACAGACGGCGGGCCAGCTCGTTATGGTGGTTCACTTCCAGGCGCATGCGCTCAACCCCGCGAGCATTGGCGCGCTGCTCGAGGATGGCCAGGGCCTGCTTGCCGCGTCCGCGTCCACGCGCGGCATGGCTGAGGTACAGCTCATCCAGCAGCGCGTAGTGGCCGCCCTGTTCCAGGCTGAAGCCCATGGCCAATGCCGCATGCCCGACCACCTCACCGGTGTCGGACAGCCACAGCAGCACTTCGCCGTTGCGCGGGTCTTCCAGCAGCGCGGCCAGTGCACGGCGCACGCGCGCTTCCTCGAAGTCCAACTGGTCTTCGGCGTAGAACGCGCGCATCAGGCCGATCACCAGTTCGGTGTCGGCGACGGTGGCGAGGCGGAAATCGAGGGGAGCGGTCTGCATGGTGAATCGATCCGTGTCGTGAACGAGGTCGCGGGATGGCGGCAGGTCAGTGTTCCGCGAGATACGCGACCAGGCGGTCTTCGTCCCAGACCTCGATGCCGAGTTCAGTGGCCTTGGTGAGCTTGGAGCCCGCGTCGGTCCCCGCCACTACGAACGAGGTTTTCTTCGACACGCTGCCGGCGACCCTGGCACCGAGCGCTTCCAGGCGCTCCTTTGCCTCGTCGCGGGTCATCTGTGCCAGCGTGCCGGTCAATACCACGGTCTGGCCGTCAAGCGGCCCGGCCTGCTGTCCGGCCTGTTCCGGGGCCCGCTCCAGCAGGGTGCGCCGGTAGTCGTCGGCCTTGAGCAGCATCGGTCCGTGGCCATCGCGGTCCAGCCACTCGGCCACACCCAACGCCACCTCGTTGGGCAGGCCGGCGGCCACCAGCTGCACCGGCTCGGCGTCCAGCACGCTGGCCGCATCCGGCAGCAGGGTCGTCAGCTTCTCGGCGCGCAGGCGGGTGATGCCGGGAATCTCTGCTTCCACCAGCAGCTGCGCGAAGTCCAGGCCATCGCGCAGCTTCGCGCTGGGCGGATGGGTGTCGCTGATCCGCACCTGGCCGACCTGCAGCAGCGCGTCGATGGCCTCCTGGTTGCCGGGCTGTTCGAAGAAATGCCCGAGCGAACGCGCCACTTCCCCGCCGATGTCGGGCACGCGCTTGAACAGCGGCCACGGCAGGTGCCGGATCAGCTCCAGGTCGCCGAACCAGCTGGCCAGGGCCTTGGCGGTACTCTCGCCGACGTGCTCGATCCCCAGCGCGAACAGCAGGCGCTCCAGGGTGGTGGTGCGGCTGGCATCGATCGCGGCGATCAGGTTGTCGGCCCACCTGGTGGCGATCTTCTTCGTGTTCCATGCGAACGCGGCCGGCAGCGCCAGCGCGCGTGCGCGCCAGCGTTCGTCAGCGGGGTCGAGCGCCAGCACGTCGCGAAGATATTGGCCGCTGCCGTCCGGCGGCAGGTGTGCGCCGATCTGGCTGGCCAGCGCCTGCGGTGATTCGGCGTCGAGCACCAGCTTCAGCTGCAGCAGCTGGTCGCGGGTCAGCCGGTACAGGTCGGCCACGCCGCGCACGATACCGGCATCGACCTGCGTTTCGATGTACTTGCCGCCCAGCCCGTCGATGTCCATCGCACGGCGCGAGGCGAAGTGGGCAATGGCTTCCTTGCGCTGCGCCGGGCAGCTGAGCTCGCCCGAGCAGCGCCACGCGGCCGCGCCTTCCTCGCGCACGATCTCCGCGCCGCACACCGGGCAGTGGGTGGGCATCGTCCACGGGGTGGTTCCCTTCGGACGGCGGTCGGCAATGATGCTCACCACTTCGGGAATCACATCGCCGGCGCGGCGCACGATCACCGTGTCGCCCACCCGCACGTCCAGCCGCTGGATCTGGTCGGCGTTGTGCAGCGTCGCATTGGAGACGATCACCCCGGCCACGGCCACCGGGTGCAGGCGCGCGACCGGGGTGGCGGCGCCGGTGCGGCCGATCTGGATTTCGATCGCCTCCACCGTGGTGGTCTGCTCCTGTGCCGGGAACTTGTGCGCGATCGCCCAGCGCGGGGCGCGCGACACGAAGCCCATCTGCTCCTGCCCGGCGCGGTCGTCCAGCTTGTAGACCACGCCATCGATGTCGAAGGCCAGCCCGTCGCGGCGCTCGCCGATGTCGCGGTAGTAGGCCAGCAGACCCTCGCTGCCCTCCACCACCTGGCACAGTTCGCTGACCGGAAAACCCCATGCCTTCAGCTGGGCCAGCGTGGCCGAATGGGTGGGCGGCAGGTCGCCGCCCTGCACCTCGCCGGTGCCGTAGGCGTAGAAGCTGAGCTTGCGGCGGGCGCTGAGTTTCGGGTCGAGCTGGCGCAGCGAGCCGGCGGCCGCATTGCGCGGATTGGCCAGTACCTTGCCTTCATGCAGGCGGGCATCGGCGTTGTACGCCTCGAAATCGGCGCGGGCCATGTAGACCTCGCCGCGCACTTCCAGCACCCGCGGCCAGCCGCTGCCCTGCAGGGTCTGCGGAATCACCTGGATCTGGCGCAGGTTGGCGCTGACGTCCTCGCCGGTGCTGCCATCGCCGCGGGTGGCACCCTGCACGAAGCGGCCGTCCTCGTAGCGCAGGCTGATCGCCAGGCCGTCCAGTTTGGGTTCGGCAGAAAAGAACAGCGCGTCGCGGCGCAGGCGCTCGCCGATGCGCCGCACGAAATCCTGCACTTCCACGTCGCTGAAGGCATTGCCCAGCGACAGCATCGGCACCGCATGGCGCACCTCGGCAAAGCGCGAGGCCGCCCTGCCGCCGACCCGCTGGGTCGGCGAATCGGCCTGGACCAGTTCCGGGTGGGCCTGTTCCAGCGCTTCCAGTTCGCGCACCAGGCGGTCGTAGTCGGCATCGGGAATCAGCTGCTCATCGCGATCGTAGTACGCCTTGCCGGCCTCGTTGATCTGGCGGCGCAGGGCCTCGGCGCGTTGGGCAGGGCTGGAAGGCATGCGGCAGACATCCTGTGAGGGGGGTGAATTCTAGGCCGAACAGGGCTGGATCGGTCAGCTTTACGCAGAATCCGCCCGCGCCGGTTCGGAGCCCGACGAAACACGTCGGCAACGGCTTGCCTGCCCCGCCGCCGGGCGCTAGCGTTCCGGACATTGTCCTGATCCCGGTGTTCCCGCCATGTCATCGCCCGTTGCCTCGCGCCGTACCTTCCTGCAGCTGGCCGGTAGCGGGCTGGCCTTGTCCGGCATCGGCCTGGCGCCGGCCTCGCCTGCCTCCAGCGTGGTCCTGCCGACCCGGGCGGCGCCCGCCGGTTCGGTGCTGCTCAATTTCAATGAGAGCCCGTATGGCCCGGCGCCGGAGGCGCAGGCGGCAGCGCGCGCGATCGTGGCCGACAGCGGGCGCTATCTGTTCGCCCTGGCCGGGGAACTGCGCGACACCTTCGCGCAACAGGAAGGGGTGAGCGCCGACCGCGTGCGCCTGTTCCCCGGCTCCAGCGAACCGCTGAGCCGCGCGGCGGTGGCCTGGACCTCGGCCACCGCCGGGTTGGTGGTGGCCGACCCGACCTTCGAGAGCCTGGGCGACCTGGCCGCCGCGCGCGGCGCCAAGGTGGTGAAGGTACCCCTGCGGGACGATGGCGCGCACGACGTCCACGCCATGGTCGAGGCGGCGCGGCGGGTCGATGCCGGCCTGGTGTATCTGTGCAATCCGAATAATCCGACCGGCTCGATCACCCCGGCGGCGGACATCGCCTGGCTGCTGGCGCACAAGCCGAAGCAGACCCGGCTGCTGGTGGACGAGGCCTACCTGCAGTTCAGTGCGCAACCGTCGCTGATCGCGCAGGTGATGCAGCGCGATGACGTGATCGTGCTGCGCACCTTCTCCAAGCTGTACGGCATGGCCGGGCTGCGGCTGGGCGTGGCGGCGGCGCACCCGGACCGGCTGCGCGAGCTGGCCAGCCTGGGCGACAACCCGCTGCCGGTCACCGCGCTGGCGGCTGGCCTGGCCAGCCTGCGCGCACCGGGCCTGGTGGCACAGCGGCGCGAACAGAACACGCGGGTGCGCCAGGCCACGGTGGCGTGGCTGGAAGCGCGCGGTTTCCGCTGCCTGCCGAGCGAAGCGAACTGCTTCATGGTCGACGTGCAGCGCGACGGCAGCGCGTTCACCAAGGCGATGGCCGAACGCGGCGTGGTGATCGGCCGCAGCTGGCCGATCTGGCCGCAGGTGGTGCGGGTGAGCGTTGGCACCGAAGCGGAGATGGCGGCATTCCGCACGGCATTCGCGGCCATCACGGCCTAGCGGCAACGCGCCTCGCTGGCTTCACCAACGGGGCGCTTTCGTAAGCGGCGGCGCCTGGTGCTGGCGGTCGTAGGCGCGCAGCTCGTCACGGATGTGGGCGACACGCTGGCGGCCCAGGGTGGCGCGGTTGTCGTCCAGCACCAGGCCGCCAAGCAGTTCGCCCATGCGCTCCACCGTGGGCAGCATCTTTTCCCAGGCATCCAGCGCGGTCAGCGGCGCGGGAAGGGTCAGGAAGAAGGCGATCGCCGGGGTTTCCATCTCGCGGATGGTGGCCATGTCGAAACTGCCGGGCTTCATGATGCTGGCCATGGAGAAGATCGGGCCACGCTCGGGGTGGCCTTCCACCAGGCGGTGGAAGACGTTCATGTGGCCAAACACCAGCCCGGTCTTCTCGGCCGCCACCACGATGTCTTCGCCGCGCAGCACTTCACCGGCGCGGGCGGCCACGAACAGCGAGACGATCTTGTCGAAATCCTGGACCGGGCGCTTGCCAAGGTCGCTGGCCGGGGCATCCACCTCGGGCAGGCCCAGTTCGGCCTGGGTCACGCCGTCGTCGCTGGCGGCGGCGTCGCTGCCGGGGTCGGTCTCGCCCAACAGGGGCTCACGGCGCTGGCCGGTGGCATCACCACCTTCCACGCGGCGGCCCTGCGACTTCTTGCGCGGTCTACCGAACAGGAAGATCGCAGCAATCAGCAGCAGGCCAGCGGCCAGGATGCCGATGCGGAGCAGTGCCATGTCGGACATTCTAGGGGTCTCCTGCTGAATACGTTCAGGTAAGCATGGCACGTCAGGCCGCGCCCGCCAATCGTGCCGCCTCTTCCAGGTCCACGCTGACCAGGCGGCTGACGCCCGGCTCGCGCATGGTCACGCCCGAGAGCTGGTGCGCCGCCTCCATCGTGGCCTTATTGTGGCTGACGAACAGGAACTGCACCTTCTCGCTCATTTCCTTGACCATGTTGGCCAGGCGGCCGACGTTGGCTTCATCCAATGGCGCATCCACTTCGTCCAGCAGGCAGAACGGTGCCGGGTTGAGCTGGAAGATCGCAAACACCAGCGCCACCGCGGTCATCGCCTTCTCGCCACCGGAGAGCAGCGAGATGCTGGACACCCGCTTGCCAGGCGGGCGCGCCATGATGGTCACACCCGTGTCGAGAAGGTCTTCACCGGTCAGTTCGAGGTAGGCATGGCCACCGCCGAACAGGCGCGGATAGAGCTGCTGCACGCCCGCATTGACGCGGTCGAAGGTGTCCTTGAAGCGGCCGCGGGTTTCGCGGTCGATCTTGCGGATGGCATCTTCCAGCGTTTCCAGCGCGGTGGTCAGGTCGGTGTTCTGCGCGTCCAGGTACTCCGAGCGCTGCGAGGCCTCGCCGTACTCCTGGATGGCGGCCAGGTTGACCGGCTCGAGCCGGCGCATGCGGCCGTCGATCTGGTGCACGGACTGTTCCCAGTCGCTGATGCGGGCGTCTTCGGGCAGTGTGTTGATCACATCCTGCAGCACGAAACCGGCCTTCTCCACCGCGGCGGTGAGCTGGTCGGCGCTGAGTACCAGCGCCTGCTGGTCCAGCTTGCGCTGCGAAATGCGCTCGCGCTGGGCCAGGGCCTGCTCGTCGCGCTGGTGGCGGGTCTGTTCGAAGGTGCGCAGTTCAGCGTCGATGCTTTCCAGCAGGGTGCGCGCTTCGCCGAGCACGCGGTCGGCGCGAACCCGTTCGCCGAGTGCGTTCTGGTGTTCGGCTTCGAGCGCGTGGACGGGTGAATCGCCTTCGTCGAGCTGGGCATGCAGTTCACCCAGGCGCGAGTCGAGCTGGCCGCGCTGGGTACTCATGCGCTCCAGCGCCTGGCTCAGCGAGGCCACCTGGGTGCGCTGCGATTCGAGGGTGAGGGCCAGCGCATGGGCGCTGTCGCGCACGTTGCGCGCGGCCTCACGGGCACGGTCGCGGGCGTCGCCCAGCTGGCGGCGCTCGTTTTCCAGTGCCTGCTTGACCGACTCGAGGTCGCCCATGCTGTTGACCGCGTCGTCCAGGCGGCCGCGCGCTTCGCGGACCTGTTCACGGCTGGCGTCGAGGGTTTCCAGCAGCTGCGAGAGCTCGCCTTCGATGCGGTCGATGCGGTTGCGTGCGGCGTCGACCTTGCCCTGCTGGCTCTGCAGCTGGCCACCGAGTTCGGAGACGCTGCGGTGGGCCAGGTACAACTGGCGCTGGGCGTCTTCGCGCTGCTGTTCGCCGGCCAGCAACTGGTCGCGGAAGCCGGCCAGGCGGTTCTCCAGCTCGGCTTCGCGTTCCTGCAGGCTGTCGATCTGTTCGCGCAGGCTGACGATTTCGCGCTCGCGCAGCAGTGCGCCCTGTTTGGCCGCGCCGGAGCGCGAGACGCGCACCCAACCTTCACCGAGGCGTTCGCCGCCGCGGGTGATCACCGAGTCGCCGTCGGCCAGGGTGGCCTGCAGGGCGCGGGCCTGTTCCAGGTCGTCGGCAGCATGCAGGCGGGCCAGCAGGCGGCGGATGGCGGTCGGGCCCTGCACCTTGGCCGCCAGCGAGGTCGGGGCGACCTGCAGGGGGCGGGTATCGGCCGAGACCAGGGCGATGCGCCCGTCGCCCAGTTCGGCAAGGGCGCCGACCAGGTCTTCCGGGGCGTCGACCAGCACGCCTTCAATCAGCTGGCCGAGCGCGCTTTCGACGGCGTTTTCCCAGCCGCTTTCCACGCTCAGGCGTTCGCCGACGCGGGCGCCGGAATCCAGGCCATGCTGCTTGAGCCACGCCACGGCGGCGCCCTGCTCCTGCCCCAGTGCGGCCTGCTGCAGGGTTTCCAGCGAGGACAGGCGGCCGCGCGCGGCCTGGGCCTGCTTGCGGATGTCGGCCAGCTCGGTCTGGCCGGTGCGCTGGCGCTCCTGCAGGCCGGCGACGGCCTCCTTGCGGGCCTCGACCTGTTCGGTCAGCCCGTCGAGGGCGGCCTTCTGGGTTTCATGCTGCAGTTGCAGTTCTTCGAAGGCGTCGGCCAGTGCGTCCAGGTCCAGGCCCGCGCGTTCGGCGCTGAGCGCTTCACGGCGGCGATCGGCTTCCAGCACCTGGCGGTCGAGGTAGTCGACGCGGGTGCGTTCGACTTCGCCGGCACGCGAAGCTTCGGAGGTGGTGCGGGTATGCGCTTCCCAGCGCGCCTGCCAGTCGGCCAGCCTGGCCTCGGCGTCGCGCAGGGCTTCCTGCTTGATTTCGTTCTCTTCCTGCAGCTGTTCCAGCTGCGGTTCGGCCAGGTCCACGGCTTCGCGCAGGACCATCAGTTTGGCTTCGTCGCCGCTGATGTGCTGGCCCAGCTCGGCCAGGGCCTGGCTGGTTTCGTCGCGGGCCTTGTGCAGGCGCTGGGACATTTCGCGCTGGTGCTGGATCTGCTGTTCAAGCCGGGCCAGGGTGCTGCCGACCTGGTAGACCTCGGCCTGGGCGGTGCTGAGCGCGTCGGCGGCTTCTTCGCGGCGCACGCGGCTGGTTTCGATGCGGGCTTCGGCGTCGCGCTGTTCGGCGATCAGCTGCTGCAGGCGGGTTTCTTCCTGCGACAGGGCGTCGCGCAGGCCGCCGAGGCGGCTGTCCAGGTTGCGGAACTCCAGCGCCTTCCATTCGGCGTCCTTGACCCGGCGCTCTTCCTGCAGGCCCTGGTACTGCTCGGCCTGGCGGGCCTGGCGCTTGAGGTGTTCGAGCTGCTTGCCGATCTCCTCGCGCAGGTCGTTGAGGCGGTCGAGGTTTTCGCGGGTGTGGCGGATGCGGGTTTCGGTTTCCTTGCGGCGTTCCTTGTACTTGGAAATGCCGGCGGCCTCTTCCAGATACACGCGCAGGTCTTCGGGGCGGGCTTCGATGATCTGGCTGATCATGCCCTGTTCGATGATGGAGTAGCTGCGCGGGCCAAGGCCGGTGCCCAGGAACAGGTCGGTGATGTCGCGGCGGCGGCACTTGGTGCCGTTGAGGTAGTAGTTGCTGCTGCCGTCGCGGCTGACCGTGCGCTTGACCGAGATTTCGTTGAACGAGGCGTACTCGCCGGTGATGGTGTGGTCGCTGTTGTCGAAGATCAGTTCAACGGTAGCCTGGGACACCGGCTTGCGCGCCGACGAGCCGGAGAAGATGACGTCGGTGAGCGAGTCGCCACGCAGGCGGCTGGCCGAGCTTTCGCCCATGACCCAGCGCACGGCGTCGATGATGTTGGACTTGCCACAGCCATTGGGCCCGACCACGCCGGTCATGTTGGTGGGCAGATGCAGGGTGGTGGGATCAACAAACGACTTGAAGCCGGACAGCTTGATCGTGGACAGACGCATGGCGTGGTGGGCTTCCGGACAGTCGCGATAGACCGAGTATAACGGTGCCGATGTTCCACGGGCGTCTGTTGCCAGCCGGAGCCTTTGTGCGACCAAGGGTGCAAGGTCGTAGAGCCGGGCTCTGCCCGGCTGCTGTTGGTTCTGTACGAACAGCCGCTGGCTGCAGGGTTTCCTTGGCTTGGGCTGGCGGGGGCGGGTATGCGGGGGCCGCCGTAAACCCATCCATGGGGGCTTGGTCGCGGCTTGCACGTGTGCGCTGTCCTGCGCACACGGCAAGACCGGGGTTGGGCTCCTGCCCAACCCGTCGGGCGCATGCGCCCGACCCATGCCGCTCACACCCCCGCATACCCACCCCCGCCAACCCTTCGGCAGTGTGTCGTTGCCACGGGAAAAGCCGGTGCCGGCCGCAGCCGGCGTAGGGACACGCCATGCGTGTCTGCCGTTCCCAACCGCACACGACCCTGTATGGGGGCGGACGGCGGGTAGCCCCCGTAGGGACTGTCAAAAACATGGATGTTTTTGACAAGCCCCCATGGGTGAAGGCGCACTGCTTGCGAGGCACTGCCTCGCGTGCGACTGAACGCACAGCCGCTGGCGGCTGGGCCGGGCCCCGAAGGGGGGTTCACGGCGTGTCCCGGAGGGGGCTGCCCGCCGGCCGCCCCTGCACGCAGCAATGAGACGCCGGCTGTTTGCTGTTGCTTTTGCTGTTGACGTTGGATTTCAACGACCGATGACGCGTTCCCAAGGCCGACCAACGGTCGGCGCTACCGGTGATGCGGGGAGACGGTGAAGACGGGGTACCAGGGCATCGAAAGCCGGAAACAAAAACGGGCGCCCTTGCGGGCACCCGTTTCAGCGATCACGGCCTTGCGGCTGGGATCAGGCTTCGGCTTCCACCACCACCTTGACGGTGGTTTCGACGTCGGCGTGCAGGTGGATGACCACCTCGAACTCGCCCACGTTGCGGAAGGCGCCTTCGCCCAGGATGACTTCGCTCTTTTCCAGCGGCAGGCCGGCCTTGGTGAAGGCGTCGGCGATGTCGCGCGGGCCAACCGAACCGTACAGCTTGCCTTCGGTCGACGCGTTGGCGGCGATGGTGACGCTCTTGCCTTCCAGCGCGGCCTTGCGGGCTTCGGCATCAGCGTGGATCGACTGGGCCTTGGCTTCGTATTCGGCGCGCTTGGCTTCGAATTCGGCAACGTTCGAGGCAGTGGCCGGAACGGCCTTGCCCTGCGGCACGAGGAAGTTGCGGCCGTAGCCCGGCTTCACGTCGACCTGGTCGCCCAGACCGCCGAGGTTGGTGACCTTCTGCAGAAGAATCAGCTTCATGGTGGTGCTCCAATATGTGTATTCGTTAGCGAGGCGGACCCCGCAGCGGATGGCTGTCCGAATATCCGAACGGTAGACCGGGCACCGCCCGCTGCCATGCGGCGCGGGCGGTGGGGACTACGAAAGCGGCGACCGGGGTCGCCCGCCTTCATCAGACGTCGTGGTTGTCGGTGTACGGAATCAGGGCCAGGAAACGGGCGCGCTTGACGGCCGTTGCCAGCTGGCGCTGGTACTTCGACTTGGTACCGGTCACGCGGCTCGGCACGATCTTGCCGTTCTCGGTGAGGTACTGGCGCAGGGTGTTGAGATCCTTGTAGTCGATCTCCTTCACACCTTCGGCCGTGAACTTGCAGAACTTGCGGCGACGGAAGAACTTGGACATGTGCGTGCTCCTTAGGCGGCAGAAGCGGCGTCGTCGCCGGCTTCGTTGTCAGCGGTGTTGGCGGCTTCGCCTTCTTCGTCGTCACGACGACGACGCTCGCCACGCTCGGGCTTGTCGCCCTTCTCGTCCTTGCTCTTCATGATCAGCGACTGCTCGGTGTCGGCTTCCTTGCGGACCAGCACCAGGTTGCGCAGCACGGCATCGTTGAACTTGAAGCTTTCGGTCAGTTCGGACAGAACGGCCTGATCCACTTCGATGTTCATCAGCACGTAATGTGCCTTGACCAGGTTCTGGATCGGGTAGGCCAGCTGGCGGCGGCCCCAGTCTTCCAGACGGTGGATGGTGCCGTTACCGGTTTCGACCAGCGACTTGTAGCGCTCGATCATGGCCGGGACCTGCTCGCTCTGGTCCGGGTGGACCATGAACACGACTTCGTAATGACGACTCATGTGTGTATACCTTTCGGATGTGGCCCTTCCGGGCCGGACAGCCCCCCGCAGGTGAACGCGGTGGAGCAAGGGTCCTGCCGCAAAACGGGCAGGAAGCCGCGCATTATTGCAGCAGAGGGCCTGCGAGGCAAGCCCGGCCGACCTGCGGCGCCGCACTCAGGCCTTGTCGGCCTCGGTGGTGAAGCTCTCGCCGCAGCCGCATTCGGCGGTGGCGTTCGGGTTCCTGAACGTGAAGGTCTCGCTCAGGCCCTGCTTGCCGAAGTCGATCTCGGTCCCGTCCACCAGCGCCAGGCTGTCGGCGTCCACGTAGATGCGCACCCCCTCCTGCTCGAACACGGTGTCGCCCTCGCGCTGGTCGCGGGCCAGGTCGGTCACATGCCCCCAGCCCGAGCAGCCGGTCCGGGTCACGCCGAAACGCAGCCCGAGCGCGCCCGGGGACTGGACGACGAACTTCTTCACGCGTTCAAAAGCAACAGGGGTAAGGGTGACAGCCATGACGGGCAACTCCAGCGGATCGACACATTATAGGTCCGCGGCGCAGTCAGAAATGCCTCGCAAGCAGAACGCTGCAACCGTTAAACTCCTCGTTCAGAGATCGAGTCGATCAACAGAGGATTCAAGTCATGACGGTGGTCAGCGTTGAACATGCGCTTGCCGGGAAGATCCCGGAAGGCGGCGAGGCAACAGTACGGGGCTGGGTGCGCACGGTGCGCGGGTCTGCGGCGCTTGCCTTCGTCAACGTCACCGATGGCTCCTGCTTCGCCCCCATCCAGGTGGTGGCCAATGACACCCTGGTCAACTTCGACGAGGTAAAGGCGCTCACCCCCGGCTGCTCGGTGATCGCCCGCGGCACCCTGGTCAAATCCCAGGGCAAAGGCCAGTCGTTCGAGATCCAGGCCAGCGACATCGACATCGTCGGCCTGGTCGAAGACCCGCTGACCTACCCGATCCAGCCCAAGCCGATGAGCGCCGAGTTCCTGCGCGAAGTGGCCCACCTGCGCCCGCGCACCAACCTGTTCGGTGCGGTTACCCGCATCCGCAACTGCCTGGCCCAGGCCGTGCACCGGTTCTTCCACCAGAATGGCTTCAACTGGATCAGCACGCCGATCATCACCACCTCCGACGCCGAAGGCGCCGGCCAGATGTTCCGCGTCTCCACGCTGGACATGGTGAACCTGCCGCGCGATGCCCAGGGCAACGTCGATTTCAGCCGCGACTTCTTCGGCAAGGAAACCTTCCTGACCGTGTCCGGCCAGCTGAACGTCGAAGCCTACTGCCTCGCGTTGAGCAAGGTGTACACCTTCGGCCCGACCTTCCGCGCCGAAAACTCCAACACCACCCGCCACCTGGCCGAATTCTGGATGATCGAGCCGGAGATCGCCTTCGCCGACCTGGCCGAAGACGCGCGCCTGGCCGAGCAGTTCCTCAAGTATCTGTTCCGCGCGGTGCTCGACGAGCGCGGCGACGACCTGGCCTTCCTGGCCGAGCGCGTGGACAAGAACGCGATCGCCAAGCTGGAAGCGTTCATCAACTCGCCGTTCGAGCAGATCGACTACACCGAGGCGGTGAAGCTGCTGCAGAACGCTGGAAAGAAGTTCGACTTCCCGGTCGAATGGGGCCTGGACCTGCAGACCGAGCACGAGCGCTGGCTGACCGAAGAACACATCGGCCGCCCGGTGGTGGTGACCAACTACCCCGAGCACATCAAGGCGTTCTACATGCGCCTGAACGACGACGGCAAGACCGTTGCCGCGATGGACGTGCTGGCCCCGGGCATCGGCGAGATCATCGGCGGCAGCCAGCGCGAAGAGCGCCTGGACGTGCTGGACGCGCGCATGGCGCAGTTCGGCCTGGACCGGGAGCATTACGGCTGGTACCGCGATTTCCGTCGCTACGGCTCGGTGCCGCATGCCGGTTTCGGCCTGGGCTTCGAGCGCCTGGTGGTGTACGTGTGCGGGCTGGGCAACATCCGCGACGCCATCCCCTACCCGCGCGCACCGGGCAGCGCCGAGTTCTGATCCTACCCACGGAGGCACGTACATGACCCTGTTCTTCGCGCTGTGCTTTGTCGGCGTGGCGATCGCCGGGTTCAGTGCCTTCGTGATCTTCTGGCCGCTGACGCTGGTGCATATCCGCGACCGCCACCCTGCCCTGGCCGACCGTTTCGGCCCGGGCGCCTTCCTGCGCCCGGACGCGCTGCGCTGGCTGCTGGGCCGGGACTACCGCGGCACCCCCGACCGCTCGCTGTCGGGGCTGGCCACGCCGGCCTGGCTGTCGCTACTCACCCTGCTGGCCGGACTGGGCATGGCCGCCCTGCTCTGGCTGCTCTCGATGGTACTGACATGAACGATATTTCCGCCGTACGCGACTCCTGGTGGCTGGCCAGCCTGGGCGACACCCTGATCTGGGCCCGCCTGCGCCTGCGCCCGGCCGGCACCGCCGAAGTGCTGGACAGCGATGGCAACACCCTGAGCTACGACAGCGAAGACACCGCGCGTTCGCAGCTGTTCGACGCCGAGTTCGTCGAGTTCGATGGCCTGGACGAAGAAGACGCACTGGTCCGCGGCTTCAGCCTGCACGAACTGCGACCGCCGCAGGCCGACCACGACGATGGCCTGAAGGGCCAGATGGTGCAGAGCCTGGGCCGGCGCGCCTGAGCCGACGATGTTCATTCCCTCGGACTTCGCGGCGACCGACCTGGCCTGGCTCGACCGGCTGCTGGCCCGCGATGCCTTCGTCACCCTGGTCACCACCGGCAGCGACGGCCTGCCGCAGGTGACGCTGCTGCCGGTGGTCTACCGCCGCAACGGCGAGGCCATCGTGATCGAGGGCCACTGGGCCCGGCCCAACCCGCAGGCCGGCCACGCCGGGCCGGCCCTGCTGCTGGTGCACGGCCCGCACGCCTATGTGTCGCCGGGCTGGTACCCCGACAAGGACAGCGCCGGTCGCGTGCCGACGTGGAACTACGCCGCGGCCGAACTGCGCGGGATGCTGGAACCGGTCACCGAACGCGCCGCGCTGATGGACATGCTGGACGCGCTCAGCGCGGTCAACGAAGCCGGGGTCGGCGGGGACTGGCGGCTGGACCGCGACGACACCCGCCAGACCCGCCTGCTGGGCGGCATCATCGGCTTCCGCTTCCGCCCGACGCAGGTGCAGATCAAGCTCAAGCTGAGCCAGAACCATCCCGAGGCCAACCAGGTGTCGGTGATCGACGCACTTGAAGCGTCCGGCGTACCCGCCTGCGATGACCTGGCGCAGTGGATGCGCCGGGTCCGCCAGCCGCCTGCCCCGGGCGGCTGACACCCCCCTTTCCCGCGACGACGCGGCCCCTCCGGCTGCGCCTTGCCCCCACCTCACGTCAGGGACCCCGCAACGATGAAAGACATCCACAAGCTGCTGCAGAACAACCGCGACTGGGCCGACCGGATCGAGAAGGAAGACCCCGAGTTCTTCCACCAGCTGGCCAAGCAGCAGCATCCGGAGTACCTGTGGATCGGCTGCTCCGACTCGCGCGTGCCGGCCAACCAGATCATCGGCATGGCGCCCGGTGAAGTGTTCGTCCACCGCAACATCGCCAACGTGGTCGTGCACACCGACCTGAACTGCCTGAGCGTGATCCAGTACGCGGTGGACCAGCTCAAGATCAAGCACATCCTCATCGTCGGCCACTACGGGTGCGGCGGCGTGCATGCCAGTCTCAACAACACCCGCGTCGGCCTGGCCGACAACTGGCTGCGCCATGTCAGCGACGTCGCGCAGAAGCACGCGGCCATTCTCGACGCGATCGACGATCCGGAGCTCAAGCACGCGCGTCTGTGCGAGCTCAACGTGATCGAGCAGGTGGTCAACGCCTGCCGCTCCACCATCGTCCAGGACGCCTGGGCGCGTGGGCAGAAACTGATGGTGCATGGCTGGGTCTACAGCCTGAAAGACGGCCGGGTACGCGAGATGGGCATCGATGTCGGTGCGCCCGAAGACCTCGCCCCGGCTTACGAAAAGGCGCTTGCGCACGTGCCGCGCCGCGGCCGCCGCGACTGACCCGACGCGTCCCGCGCCCCTTCCCTGGAACCGCCCATGCTGCCCTCGCCCATCAACCTGCTCGGCTGGATCGACGAAAACCGCCACCTGCTCAAGCCGCCGGTGGGCAACAAGATGATCGAGAACGGCGACTTCATCATCATGGTCGTCGGCGGGCCGAACAGCCGCACCGATTTCCATTACGACGAAGGCCCCGAGTGGTTCTACCAGCTGGAAGGGGAAATGACCCTGAAGGTGCAGGAAGACGGCAAGGTGCGCGACATCCCGATCCGCGCCGGCGAGATCTTCCTGCTGCCGGGCAAGGTCCCGCACTCGCCACGTCGCCCGCCCGGCGGCATCGGCCTGGTGGTCGAGCGCAAGCGCCAGGCGCATGAGAAGGACGGCGTGATGTGGTTCTGCGAGCGCTGCAACCACACGCTGTACGAGAAGTACTTCACCCTGGAAAACATCGAAACCGACCTGCCGAAGGTGTTCAAGGAATACGAAGCCTCGATCGCGCTGCGCACCTGCGACGCGTGCGGGCACGTGGATCCGTTGCCGGGCTCCTGAACCCGATGAACCCGTGTGTCGGGTTCATCCCATAGGCGCGGCACATAGATAAACTGTCGTTTCACAGACAACGTCAATCGCCCCCATGTCCGAGCTCCTCAGCCGCACCCATGCCGTCGCCCTGGACGCCGCCGACCCGCTGCGTGCGCTGCGCGCTGAGTTCGTGTTCCCCCAGCACAACCACCGCGACCAGACCTATTTCGTGGGCAACTCGCTGGGCCTGCAGCCGCGCGCGGCCAGGGCTGCCGTGCAGGAGGTCATGGACAAGTGGGGCGCACTGGCGGTCGAGGGCCATTTCACCGGCGAGACCCAGTGGCTGGGCTACCACCGCCTGGTCAACGCGCAGCTGGCGCGGATGGTCGGCGCACTGCCCGCCGAAGTGGTGGCGATGAACACGCTGAGCGTGAACCTGCACCTGATGCTGGTCAGCTTCTATCGGCCCAGCGCGGAGCGCCCGGCGATCCTCATGGAGGCCGGCGCCTTCCCGACCGACCGCCACGCGGTGGAATCGCAGATCCGCTTCCATGGCTTCGACCCGGCCACCGACCTGGTCGAAGTGCAGCCGGACGAACCCAACGGCACGATCTCGCTGGCCGCCATCGAACGCGCCATCACCGAACATGGCCCGCGCCTGGCGCTGGTGCTGTGGCCCGGCGTCCAGTACCGCAGCGGGCAGGTATTCGACCTGGACGCGATCACCCGCATGGCCCGCCTGCAGGGCGCCCGGGTCGGCTTCGACCTGGCCCACTCGGTCGGCAACGTGCCGCTGCAGCTGCACGACATCGCGCCGGACTTCGCCGTGTGGTGCCATTACAAGTACCTCAACAGCGGCCCCGGTGCCGTGGCCGGCTGCTTCGTGCACGAGCGCCACCACCGCGATTCCACCCTGCCGCGCTTTGCCGGCTGGTGGGGCCATGAAGAAGCCACCCGCTTCAAGATGGCCCCGCAGTTCGTGCCGGCGGTGGGCGCCGAAGGCTGGCAGCTGAGCAACCCGCCGGTCCTTGGCCTGGCGCCCCTGCGCGCCGCGCTGGACGTGGTCGACCAGGCAGGCGGCATCGAGGCCCTGCGCGCCAAGTCGCTGCAGCTGACCGGCCTGCTCGACGCGCTGGTCCGCGCCCGCCTGGCCGGGGTGCTCGAGGTCCTGACCCCGCCCGAACCGGAGCGACGTGGCTGCCAGCTTTCGCTGCGCGTGGCCGGCGGTCGCGAACGTGGCCGCAACCTGTTCGAATACCTGCAGAGCGTGGGCGTGCTGGGCGACTGGCGCGAACCGGACGTGATCCGGATTTCCCCCACGCCGCTGTACAACCGTTACCTTGACCTGCACCACTTCGTTGAAGAAGTGGAATCCTGGGCCGGCCGGTAAGCCCGTCCTTCCCTTCGTGGACCCTGACTTGATCGCATCTGCACACCGCTCCCTGAGCATCATCGGCGCTGGACTGGCCGGCTCCCTGCTGGCCATCCTGCTGTCCCGCCAGGGCTGGAGGATCACCCTGTACGAACGTCGCGGCGACCCGCGGATCAGCGATTACGAGTCTGGCCGCTCGATCAACCTGGCCTTGGCCGAACGCGGGCGCAACGCGCTGCGCCAGGCCGGGGTCGAAGACGCGGTGATGGCCAAGGCAGTGATGATGCGCGGGCGCATGGTGCATCCGCGCCAGGGCGAACCGCAGTTGCAGCGCTATGGCCGCGACGACAGCGAAGTGATCTGGTCGATCCACCGCAAGGACCTCAACACCACCCTGCTGCAGCTGGCCGAAGACGCCGGCGCGCAGGTGCACTTCCACCGGCGCCTGCATACGGTGGATTTCGACGCCGGCTATGCGCGCTTCATCGACGACCGCAACGACCACCCGCACGACATCCGTTTCGATACGCTGATCGGCGCCGACGGTGCCGGCTCGGCGCTGCGCGCGGCCATGAACCGCAAACACCCGCTGGATGAGCGCACCGAGTTCCTCGACCACTCCTACAAGGAACTGGAGATCCCGCCCACCGACGACGGCGGCTTCCGCATCGAAGCCAATGCGCTGCATATCTGGCCGCGCGGCAACTACATGTGCATCGCGCTGCCCAATGACGAAGGCACCTTCACCGTCACCCTGTTCCTGCCGAACGAAGGCAACCCCAGCTTCGCCACCACCAACAGCGGTGCCGAGGCCGAGGCCCTGTTCGCGCGCGATTTCCCCGATGCGCTGGCGCTGATCCCCCACCTGCGCCGCGACTGGGAAGAACACCCCCCCGGCCTGCTCGGCACCCTGCACCTGCGCCAGTGGCACCTGCACGGCCGCGCGGTTCTGCTCGGCGACGCGGCGCACGCGATGGTGCCATTCCACGGCCAGGGCATGAACTGCGCGTTCGAAGACTGCGTGGCACTGGCGCGGCAGCTGCAGGAGCAGGACTCGCTGGCGGCTGCATTCGCCGCGTTCGAAGCCGAGCGCAAGCCCAATGCCGAAGCGATCCAGCAGATGGCGCTGGAGAACTACCTGGAAATGCGCGACCGCGTGGCCGACCCGGCGTTCCTGCTGCAGCGCGAACTGGAACAGCAGCTGCAGGCGCGCTGGCCGACCCGCTTCGTCCCGCACTACACCATGGTCACCTTCCTGCATACGCCGTACGCGGTGGCGCTGCAGCGCACCGAGCTGCAGCGCAGGATCCTGGAGGACGCCACCGCCGGCCACGACACGCTCGAGCGGATCGACTGGGAGGCGCTGGAACGGGTCGTGCACGCGCAGTTGCCGGTCCTGGAGGGCGCCCACTGATGGCCGACAGCTTCCTGTTCTACGACCTGGAAACCTTCGGCCAGGACCCGCGCCGCACCCGCATCGCGCAGTTCGCCGCGATCCGCACCGACGCCGACCTGAACATGATCGACGAACCGGTCAGCTTCTACGTCAAGCCGGCCGACGACCTGCTGCCCTCGCCGATCGCCACGCTGATCACCGGCATCACGCCGCAGCACGCGCTGGCCGCAGGCGTGAGCGAAGCCGAGGCGTTCGCGCGCATCAACGACCTGATGGCGCGCCCCGGCACCTGCACCCTGGGCTACAACACGCTGCGCTTCGACGACGAGTTCGTCCGCCACGGGCTGTTCCGCAACTTCTTCGACCCCTACGAACGCGAGTGGCGCAACGGCAATTCGCGCTGGGACCTGCTGGACATGCTGCGCCTGGTGCATGCACTCCGCCCGGACGGCATTGCCTGGCCGCAGCGCGAAGATGGGGCGACCTCGTTCAAGCTCGAGCACCTGGCCCTGGCCAACGATGTGCGCCAGGGCGATGCCCACGAGGCGCTGTCCGACGTGCACGCCACCATCGGCATGGCACGCCTGTTCAAACAGGCGCAACCCCGCTTGTGGGACTACGCGCTGAAGCTGCGTGACAAGCGCTTCGTCGGCAGCCTGCTCGACGTGGACGCGCTGCAGCCGGTGCTGCACATCTCCATGCGCTACCCGGCCCAGCGCATGTGCGCCGCGCCGGTACTGCCGATCGCACGCCACCCCTACATCGGCAACCGGGTGATCGCGCTCGATCTGGAGGGCGACATCGACGGCCTGCTGGCGCTGCCGGCGGAAACGCTGGCGGCGCGCCTGTACACCCGCGCCGCCGACCTGGCCGAAGGCGAACAGCGCGTGCCGCTCAAGGAAGTGCACCTGAACAAGGTGCCGGCGCTGGTCGCCTGGAACCACCTGCGTCCGGCCGACCACGCCCGCCTGGGCATCGACGTGGCGGCGGTGGAGGCCAATGCCGCGCGGGTGCGCGAGGCCGGCCCGGCGCTGGTCGAAAAGGTACGGCAGGTTTACGCCGGCGAGCGCGCGGCCACCGTCAGCGACGTGGATGCCTCGCTGTATGACGGCTTCCTTGCCGACGGCGACAAGGCATTGATGACCCGCCTGCGCACCAGCCCGCCGGCCGAGCTGGCCGGCTTCGCCGAACGCCTCAAAGACCCGCGCATGCCCGAGCTGCTGTTCCGCTACCGCGCCCGCAACCACCCACAGACGCTGGATGCGGGCGAGCGCGGGCGCTGGAACGCGTACCGTCGCCAGCGCCTGCTGGGCGACGCGGCATTGGGTGAGCAGAGCCTCGCCGACTACCGCGCGCAGCTGGAGGCGCTGGCGGCCGAACAGGCCGACGACCCGGCCAAACTCGCCCTGTTGCAGCATCTGCGCGACTGGGGCACCGACCTGGAGCAGAGCCTGTGAGCACGTATTTCACCCCCGCCAGCTTCACGTTCCTGCGTGGCCTGGCGCGCAACAACGACAAGACCTGGTTCAACGACCACAAGGCGAAGTACGAGGAGCACGTGCGCCAGCCGTTCCTGCGCCTGATCAGCGACCTGCAGCCGGACCTGGCCGCGGTCAGCGGACACTTCCGTGCCGACCCGCGCGGGGTGGGCGGGTCGCTGTTCCGCATCTACCGCGATGCGCGCTTTTCCAATGACAAGTCGCCGTACAAGACCTGGCAGGGTGCGCGCCTGTTCCATGAGCGGCGCAGGCAGGTGCCGGCGCCGTCGTTCTATATCCACCTGCAGCCGGGCGAAAGCTTCGTCGGCGCGGGGCTGTGGCACCCGGAGCCGGATACCCAGCGCAGGATTCGCCACTTCATCGTGGACAACCCGGGCGCCTGGAAGGCGGCCGCGCATGCGCCGGCCCTGCGGAAGAAGTTCGATTTCGAGGAAAGCGAGAAGCTGGTGCGCGCACCGCGTGGCTTCGAGCCGGATTTCGAGTTCATCGACGACCTGAAGCACCGCAACTGGGTGTTCTGGCGCGCGCTGGACGATGCCACCATGACCGGGCCCAGGCTGCGCCAGACGCTGGCAAAGGACCTGGTGGCGCTGGGGCCGTTCGTGGATTACCTGTGTGCAGCGCTGGACCTGGAGTTCTGATGCGCCCGGTTGCGCCGGCCGTCGGCCGGCGGTCGGGATCGCGTGGGCCGGCCAACGGCCGGCGCTACCGGCGTGCTGCCTGGGTTGCTCTACCCTGCGTTGACGCGGGCTGCGGCACGCTGGCGCCATGAAAAAGCTGCTTCTGTTGCTGGGCCTGGTCGTACTGCTGCTGGCCGGCTGGCTGGTCAGCGGGCCCTATCTCACCCTGCGTGGGTTGGCTGCGGCCATCGAGCAGCGTGATACCTCGACGCTGGACCGCTATGTGGACTTCCCGATGCTGCGTGCCAACCTGCGCGCACAGATGGACGATTACGTGGTGCGCCGCGCCGGGCCTGACGTGCAGTCCAACCTGGTAGGTGCGCTGCTGCTCGCTGCGGGGCAGAAGCTGAGCGGCACGGCGGTGGACGCGATGGTCACCCCGACCGGGATCGGCGCACTGCTGGAAGGCCACACGCTGTGGAAGCGGGCCAGCAACGACCTGGAAAGCACTGACGCCTACGCGGCGCCGCGGGCGGCACGGCCGTTGGAAGGGGCCACCCACCGGTTCGAGTCGACGTCACGATTCACCGCGACCACGCACACGCCGCAGGGGGCACCGGTGGTGTTCGTGCTGCAGCGGCAGGGATTGCGGTGGAAGCTGGTGAACATCGAGCTGCCGCTGGATTGACGGCGTCACGACCAACGGTCGTGACCTACCCGTCCGTGCGTTTGCCCGTCGGCCCGTCCGTACACCCGTACAACCGTGCCGTCCCCGGTAGGTCACGACCGTTGGTCGTGACCGGCGTCAATCATTGGCCACGCCATGCGGTACGTGACCGGCCGCCACGCTGAGGTGCTGGCGGGCGCTGTCGATGTTGTGCTGGGAATCGTCGAAAAAGATGTCCGCCCCGAACGCTTCCAGGAACGGTCCCTTGTGCCGGCCGCCCAGGAACAGCGCTTCGTCCAGGCGCACGCCCCACTCACGCAGGGTGCGGATCACCCGTTCGTGCGCCGGCGCCGAGCGCGCGGTGACCAGCGCGGTGCGGATGGGCGCGTCTTCGCCCGAGGGGAACACCGCCTGCAGCGTATGCAGCGCCGACAGGAAGTTGCGGAACGGCCCGCCGCTGAGCGGTTCGCGTGCGTTCTCGCGCTCGTGCCGGCCGAACGCTTCCACCCCCTGTTCGCGCGAGATGCGCTCGCTTTCGTCGCCGAAGATCACCGCGTCGCCGTCGAAGGCGATGCGCAGCTGGCCCAGCGGCTGGCTCATGTCGACCGGTTCGGCCGCAGCGAGGGTTTCGCCCGGCGGCTTGGGCAGGATGGTGGCCGCGGCGATGCCATGGCGCAGCGCACGCCGTACCGATTCGGGGTTGGCCGACAGGAACAGGTCGGTGCCGAACGGCTTCACGTACGGCCAGGTCGGTTCGCCGGCGGTGAACGTGGCACGGATGATGCCCAGGTCGTAGTGCTGGATGGAGTTGAAGATGCGCAGCCCGGTATCGGCGGAATTGCGGGACAGCAGGATCACTTCCACCCGCGGCGATTCCGGCGACTGGCCCTGGTTCAGGGCCAGCAGCTTGCGCACCACCGGGAAGGCCACGCCGGGACGCAGCACGTCGTCTTCGTGCTTGCGCTGGTACTCGGCGTAGGCATCCACGCCTTCGGCCTCGAACAGCGCGTGGCCCTCTTCCAGGTCGAACAGCGCGCGCGAGGTCACGGCAACGGTCAGCAAACGGGGGGTGTTGTCGCCCATGGCGGTCAAAAGTCCTTCAAAACATGAACTGTTCGCTGAGGATCCGGTCTTCCAGGTTGTGTTCCGGATCGAACAGCAGGGTCACCCGGCGCTCGCGCGATTCGCGGATGGTCACTTCGACCACGTCGCGGGTTTCATGCGAATCGGCCGTCACGCTGACCGGGCGCTTGTAGGGGTCGAGCACACGGAAGCGCACCTCGGTGTCGGCCTTGAGGATGGCGCCGCGCCAGCGCCGCGGGCGGTAGGGGGCCAGCGGGGTCAGCGCGATGGTGTGCGACCCCAGCGGCAGGATCGGCCCATGCGCGGAATAGTTGTAGGCCGTGCTGCCGGCCGGGGTCGCCACCAGTACGCCGTCGCCGATCAACTCGGCCACGCGTTCCTGTCCGTTGAGGTCCACGCCGATGTGCGCGGCCTGTCGGGTCTGGCGCAGCAGCGAGACGTCGTTGTAGGCCAGCGAGCCGGTGGTGGTGCCCGATTCGGTCAGGGCCAGCATTTCCAGCGGGCGCAGGTTGGCCGGTTCGGCACGGGCGATGCGCGCCTGGATGTCGTCGTCGGCCCTGTACTGGTTCATCAGGAAGCCCACGGTGCCCAGTTTCATGCCGAACACCGGCAGGCCGAGATGTCCATGCCGGTGCAGGGTCTGCAGCATGAAACCGTCGCCGCCCAGCGGACACAGCACCTCGGCAGCGTCCGGCGCATGGTCGCCGTAGCGTGCCACCGCGGCCGCGCGGGCCGACTGGGCCGCCTCGGTGTTGCTGGCAAGGAAGGCGATGCGGGGGGTGTCGCTCATGGAGATTCCCGATAGGGCATGGGCGAGAGCATACCCGGGCGAGCCCCGTTCGTGCGTACGCGGGCGTGAACCGCACGAACGCGGCCGGCCCCGTATCGACCAACGGTCGATACCTACCGGTAGATCACGACCGTTGGTCGTGATGACACCCACCGCGACCCATCCGGCGGATCACGACCGTTGGTCGTGATGACACCCCACCGCGCCCCATCCCGATCGATCACGACCGTTGGTCGTGATGACACCCAACAGCGACCCCACCCCGGTAGATCACGACCGTTGGTCGTGATGGCAGCCCACCGCGATCCATACCGGTAGATCACGACCGTTGGTCGTGATGACACCCAACAGCGACCCCACCCCGGTAGATCACGACCGTTGGTCGTGATGACACCCCACCGCGACCCATCCGGCGGATCACGACCGTTGGTCGTGATGACACCCACCAGCGACCCCACCCCGGTAGATCACGACCGTTGGTCGTGATGGCAGCTCACCGTGACCCCATCCCGGTGAATCACGACCGTTGGTCGTGATGACACCCCACCGCGATCCATCCCGGTAGATCACGACCGTTGGTCGTGATCCAACAAAAAAGCCCCGCCAATGGCGGGGCCTCTTCGTTTCACGCATCGGCGCGGTTTACGCGCCGTGGGCCGCCAGCTGGCCCAGGCGCTGCACCGCCACCGAGACCGTCGGGTAGTCGAGCGTCTTCTGCTCGGCCAGCTCCTGCAGCATCGACAGGGTGAAGCGCAGGCTGCTGTCGTCACGACCGATCCAGGCCGCGACCTTGGCCTCCGCGCTGCCTCCCTTCATCGACAGCACCTGGGCGGCCAGGTTGCGGTGATGGGCGGCCAGCTCGTCGCGCAGCACGCCACGGGCCACGGCGTGCCAGCGGCCATTGACCTCCAGCGCGTCGATCTGCTCGAACAGCCACGGCAGCTGCAGGGCATCGCCCAGGCGGAAGTGGACCTTGGACACATCCACCGGCTTCAGCTTGCGGGTGCGGGCCAGTTCGATGATGTCGAACGCCGGCTCCAGGAACTGCAGCTCGGACAGCTGCTGTGCCAACGCCGGCGGCAGGCCCTTGTCCTTCCACTCCTGCACGCTCGCCTCGTACGCCGGGCGCTGCGAATCGGGCAGCACGCCGGACGCGTCGCGGATGTCGTTGAACGGCGCCTGGTAGCGGTTGACGGCCTCGGTGATGCCCGGCATCGCGCCGGGGCGGAACAGCAGCCAGCGCACGAACGAACGCTGCAGCTTCCAGATCACTTCCAGCGCATCGATCTGCACCGACTCCGGCAGGGTGCCGTCGAGCGCGTCGATCTGCGCCCACAGGGCCCGGGCGTCCAGCGTTTCGCGGCTGATCGTGTAGGCCTTGGCGACCTCGGCGATGCTGCGGCCGGTGTCCTCCTGCATGCGCATCAGGAACGTGGCGCCCATGCGGTTGATGGTCTGGTTGGTCACGGCCGTGGCGATGATCTCGCGCTTCAGGCGGTGACGCTCCATCGCATCGGCGTACTTCTTCTGCAGCGGCGTCGGGAAGTAACGCTGCAGTTCCTTGGACAGGTACGGGTCTTCCGGGATGTCCGATTCCAGCAGCTGCGCGAACGCCACCAGCTTGGAATACGACAGCAGCACCGACAGCTCCGGACGGGTCAGGCCCTGGCCACGCGCCTTGCGCGCCGACAGCTCGGCGTCGGACGGCAGGAACTCGATCTGGCGATCCAGCAGGCCCTGCTTTTCCAGGGTGCGGATGAAGTGCTGCTTGGACCCCAGGCGCTTGACCGCCATCCGCTCCATCAGGCTCAGCGCCTGGTTCTGGCGGTAGTTGTCGTTGAGCACCAGGTCGGCCACTTCGTCGGTCATCGACGCCAGCAGCTTGTTGCGCGCGTCCACGGTCAGCTTCTTGGCCCGCACCACGTCATTGAGCAGGATCTTGATGTTGACTTCGTGGTCGGAGGTGTCCACACCGGCCGAGTTGTCGATGAAGTCGGTGTTGAGCAGCACGCCGGCCTGGGCCGCTTCGATGCGGCCGAGCTGGGTCATGCCCAGGTTGCCGCCCTCGCCCACCACCTTGCAGCGCAGCTCGCCACCGTTGACGCGCAGCGCGTTGTTGGCGCGGTCGCCGACGTCGCTGTGCTGCTCGGTCGCCGCCTTGACGTAGGTGCCGATGCCGCCATTCCACAGCAGGTCCACCGGCGCCTTCAGGATGGCGCTCATCAGGTCGTTGGGGGACAGCGCCTTGACGTTGTCCTCCAGACCCAGCGCTTCGCGCACCTGCGGGGTGATCTCGATCGACTTCAGGGTGCGCGGGTAGATGCCGCCGCCCTTGCTGATCAGCTTGGCATCGTAGTCCGCCCAGCTCGACCGCGGCACGGTGAACATGCGCTCACGCTCGACGAACGAGGTGGCAGCGTCCGGGTTCGGGTCCAGGAAGATGTGGCGGTGGTCGAACGCGGCCAGCAGGCGGATGTGGCGCGACAGCAGCATGCCGTTGCCGAACACGTCGCCGGACATGTCGCCGACACCGACCGTGGTGAAGTCCTGGGTCTGGCTGTCACGGCCCAGCGCACGGAAGTGGCGCTTGACCGACTCCCACGCACCGCGTGCGGTGATGCCCATGCCCTTGTGGTCGTAACCGACCGAACCACCGGACGCAAATGCATCGCCCATCCAGAAGCCGTGGTCGATGGCCAGGCCATTGGCGATGTCGGAGAAGGTCGCGGTGCCCTTGTCGGCCGCCACCACCAGGTACGGGTCGTCCATGTCGTGGCGGACCACGTCCACCGGCGGCACGATCTTGTTGTTGACGATGTTGTCGGTGATGTCCAGCAGGCCCTGGATGAACAGCTTGTAGCAGGCCACGCCGTTGGCGAACACCGCATCGCGGTCACCGCTGGCCGGCGGGGTCTTGGCGAAGAAGCCGCCCTTGGCACCGACCGGCACGATCACCGTGTTCTTGACCATCTGCGCCTTGACCAGGCCCAGCACTTCGGTACGGAAGTCTTCGCGACGGTCCGACCAGCGCAGGCCGCCACGGGCGACCGCGCCGAAGCGCAGGTGGGTACCTTCCACGCGCGGGCCGTACACGAAGATTTCGCGGTACGGGCGCGGCTTGGGCAGGTCCGGCACCAGCGCCGAATCGAACTTGAAGCTGATCACGTGGCCCGGGCGGCCCTGTGCATCGGTCTGGTAGTAGCTGGTGCGCAGGGTGGCGTCGATCACGCCCATGAAGCTGCGCAGGATGCGGTCTTCGTCCAGGCTGGAGACGCGGTCCATCAGCTTCAGCAGCGCGTCGCGCGCCGCATCCATCTGCGACGTGCGGTCGCCCTTGCGGGCATCGACCACGGTCTTGAGCACCTTCAGGGTGGCCTCGTCGCCGCCGGACAGCACCTCCAGGTGCGCACGCAGGTCGGCCTGGCCTTCGGCGATCGCCGCCTTGTCCTCATGGCCGGTGGCCGGGTCGAAGCGGGCTTCGAACAGTTCCACCAGCAGGCGCGCCAGCAGCGGATAACGGGTGAACGTGCCTTCCACGTAGGCCTGCGAGAACGGCACGCCGGTCTGCAGCAGGTACTTGCAGTAGCCGCGCAGCATGGCGACCTGGCGCCAGTGCAGGCCGGCCGACAGCACCAGGCGGTTGAAACCATCGTTTTCAGCGTCGCCGTGCCAGACCCGGGCAAAGGTTTCACCGAAGGCGGCATCGGCGCTGGCTGCGTCGATCGGACCGGCCACCGACTCCACTTCGAAGTCCTGCACATACACCGGCGCGTTGTCGACGGTGAGGCGGTACGGGCGCTCGGCAATGACGCGCAGGCCCATGTTTTCCATCATCGGCAGCGCGTCGGACAGCGGAATGTCGTCAAGCTGGCGGTACAGCTTCAGGCGCAGGCCCTCGCCACCCTCGCGCTGCACGGCCTGCAGGCTCAGGCGCAGGTCGTCCGGACCGGTCAGCGCATCGAGCTGGCTGACGTCGTTGGCCGCGATCTCGGTGCTGGAATCTTCGATGTACCCGGCCGGCAGGGCCTTGCCGATGCGCGATGCGATGCGCAGGCCTTCGGATTCGCCATGGCGGGCCACCAGCGCTTCGCGCAGGTCGTCCTGCCAGTTGCGCAGCACCTGGGCCAGCTTCTGTTCCAGTGCGCTGGTATCCACTTCCAGGGTCTGGCCGGCCTTCGGGCGTACGATCAGGTGCACCTGGGCCAGCGGCGATTCGCCCAGCACCACCGAGCTGTCCACGTACTCGCCCTGCAGCGCGTCCTTGAGCATCGCTTCGATGCGCAGGCGCACGTCGGTGTTGAAACGCTCGCGCGGCAGGTAGACCAGCGCGGAGATGAAACGGCTGTACTTGTCGCGGCGCAGGAACAGGCGGCTGCGCACGCGCTCCTGCAGGCCCAGTACGCCCATGGCGGTGCGGTACAGCTCGTCCTCGCTGGACTGGAACAGCTCTTCGCGCGGCAGGGTTTCCAGGATGTGGCGCAGGGCCTTGCCGCTATGGCTGGCCGGGGCCAGGCCGGACTGGCTCATCACGTATTCGTGGCGCTGGCGCACCAGCGGGATCTCCCACGGGCGGCGGTTGTAGGCGCTGGAGGTAAACAGGCCCAGGAAGCGCTGCTCGCCGATGATCCTGCCCTTGGCGTCGAATTCCAGCACGCCGATGTAGTCCATGTAGCCGGCGCGGTGCACGCGCGAACGCGCGTTGGTCTTGGTCAGGATCAGCGCGTCCTTCAACCCGGTGGTGGCGTTGAGGCCCTGCGCGGCCAGGGTCTTGACCGGGCGCGCGGCGGACTTGTCCTTGCCGCGCATCAGGCCCAGCCCGGTGTCGTTCAACGGCGCCAGTACATCTTCCTTGCCCTGCTTCTCGACCCGGTATTCGCGGTAGCCGAAGAAGGTGAAGTGGTTGTCCGCGGCCCAGCGCAGGAACGCCTGCGCTTCGCTGCGCGAGGCATCGTCCACCGGCAGCTGGCGGGTACCCAGGTCGTCGGCGAGGGCCAGCGCCTTGCTGCGCATGGCCTCCCAGTCGCCGACGATGGCACGCACTTCCTCCAGCGCCTTGACGATGGCCGATTCCACGTCGGCCATGGCCTCGGCCGGCTGGCGGTCGATCTCCAGCAGCATCACCGATTCGGCCGTGCCCTCACCCACCTTGGCCAGCTTGCCGGCCTTGTCGCGCGTGAAGCGGATCACCGGGTGGCCCAGCACGTGCACACCGACGCCATGGTCGGAGAGGGTCATGGTCACGGTGTCGACCAGGAACGGCATGTCGTCGTTGACGATCTGAAGCACCGTATGCGCCGACTCCCAGCCATTGGCCTTCAGGGTCGGATTGAACACGCGCACGTTGGCCTTGCCGGCCTTGCGCACGCGGGCGAACTCGAGCGTGTCGCCGGCCAGCGCAGCCCACTCCTCAACCGTGTGGTGCGGGAACTCATCCGCTTCCATGCGCTTGTAGAAGTCTGCGGCGAACGCCACTGCCTCGGCCTGCCCGGCCGCCGGGTAACGCTTGCGCAAGGCCGTGTACACCGGTTCCAGCGAGAAGCCCACTGGCGAAACAGTCTGCGTATCGGCTGGTTTGGTCGTTTTTTTCACGGTCTTGGCTGCTGTTTTTTGCGGTTTCATGGCAGAGCGGTGCGTGTTGCCCAGTTGGAAAGGTGAAATTGTAGCCCTACCGCACGAAAACACCTTGCTGCAGGACGGAATAAGGGTTTGCGGGTTGGGTGGCGTTTACGTCGCGCGCTCCCAATGCGCCAGAGTATGGAAAACGCTGCATCCATCCCGTGTACGCCAGCATCGCCGCGCGCGGTGACAACTCGACGACGTCGCAGGGGAACAGTGCCGAAAGGAATGCTTCACCAATTCTGAACTGGACGGTATAGTCCACCGCGTGAACTCCCCCACCCCTGCCGCCGCCGTGCTGGATGCGCGCGATCACCGCGTGTTCGATGCCGTGCGCGATCTGATGGCCATCCAGGGCATGCAGCTGAGCATGGAGTCCGTGGCGCAGCAGGCAGGGTGTTCCAAGCAGACCCTGTACAGCCGCTACGGCAGCAAGCAGGAACTGCTGCGCCGGGTGCTGCAACGCCACCTGTGCCGGGCCACGGCCGGCCTGCGTGCGCTGGAGGGCGAGGACCTGCGCGGCTGCCTGCTGCAGTTCGCCTTCGACTACCTGGATCATTTCAACGAACCGCACGTGGCCCAGGCCTGCCGGTTGATCGCAGCCGAGTCGGCCCAGTTTCCCGAGGAAGCGCGTTCCCTCTATCGGGATGGCGCAGGTGCGCTCGCCCTTCACCTGGCTGAATGGATCCAGCAGCGCGTGAACGAGGGCCTGCTTCGCCATGACGACCCGCACTTCATGGCCGAGCTGCTATTGAGCATGATCGCCGGGCTGGATTTCGAGAAACAACGCTTCCACACCCCCCATCGTGCTGACGCTTCGCAGCGGCGCCGCTGGGCCGAATTTTCCGTGGACAGCTTCCTGCGTGCCTTCGCAGCGCCGGAAGCGGTCCGCTTACCGCATTCAAACCAACACCGGAGTTTCTCCTGATGATCGCCCCACTCCGCACCTTTGCGCTGTCGTGCGCAGTCGCCGTCGCGTTGACCGCCTGCAAGAAGGAGGAACAACAGACGCCCCCGCCGCCGGAAGTGGGCGTGATCGAGGCCAAGGCCGACACCCTGCCGCTGCAGCGTGAGCTGGTCGGCCGCCTGTCGCCGTACCGCAGTGCCGACGTGCGCGCCCGCGTGCCCGGCGTGCTGCTCAAGCGCGTTTACCAGGAAGGCCAGGACGTGAAGCAGGGCCAGGTGCTGTTCCTGATCGACCCGGCCCCGCTGCAGGCCGCATTGAATGCCTCGCAGGCCGAACTGGCCTCGGCCCAGGCCACCTACACCAACGCCAAGGCCGCCGCCGCCCGCGCCCGTTCGCTGGCCCCGCAGAAGTTCGTCTCCAAGTCCGACCTGGATGCCGCTGAAGCCACCGAACGCACCGCCGCCGCCGCCGTGCAGCAGGCCCAGGCCTCGCTGTCGAACGCCAAGATCAACCTCGGCTATGCCCAGGTCACCTCGCCGATCGACGGCCGCGCCGGCAAGCAGCAGGTCACCGAAGGCGCGCTGGTCGGCCAGGGCGACATCACCCTGCTGACCACCGTGGACCAGCTGGACCCGCTGTACGTCAACTTCTCGATGAGCTCGGACGAGCTCACCCAGCTGCGCCAGGCCCAGGCCAAGGGCGCGGTGACCCTGGCCGGCGACGGCAAGTCGACCGTGCAGGTGAAGCTGGCCGACGGCACCGCCTATGAGCACCCGGGCACCCTGGATTACTCCTCGGCCGTGGTCGACCCGTCCACCGGCGCGGTGACCCTGCGCGCGGTACTGCCGAACCCGGACAAGATCCTGCTGCCGGGCTCGTTCGTGAGCTTCCAGGCGGCGCTGGGCGAGCGCAAGAATGCGTTCCTGGTGCCGTTGCAGGCGCTGCAGCGTGACACCATCGGCGGCTTCGTGATGGTGGTCGGCAAGGACGGCAAGGTCCTGCGCCGCAACGTCGTCACCGAAGGCCAGCAGGGCAGCAACTGGCTGGTCAGCAGCGGCCTGGAGCCCGGCGACCAGGTGATCGTGGCGGGCGTGCAGAAGGTCAAGGAAGGCGCACCGGCCACGGCCAAGCCGTGGACCCCGGCCGCCGCCAATGGCAACGGCCAGGCCCCGGCCGGGGCTGCCCCGGCGGCAGCCGGCCAGGCCGCTGCCGCACCGGCCGATGCCGCCGCGGCGCCTGCCGACCCGGCTGCCAAGCCGTCCGACGGCGCTCCGGCTGCCGAACCGACCAAGCAATAACGGGAACTGTCCGTCATGCCTAAATTTTTCATTGAACACCCGGTATTCGCCTGGGTGGTCGCGATCCTGATCTCGCTTGCGGGCGTGATCTCGATCCTGGGTCTGGGCGTGGAGTCCTACCCGAGCATCGCACCGCCCCAGGTGACGGTGAGCGCCACCTACCCCGGCGCCAGCGCCGACACCACCGAAAAGTCGGTCACCCAGGTGATCGAGCAGCAGCTGACCGGTATCGATCACCTGCTGTACTTCAGTTCCTCCTCGGCCTCCAACGGTCGTGCACAGATCACCCTGACCTTCGAAACCGGCACCGACGCGGACATCGCGCAGGTGCAGGTGCAGAACAAGGTGTCGCTGGCCACGCCGCGCCTGCCTACCGAGGTGACCCAGCAGGGCGTGGTGGTGGCCAAGGCCAACGCCGGCTTCCTGATGGTGGTGGCGCTGCAGTCCGACCGTGAGTCGATCACCCGCGATGCGCTCAACGACATCGTCGGTTCGCGCGTGCTCGACCAGATCTCGCGTATTCCCGGCGTGGGCAGCACCCAGCAGTTCGGTTCCGAGTACGCCATGAACATCTGGCTCAACCCGGAACGCATGCAGGGCTATGGTCTCTCGGCCAGCGAGGTACTGGCCGCGATCAAGGCGCAGAACGTGCAGTTCGCCGCCGGTTCGCTGGGTTCGGACCCGTCCCCGGCCGGGCACTACTTCACCGCCACGGTCTCGGCCGAAGGCCGCTTCAGCTCGCCCGAGCAGTTCGAGAACATCATCCTGCGGGCCAACGCCGACGGCTCGCGGGTGATGCTCAAGGACGTGGCGCGTATCGCTTTCGGCGCCAACAACTACGGCTTCGACACGCAGTACAACGGCAAGCCGACCGGTGCCTTCGCGATCCAGCTGCTGCCCGGCGCCAACGCGCTGAACGTGGCCGACGCGGTGCGCGCCAAGATGGACGAGCTGCAGCCGAGCTTCCCCGCCGGGGTAAGCTGGTTCTCGCCGTACGACAGCACCACCTTCGTGAAGATCTCGATCGAAGAAGTGGTCAAGACCCTGATCGAAGCGATCGTGCTGGTCTTCCTGGTGATGCTGATCTTCCTGCAGAACTTCCGCGCCACGCTGATTCCAACCCTCGTCATCCCGGTTGCCCTGCTCGGCACGTTCCTGGGCATGAGCATCATCGGCTTCACCATCAACCAGCTGACCCTGTTCGCGATGGTGCTGGCGATCGGCATCGTGGTCGATGACGCCATCGTGGTGATCGAGAACGTCGAACGCATCATGACCGAGGAGAAGCTGCCGCCGAAGGCCGCGACCCAGAAGGCCATGACCCAGATCACCGGCGCGGTGGTGGCCATCACCGTGGTGCTGGCGGCGGTGTTCATCCCCTCGGCGCTGCAGGGCGGCGCGGCCGGCGAGATCTACAAGCAGTTCGCGCTGACCATCGCCATCGCGATGGCGTTCTCGGCCTTCCTTGCGCTGGGCTTCACCCCGGCGCTGTGCGCGACCTTCCTCAAGCCCACGCACGGCGAGCCGAACGTGGTGTACCGCACCTTCAACAAGTACTACGACAAGGTCAGTGGCACCTACGTGGGCCACATCACCTCGGCGGTGAAGCATGCGCCGCGCTGGATGATCCTGTTCGTGGTGCTCACCGTGCTGTGCGGCTTCCTGTTCACGCGCATGCCCGGCAGCTTCCTGCCGGAAGAAGACCAGGGCTATGCGCTGGCGATCGTGCAGCTGCCGCCGGGCTCGACCAAGGCGCAGACCAACGCGACCTTCGCCCAGATGCGCGGCATCCTGGAAAAGCAGGATGGTTTCGAGGGCATGCTGCAGGTGGCCGGTTTCAGCTTCGTCGGTTCCGGTGAAAACGTGGGCATGGGCTTCATCCGGCTCAAGCCATGGGCGGACCGCGATATCACGGTGCCCGAGTTCATCGGCAACATGAACGGCGCGTTCTACGGGATCAAGGAAGCGCAGATCTTCGTGGTCAACCTGCCGACGGTGCAGGGCCTGGGCCAGTTCGGCGGCTTCGACATGTGGCTGCAGGACCGTGGCGGTGCCGGCTTCGAACAACTAACGCAGGCGCGCAACATCCTGCTGGGCAAGGCGGCCGAGGAGAAGGAACTGCTCACCGGCGTGCGCCCGAACGGGCTGGAAAACGCCCCGCAGCTGCAGCTGCACGTGGACCGCGTGCAGGCGCAGACCATGGGCCTGTCGGTGTCGGACGTATACAGCACGATCCAGCTGATGCTGGCGCCGGTGTACGTGAACGACTTCTTCTACGAGGGCCGCATCAAGCGGGTCACGATGCAGGCCGACGGTCCGTTCCGGACCGGTGCCGAGTCGTTGAACAGCTTCTACACCCCCAGCGCGCTGCAGAAGAACGCCGACGGAACCCCGGCGATGATTCCGCTGAGCACGGTGGTGAAGTCGGAGTGGGTGTCGGCCCCGCCGTCGCTGAGCCGTTACAACGGCTATTCGGCGATCAACATCGTCGGTTCGCAGGCACCGGGCAAGAGCTCGGGCGAAGCGATGCAGGCGATGGAGCGGATCGTGCAGGACGACCTGCCGCCGGGCTTCGGCTACGACTGGTCGGGCATGTCCTACCAGGAAATCCTGGCCGGCAACGCGGCAACCCTGCTGCTGGTGCTGTCGATCGTGGTGGTATTCCTGTGCCTTGCGGCGCTGTATGAAAGCTGGTCGATCCCGGTGGCGGTGCTGCTGGTGGTGCCGCTGGGCGTACTGGGTGCGCTGGCGTTCTCGCTGGCTCGCGGGCTGCCCAACGATCTGTACTTCAAGATCGGCCTGATCACGGTGATTGGTCTTGCGGCCAAGAACGCGATCCTGATCGTGGAGTTGGCGGTGGAGCAGCGGGCGGCGGGCAGGAACCTGCGCGATGCCACCATCGAGGCGGCGCGCCTGCGCTTCCGCCCGATCCTGATGACCTCGTTCGCGTTCATCATGGGCGTGATCCCGATGGCGATCTCCACCGGTGCCGGCGCCAACGCGCGTCACGCCATCGGCACGGGCGTGATCGGCGGCATGGTGTTCGCCACCTTCCTCGGCCTGCTGATGATCCCGGTGTTCTTCGTGGTGGTCCGCCGCATGCTGGGCGACAAGCTGGACGAACCGTCCAAGGAGTTCCTGGAACGCCAGGGCGATACCAACACGGCACACCGTCCGGATCGTTGATCCCCGCTTGATTGAAACGCGAAAGGCCCCGGAGCGATCCGGGGCCTTTTTTTGTTGGGCAGGACAGTGTGTTGTTACCACGGGAAAAGCCGACGTGCACGGCACACCTGCGTTTCCCATGGCCACCGTCACGCCCAGCCCGGGGCATGCAGCAGCCAAGCGCTGTTCGCCCAGATGCATGAAGCTGCCGGGCAGCGCCGGGCACACAGGAACACCGTGCAATCACAAAAGCCGAAAAGCAGTCGGGGCCCAAAAAGGGCCCCGATGCTTGGCTTCGCTTTGCCTACGCTCAGCGCAGGCCGGTCTCGTTGCGGGCGATGACCAGGCGCTGGATTTCCGAGGTGCCTTCGTAGATCTCGGTGATCTTGGCGTCGCGGAAGTAGCGCTCCAGCGGCATTTCCTTGGAATAGCCCATGCCGCCGTGGATCTGCACCGCCTGGTGGGTGATCCACATCGCCGCTTCGGAGGCGGTCAGCTTGGCAATGGCCGCTTCGTTGCTGAAACGCTTGCCCTGGCCCTTCACCCACGCCGCGCGCAGGGTCAGCAGCAGCGCCGCGTCCAGCTTGCATTTCATGTCGGCGATTTTGGCCTGGGTCATCTGGAACGTACCGATGGCCGCGCCGAACGCCTTGCGGTCCTTCACGTATTCGAGGGTGGCCTCGTACGCCGCACGCGCGATGCCGATGGCCTGCGAGGCGATGCCGATGCGGCCCGCGTCCAGCACGCCCATGGCGATCTTGAAGCCCTCGCCTTCCTTGCCCACCACGTCTTCAGCCGCCGCCACGTAATCCTGGAACTCGATCTCGCAGGTCGCCGACGCGCGGATGCCCAGCTTCGGCTCGGTCTTGCCGCGATGGAAGCCGGCCTTGTCGGTGTCGATCATGAACGCGGTGATCCCGCGGGCGCCCTGCTCCGGGTCGGTCATCGCGAACAGCACGATGTATTTGGCCACCGGGCCCGAGGTGATCCAGCTCTTCTTGCCGTTGATGACGTAGGTGCCGTCGGCCTGCCTGACCGCGCGGCAACGCATGGCGGTGGCGTCCGAACCGGACTGCGGCTCGGTCAGCGCGAACGCACCGATAGCCTCGCCCTCGGCGATGGCGCGCACGTATTTCTGCTTCTGCTCCTCGCTGCCGTGGGTGAGGATGCCGTTGCAGAACAGCGAATTGTTGACCGACATGATCGTCGAATGCGCCGCGTCGCCCGCGGCCACTTCCACCATCGCCAGCACATAGGCGATCGGGTCCATGCCCGCACCGCCGTATTCGGCCGGCACCTCGATGCCCATCAGCCCGTTCTCGCCCAGCAGGCGGATGTTCTCCAGCGGGAACTCGCCGGTGCGGTCATGGTGCTCCGCACTGGGTGCGATCTTTTCCTGCGCGATGCGACGCGCGACATCCTGCAGCATCAGCTGCTCTTCGGTGAAACTGAAATCCACAACACCCTCCCAGGAACATGGCTGCAAAAGCCGCGCAGTACGCGACCGGATGGTGCGATTGTACCGGGGGCCGGACAATCCCGGCTGACTTGACCGCGCAGGCGGCAAAGGACGAAAATATCTCTATATCGCGATAGGTAGATATTTATGGATCTCGAGGACTGGTCGGTCCGGCTGAAAGTGTTCGCCGACGCCACCCGCGTTCGCCTGCTGACCCTGCTGGAGCAGGAAGAGCTCACCGTGGCCGAGCTGTCGGCCATCACCACCCTGGCCCAGCCCCGGGTGTCCACCCACCTGGCCCGGCTCAAGGAAGCCGGCCTGGTGCGCGACCGGCGCGCTGGCGTGTCGGCATACTACCGCTTCGACGACGCCGCGCTGGATCCGGCACAGCGCGCATTGTGGCATGCCCTGAGCACCGGCAGCGACGACCCGCTGCTGCGCCAGGATGCCGAACGCGTGGCCGCCGTGCTGGCCAGCCGCGCCGCCGACCAGAACTGGGCCGACAGCGTCGCCGGCGACATGGAACGCCACTATTCGCCCGGCCGCACCTGGGAAGCGCTGGCGCGCACGGCGCTGCCGCTGCTGGAAACCGGCGACGTGCTGGACATCGCCTCCGGCGACGGCGTGCTCGCCGAACTGGTGGCGCCGCACGCCAAGCGTTACGTCTGCATCGACACCAGCGCCCGCGTGGTCGCCGCCGCCAGCGAACGCCTGCGCCGCCTGGCCAACGTCGAGGTCCGCGAAGGCGACATGCATGCCCTGCCCTTCAAGGATCGCAGCTTCGACCTGGTGGTGCTGATGCATGCCCTCACCTACGCCGCCAAGCCGGCCCAGGCCGTCGCCGAAGGCGCGCGCGTGCTGCGCTCGGGCGGCCGCCTGCTGCTGTGCAGCCTGGCCCGCCACGAGCACAAGGCCGCCGTGGACGCCTACGGCCACGTCAACCTGGGCTTCTCGGACAAGGAACTGCGCAGGTTCGCCGAAAAGGCCGGGCTGGTCGTGTCCAGCCTGGAAACCGTCACCCGCGAAAAGCGTCCGCCGCACTTCGAAGTCATCTCGCTGATCGCCAGCAAGCCCTGAGGTTCACCCCATGTCCCTGCCCTGGCTGCACCCCGACCGTGTCCGCGTGCTTGAACAGGCGCTGGCCGAGCGCATCCTGATCATCGACGGTGCCATGGGCACCATGATCCAGCGGCACGGACTGGAGGAAGCCGACTATCGCGGCCAGCGCTTCGCCGGCGGCTTCGACCACCAGCACGGCGCCGGCTGTGACCACGGCACGCCGGAAGGCCACGACCTCAAGGGCAACAACGACCTGCTGCTGCTGACCCGCCCGGAGGTGATCGCCGACATCCACACCGCCTACCTGCAGGCCGGTGCCGACCTGGTCGAAACCAATACCTTCAACGCCACCTCGGTCAGCCAGGCCGATTACCACCTGGAACACCTGGTGTACGAACTCAACAAGGCCGGTGCGGCGGTGGCCCGCGCCTGCTGCGATGCCGTCGAGGCGTCCACCCCGGACAAACCGCGCTTCGTGATCGGCGTGCTCGGACCGACCAGCCGGACCGCCTCGATCAGCCCGGACGTGAACGACCCGGGCTTCCGCAACACCAGCTTCGACGCGCTGCGCGACACCTACCGCGAAGCCATTGACGGCCTGATCGACGGCGGTGCCGACACGCTGATGGTGGAAACCATCTTCGACACGCTCAACGCCAAGGCGGCCCTGTTCGCCATCGAGGAAGCCTTCGATGCGCGCGGTGCGCGCCTGCCGGTGATGATTTCCGGAACCATCACCGACGCCTCCGGCCGCACGCTGTCCGGCCAGACCGCCGACGCCTTCCATGCCTCGCTGGCCCACGCCCGCCCCCTGTCGATCGGCCTGAACTGCGCGCTGGGCGCCGACGCGATGCGACCGCACGTGGAAACCCTGGGCCAGGTGGCCGACTGTTACGTCAGTGCCCATCCCAACGCCGGCCTGCCCAACGCGTTCGGGGAATACGATGAGACCCCGGACGAAATGGCCGCCACCCTGCGCGGCTTCGCCGAGGACGGACTGCTCAACCTGGTCGGCGGCTGCTGCGGCTCCACCCCCGACCACATCCGTGCCATCGCCCAGGCCGTGGCCGGCCTGCCGCCGCGCGCACGGCCCGGTGTGCAGGAGCAGGCCGCATGAGCGCCCCGACGCGCCACACCCGGCTGTCCGGCCTGGAACCGCTGGTCATCACCCCGGACCTGCTGTTCGTCAACATCGGCGAACGCACCAACGTCACCGGCAGTGCGCAGTTCCGCAAGCTGGTCAAGGAAGAGCGCTACGAAGAAGCAGTGGAAGTGGCGCGGCAGCAGGTGGCCAGCGGCGCGCAGATCCTCGATGTGAACATGGACGAGGGCCTGATCGATTCCGAAAAGGCGATGACCCGCTACCTTAACCTGATCATGTCCGAGCCGGACATCGCGCGCATTCCGGTGATGGTCGATTCGTCGAAATGGAGCGTGATCGAAGCTGGCCTGAAGTGCCTGCAGGGCAAGAGCGTGGTCAATTCGATCTCGCTCAAGGAAGGCGAGGCACTGTTCATCGAACACGCACGCAAGGTGCTGCGCTACGGCGCGGCGGCGGTGGTGATGGCCTTCGATGAGCAGGGCCAGGCCGATACCTGCGCGCGCAAGGTGGAAATCTGCACCCGCGCCTACCGCATCCTGGTCGACCAGGTCGGCTTCCCGCCGCAGGACATCATCTTCGACCCGAACATCTTCGCCGTCGCCACCGGCATCGAGGAACACGACAACTATGCGGTGGACTTCATCGAAGCCACCCGCATCATCAAGCGCACGCTGCCGCACTGCCATGTCTCCGGCGGCGTCTCCAACGTGTCGTTCTCGTTCCGCGGCAACGAAACCGTACGCCAGGCCATCCATGCGGTGTTCCTGTACCACGCCATCGCGGCCGGCATGGACATGGGCATCGTCAATGCCGGCGCGATGCCGATCTACGACGACCTGGATGCCGAGCTGCGCGAGCGCGTGGAGGACGTGATCCTCAACCGCCGCGCCGACGGCACCGAGCGCCTGCTGGAGATCGCCGAGCGTTACAAGGGCAAAAAGGGCGAGGTCAAGGGCGAGGACCTGGCCTGGCGCGAAAAGCCCATTGACGCGCGCCTGGCGCATGCCTTGGTGCACGGCCTGGATGCGTGGGTCGAGGCCGATACCGAAGAAGCGCGGATCCGTTCAAGCCGCCCGTTGGACGTGATCGAAGGCCCGTTGATGGACGGCATGAACGTGGTCGGCGATCTGTTTGGCGCCGGCAAGATGTTCCTGCCGCAGGTGGTGAAGTCGGCGCGCGTGATGAAGAAGGCGGTGGCCTACCTGCTGCCGTTCATCGAAGCGGAGAAGGCGCGCAGCGGCGACACCGCCAAGAGCAACGGCAAGATCATCATGGCCACGGTCAAGGGCGACGTGCACGACATCGGCAAGAACATCGTCGGCGTGGTCCTGGCCTGCAACAACTTCGAGGTGATCGACCTGGGCGTGATGGTGCCGGCGCAGAAGATCCTGGACGCGGCCCGCGCGGAGAACGCGGACATCATCGGCCTGTCCGGGTTGATCACCCCGTCGCTGGAAGAAATGAGCCACGTGGCCCGCGAGATGGAGCGCCAGGGCTTCACCCTGCCGTTGATGATCGGCGGCGCCACCACCTCGCGCGCGCATACCGCGCTGAAGATCGACCCGCACTACAAGGCGCCCACGGTGTGGGTGAAAGACGCCTCGCGCGCGGTCGGCGTGGCCCAGTCGCTGATTTCCAGCGAACTGCGCGACGCCTTCGTGGCCGCCAACGAAGCCGACTACGCCGACATCCGCCAGCGCCACCGCAACCGCGGCGACGCCAAGCGGCTGGTGACCCTGGCCAAGGCGCGCACACAGCGCTTCGATGGTGGCTGGGCCGACTACCTGCCGCCCGCGCCCCGCAAGCCGGGGCTGCACGTGCTGGACGACTACCCGCTGGCCGACCTGGTCGAGGTCATCGACTGGACCCCGTTCTTCCAGGCCTGGGAGCTGGCCGGCAAGTATCCGGCCATCCTCACCGACGAGATTGTCGGCACCCAGGCCAGCGAGCTGTACCGCGACGCCCGGGCCATGCTCACCCGCATCGTCGAGGAACGCTGGCTGACCGCCAAGGCGGTGTTCGGCCTGTGGCCGGCCAACAGCGTCGGCGACGATGTGCACCTGACCACCGACGACGGTCCTGCCGTGCTGCACTTCCTGCGCCAGCAGGTGGACAAGCCGGTGGAACGCCCGGATTTCTGCCTGGCCGACTTCATCGCCCCCGCCGACAGTGGCCGGCAGGACTGGATCGGCGCGTTCGCGGTCACCGCCGGCATCGGTATCGACCCGCACGTGGCACGCTTCGAAGCCGACCACGACGACTACAACGCGATCCTGCTCAAGGCGCTGGCCGACCGCCTGGCCGAGGCGCTGGCCGAGCGCCTGCACCAGCACGTACGCACCGATTACTGGGGTTACCAGCCGGACGAAGCGCTGGACAACGAGGCGCTGATCGCCGAACGGTACAGCGGCATCCGCCCGGCGCCGGGCTACCCGGCGTGCCCCGAGCATAGCGAGAAGGCCACCCTGTTCCGGCTGCTCGATGCCGAACGCAACGCCGGCATGCAGCTGACCGAGAGCTTCGCGATGCTGCCCACCGCCGCGGTGTCGGGGTATTACTTCAGCCACCCGCAAAGCCAGTATTTCGTGGTGGGCCGGGTGACCCGCGAGCAGGTCAGCGACTATGCCAAGCGCAAGGGCGTGGACCGCGCCCAGGCCGAACGCTGGCTGGCCTCGAACCTGGATTACGATCCGGAATGAATGCGGTTCCGGTCGCCCGCCTCTCCAGCTTCTACCTGTTCTACTACGCGGCCCTCGGCGCATTCACCCCGTACTGGTCGCTGTTCCTGACCGCGCGCGGCATGAGCGTGACCGCGATCAGCGTGATGATGGGCATCTGGTATGCCACGCGCATCGTCGCGCCCACCACCTGGACCTCGATCGCCGCCGCGTCTCCGCGCCCGATCCGCTGGCTGCGCATCGGCAGCGTGCTGACGCTGCTGACCTTCTGCGTGTTCCTGCTGCCGCTGCCGCAGCCGTGGATGTACCCGGCCATGGTGGTTTTCTGCTTCTTCTACAACGCGGTAATGCCGCAATTCGAATCGATCACCCTCACCCACCTGGGCAACGACAGCCACCGCTATGGGCTGATCCGGGTCTGGGGTTCGCTGGGTTTCATCGCCGTGGTGATGGGGTTTGGCTGGCTGCTCGAAGGCCACGGCGGCGCCGGCAACGCGCACCTGCTGCCCTGGCTGATGCTGCCGCTGTTCGCGCTGCTGGTGGTATCCGCGCTCTCCAATGATTACGCGCGCGACTTCCACCGCGCCGGCGGCGATGCCAGCGGCTTCTGGCAGATCGTGCGCAAGCCGCAGGTGCTGGCGTTCTTCCTGGCCGCCTTCATGGAACAGCTGTCGTTCGGGCCGTATTACACGTTCTTTTCGGTGTACATGGACCACCACGGTTATGCGACCTCCACGCTGGGGCTGCTGTGGACCATCGGTGTCGTGTTCGAAGTGGCGGTGTTCTTCACCATCGGCCGCTTCTTCCGCCGCTACGACGCCAGCTGGATGCTGCTGATCGCACTGCTCAGCTCGACGGTGCGTTGGACCCTCACCGCGCTGTTTCCGCAGCACCTGGGCATCATGCTGGTGGCGCAGACCGCGCACGCGCTGGGGTTCGCGGCGTTCTTCGCCGCGGCGATGCAGATGCTGGCAACGTACTTTCCCGGCCGCCTCAACGGGCATGGGCAGGGGTTGCTGTACGGGTTCTCGTCAGGCGTGGGCGGAGTGCTCGGCGCGCTGATCGCCGGGCAGCTCTGGAACATCGACCAGGGCCGTACCGCGTTCCTGGTCGGCGCCGGGTTCGCGGCGCTGGGCGCGCTGCTGTGCTTCTTCGCGATCAGCCTGCCGTTGTTGCGCGCCGGGCGGGTGCGCCGGTAACGCCCGCGACCGGCGCGTTACCGCCCATTACCAGACCAGGTCGTCCGGTACCTGGTACGCCGGATCGGCATACGGATCATCTTCGGCCGGCGCGTTCGGGTCCACGCGCAGCGCCACCGACGGTGCGAAAACGGCCTCGGCCTCGTCCAGCACGGCGGCGGTGACCAGCAGGTAGCGGCCATTGCTCTGCAGCACCCCCAGCTCGCCTGCGTTGAGCTGGCGCAGCTGCCCGGCGGTGACGTAGATCCGCTTGATCTTGCCGCCATAAGGGAAGTGCCGGGCGATCTCGGCGGCTTCGTCGTTCAGTGCCTTGCCCTTCAGCAGCTCGTCCAGCTTCAGCTTGGCCTCGCGGCGCACGCGCGCCTCTTCCTGCTTCAGGCGCTCGGCTTCGATGCGGTCGTCCTTCTCTTTCTGCGCGCGGATCGCATAGGCCTTGGCCAGGTCGATGTCCTCGCGCGAGCGCGGCTTGCCCTGGCCGGCGCCCTGGTTCTGGCCGGAACGCGTACCGCCAGCGGGGCGGCCCTTGCCCGGCGGACCACGACGGGCGTCGCCGTCACGCGCCGGGCGCTGGCCATCGCGCGGCGGACGCGCGCCGTCGGCGGCCCTGCCCGGCGGGCGGGCGCCATGCGGCTTGTTCGGGGGCCGGCCATCGCGGCGGGCGTCGGGTTTGCGTTCGGGCGCTGGCGCGGACTTGAAGCCCAGGCCCAGCAGCTGGTCGCGGAGGGTATCGCTCATGACGTTGGGTCGATCAGTAGTGCGGGGGCGGTGGTTCTTCGCCCGAATCGGAATACAGCGCGTTGCGGACCTTGCCCAGGTCTTCCAGCAGCAGGCGGGTCAGGTCGGCGTTGCGGCTGCCCTCGATGCGCGCGTCGGCCAGGGCTTCGCTGAGCTCGGCCAACGCCTGTTCCTGGAAGGACACACGCATCTCAAGTTCGACCAGGCGCGCTTCCAGCGCCTGCTCACGCGCGGAGGGAGTGGACTCATGCATGCAGCGAACGTCCCCGGCCAATGCCGTAATAGGCCAGGCCCGCCGCTTCCAGCTCCTGCGGGTCGTACAGGTTGCGGCCGTCGAACACCACGGCGTCTTTCAGGCTGTCGCGCAGGCGGGCGAAGTCCGGGCTGCGGAACTGCTTCCACTCGGTCACCACCACCAGCGCGTCGGCGCCCTCGATGGCATCCCAGGCGCTGTCGCAGAACACCAGGTCGTCGCGCTCGCCAAGAATGCGGCGCGCTTCTTCGGTGGCTTCCGGGTCGTACGCACGCACCGTGGCGCCGCCCTCCCACAGCTGCGCCAGCAGGCGCCGGCTGGAGGCTTCGCGCATGTCGTCGGTGTTGGGCTTGAAGGCCAGGCCCCACACCGCGAAGGTGCGGCCGCGCACGCCCTCATCCTCGCCACGGTCGTAGTGGCGCTGGATCAGCTGGTAAAGGTGCCCCTTCTGCGCATCGTTGACCGCTTCCACCGCATTGAGCAGCGTGGGCTCGTGCCCATGCTGCTGCGCGGTGCGGGCCAGCGCCTGCACGTCCTTGGGGAAACACGAGCCGCCGTAACCGGCGCCCGGGTAAATGAAATGCCAGCCGATGCGCGGGTCCGAGCCGATACCCTGGCGGACCTGTTCGACATCGGCGCCGACCTTCTCGGCGATGTTGGCGATTTCATTCATGAATGAAATCTTGGTCGCCAGCATGGCGTTGGCGGCGTACTTGGTCAGTTCGGCCGAGCGCACGTCCATTTCCACCACGCGGTCGTGGTTGCGGTTGAACGGCGCGTACAGGCGACGCATCAACGCCACCGATTCGGCGTTGGTCGCACCGATCACGATGCGGTCCGGCCGCATGCAGTCGGCGACGGCGTCGCCCTCTTTCAGGAATTCGGGGTTGGAGACCACGTCGAACGTGATCGCCTCGCCGCGCTCTGCCAGTACCTCGGCAATGGCGGCGCGCACTTTGTCGGCCGTGCCTACCGGCACGGTCGACTTGTTCACCACCACGGTCGGCACACGCATGTGCCGACCGATGGTGCGGGCCACGGCCAGCACGTACTGCAGGTCGGCGCTGCCGTCCTCGTCCGGTGGCGTGCCCACGGCAATGAAGATCACCTGGCCATGCGCGACCGCGGAGGCGGCGTCGGTGGTGAAGGCCAGCCGCGAGGCGGCATGGTTGGCCTTGACCATCGGCTCCAGGCCCGGCTCATAGATCGGGATGACGCCACGGTTGAGGCCGTCGACCTTGGCCTGGTCGATATCGACGCAGACCACCTGGTGGCCGACATCGGCCAGGCAGGTACCCGTGACCAGTCCGACATAGCCGGTACCGAAAATTGCGACACGCATGTCCGTGGTCACTCCAGTACCGGTTACGGAAGAACGTCCAGCAGTTCGACGTCGAAGGTCAGCGTCGCGTTCGGACCGATCGGGCCGCCCGGGGTGCCCTGCTCGCCATAGGCCAGCTCGCCCGGGATCCAGAAGCGGTACTTGGCGCCCTTCGGCATCAGGGCAACGCCTTCCGACCAGCCCTTCACCACCTGGTCCAGGCCGAACTCGGCCGGCTGGCCGCGATCGTAGCTGCTGTCGAAGGTGGTGCCGTCCAGCAGCTTGCCGACGTACTGCACGCGCACCTTGCTGGTCGGCGTCGGGCGCGGGCCGTCGGTCGCACCCGGACGGATGATCTGGTACTGCAGGCCCGACGCGGTGGTGACCACGCCCGGCACGGCCTTGTTCTTGGCGAGGAACGCATTGCCCTCGGCGCGGTTGGTGCCGGCCTGGGCCGCGGCCTTGGCCTGCATGTCGGCCTGCTTGGCAGCCATGAAGGCTTCCATGGTGGCCTTGGCCTGGTCGGCGGTCATCTTCGGCGTGCCCTTGGCGAACGCGGTCTGGACCGCGTCGAACAGCGCATCCAGGTCCACTTCGTCCTTCAGCGGCGCCAGCGACGGGCCGACCGCGTAGCTGCCAAGCATCAGGCCGACCTTTTCGCGGTCCACCTTCGGCGCCGGGGTACCCGGGGCCACGCCCGGCACCGGCTGGCCACTCTTGACCGCCATGGCGGTGCGCAGCGCCTGGTCGGTCTTCTGGGCCTCGTCCTGGCTGATCAGCGGCTGCTTGCCTTCGAAGGCATTGGTCACCGCGCGGCGCAGGGCGGCCAGGTCGATTTCATCGGCGATCGGGGCGAACGAGTTTGCGACGTCCAAACCAATGGCATAGCCGACTTTTTCACGCTGGGAGGTCAAGGTCGAAGTCTCCTTTGCGGCTGCACCTGCAGCCGGTTGTTGCGACATCACGGTACCGGTGGCACCCATCGCCAGAATCAGAACCGACGCCGCGGCGCCGCGCATTCCCATCTTCATTTGCTGCTTTCCTGGAAGTGACTGGACGCCGACGTCGGCGCGAAACAAGCATTGTCGCACGCGCGTGCGAGATGTCGAGGATGTCAGCGCCTGGCCGGGGTGACGGACAGCTCGCGTTCGATCGCCGCGACCAGCGCCGGGTCGTCCGGCTTGATCTTGCTGGGGAACTGGGCGACCACCCGGCCGTCGCGTCCCACCAGGTATTTATGGAAGTTCCAGCCGGGGGCCACCCCGGTCGCAGCGGTCAGGCGCTGGTACAGCGGGGTGGCGTCCGGTCCGGTGACCTGCACCTTCTGGAACATGGGGAACTTCACCCCGTAGGTCAGGGTGCATAACTCCTGGATCTGCGCTTCGCTGCCCGGTTCCTGGCCCTTGAAGTCATTGGAGGGGAAGCCGAGCACCGAGAAACCGCGCGCGGCGTAGGTCCGCTGCAGCGCTTCCAGCCCTTCATATTGATAGGTGAACCCGCATTTGCTGGCGGTATTGACCACCAGCAGGACCTTCCCGGCGTACTGCTTCTGCAGGTTGACCTCGCCCTTGCCGGCGAGCGGACGGTAGCTGAGGTCAAGCAGGCCGGCCGCCTGCACCGTGCCGGTGCCCAGCAGGCCCAGCAGCAGGCCGGCGCCCCAGCGTCGGGCACGCGCGGAGACGGGGGTGATCGGAGACAGCGCGGCAGGGACGTGGGACATCGGACAACTCCGGAAGGAAGGCGGCGGCCCCGTTTCGCGAGGCAGCCGGACTATATCACCGGGGGTTTCACGGTCGCGTTCTGCGGGAACCGCGACGCAGGCCTCACGCGGCTGAATGCACACCGAGCGAAACCCTCAGCACTGAACTGCATGTTTCCCTGTTGAATCAATAGGTTGGAATAACCATGCCGGGAGTGTCATGCCCCTGCCATCAGTTGGGGGGTGTCGGCTATTGCACTCGGGCGTGCCGGTGTTATAGTTGCATACAACACCAGTCACCTGATGCAGGGGAAGCCCATGAACCGCATGCGCCACCACTCCGCCAAAGCCCTTACAGCCGCGTCCGCGCTGCTGCTGCTGGGCTGGTTCAGCATCCCCGCCGGTGACCGTGGCAGCGACCCCGCCGCCGGTGCAGTAGAAGGCCCGCAGGACGCAGGCGTCATCCAGGCAGGGACCGCCAACGGCGCCCCCACGCCTCCCCGCCGGCTGCACAGCTCCCTGTCCATGCCGTACTTCTCATTCGCACAGTCGCTGAACCCACGGAGCTGACCATGAGCGATATCCAATGGAGCGATGGTGCTCCGATCTACCGTCAGCTGAAGGAACGCGTGATCGCCATGATGCTCGACAGCATCATCAAGCCCGGCGACGCGCTGCCCTCGGTTCGACAGGTGGCCGCCGAGTACCAGCTCAATCCCATCACCGTTTCGCGCGCCTACCAGGAACTGGCCGATGAAGGCCTGGTTGAAAAGCGCCGCGGCCTGGGCATGTTCATGACCGAAGAAGCCGCCACGCAGCTGCGCAGCAGCGAGCGCGACCGCTTCCTCAACGAAGAATGGCCGCTGGTCCTGGAGCGCATCCAGCGCCTGGGCCTGCATCTGGACGAATTGCTGCCCAAGGGGAAATCCGCATGAATGCCGTTGCTAGTGATGTCGTCATCTCTGCCCGTGGCCTGCGCAAGGCTTACAAGCAGACCGTTGCGCTGGACAACACCAGCTTCACCATCGCCCCGGGCCGGATTACCGGCCTGATCGGCCCCAACGGCGCGGGCAAGACCACCCTGCTCAAGGCGCTGCTGGGCCTGACCGCGGTGGAAGGGGAGCTGAGCGTGCTCGGGCTGGACCCGACCGTGCAGCGCGATGCGCTGATGAACGAGGTGTGCTTCATCGCCGACGTGGCCGTGCTGCCGCGCTGGATGAAGGTGCGCGATGCGATCGATTTCGTCGCCGGGGTCCACCCGCGCTTCGACCGTGCCCGCTGCGAACGCTTCCTGGCCGCCACCAAACTGCAGCCGCGGCAGCGCGTGCGCGAACTGTCCAAGGGCATGATCGTGCAGCTGCACCTTGCCCTGGTCATGGCCATCGACGCCAAGGTGCTGGTGCTGGACGAGCCCACCCTGGGCCTGGACATCCTCTACCGCAAGGAGTTTTACCAGCGCCTGCTGGAAGACTACTTCGACGAACAGAAAACGATCATCGTCACCACCCACCAGGTGGAGGAGATCGAGCACATCCTCACCGATGTGATGTTCATCCGCGACGGGCGCATCGTGCTCACCGCCGACATGGAAGAGGTCGGCGAGCGCTACACCGAAGTGCTGGTATCGGCGGAGACGCTGGCGTCGGCGCGTGCGTTCAAGCCGATCGACGAGCGCAGCCTGCCGTTCGGCAAGACCGTACTGCTGTTCGACGGGGTGCCGCGCGCCCAGCTCGCGCCGCTTGGCGAAATCCGCAGCCCCGGGCTGGCGGATCTGTTCGTGGCCATCATGAAGGGAACCTACGCATGAACACCGTCCACTACCACCCCATCAGCAAGGCCAGCACCTTCAAGTGGCTGCTCAAGCGCGAGTACTGGGAAAACCGCGGCGGGTTCCTGTGGGCACCCCTGATCGCCGGCGCCATCTCACTGGTGATGAGCCTGATCGGCATCCTGATCGGGCTGTGGGGCCTGCGCCGTGCGGCCGCCAATGGCGACCTGCATATCGACAACACCAACATCAACATCAACGGCCTGGACCTGAAGCTGCTGACCCAGCACATGGATGCCAAGAGCATGGCCGACCTGGGCAACGCCCTGGATGCGACCCTGGTGCTGAGTTCGCTGTGGCCGTTCGTGGTGCTGGCCTTCGTGGTGTTCTTCTACTGCCTGGGCGCGCTGTACGACGACCGCCGCGACCGCAGCATCCTGTTCTGGAAGTCGCTGCCGCTGTCGGACACCCAGACCGTGCTGTCCAAGGCGCTGAGTGCGCTGCTGGTGGCGCCGGTGATCGCGGTGATCGCCTCGGTACTGACCATGTTCGGCTTCCTGGCGATCCTGTCGGTGGTGGTGGTGACCCATGGCGGCAATCCGATGACCCTGATCTGGGGCCCGGCCAGCCCGCTGGCGTTCGTGGTCGGCCACCTGTCCTGGCTGCCGGTGTACCTGCTGTGGGCCCTGCCGACCGTGGGCTGGCTGTTGATGTGGTCGGCCTGGGCCAAGTCCAAGCCGTTCCTGTGGGCGGTGATGCTGCCGCTGTTCGCCGGCATCATCGTCAGCACCACCCACGTCATGGAACTGTTCAACATGACCAGCGGCTGGTTCTGGCAGCACATCGTGGGTCGCCTGCTGCTGGGCACCCTGCCGGGCAGCGACCTGTTCTACCGCACCGACCAGCTGCAGGCGGTCATGCGCGACAGCGACAACATTGCCACCGCGCTGTCCCCGGCCAGCCAGCTGGCTGCGCTGGCCCTGCCCGAACTGTGGATCGGCGCTGCTGCCGGTGTCGTGTTCATCTTCATCGCCATCCGCCTGCGCCGCCGCGCCGGCGAAATCTGACCCCCTCCGCCTCGAGGAACCGCCCCATGATCCGCAAGCTCGCCATCGCTTCCCTGCTGTTGCTGCCGCTGACCGCACTGGCCGATGAGCCGCAGTGCAGGTTCAACGCCCCGCGTGATCTCAAGCTCGACGTGGCCGGGGCCAAGGCGATCGTGTTCGAGGTCAACCAGCACGATCTGATCCTGCAGGCCGGACCGGGCAGCGCCCAGCTCGGTGGGCGCGCCTGCGCCTCCAATGCCGACTGGCTGCCCGAGCTGACCGTGACCCAGCAGAAGGTGGGCGACAAGCTGGTGGTCAAGCTGCAGCGTGAGAACCCGGGCCTGCGGATCAACATGGGCGGCAACAGCTACGCCTACCTGGACCTGCGCGGCACCATCCCGGACAACGTGCTGGTACAGATGAAGGTGGGCTCGGGCGACGCATCGGTGAGCGGGGCGCACGCGCTGAGCGCGGACGTGGGCTCCGGCGATATCAAGCTGCGCGACATCAAGGGCCTGGTGACGGCGGCGATCGGCTCGGGCGATGCGGAACTGGACGGTGCCGGCACGCTCAACCTGCTGTCGGTGGGTTCGGGCGATTTCAAGGCCCGCAACCTGCGCGGCAACGCCACGGTCGGCACGATCGGCTCGGGCGACCTGACCCTGGACGGGGTGGCCGGGAACGTCGATATCAAGACCGTCGGTTCGGGCGATGTCGACCTGCGCCAGGTCAGGGGCAACGTCAGCCTGGGCAACATCGGATCGGGCGATGTTGAAGCGCGCGAGGTCGGTGGCAGCGTCAAGGTCGACCGCCACGGTTCTGGCGACGTGACGGTGCGCGACGTCGGTGGCGACCTCACGGTGGCCAACAGCGGCAGCGGCGACATCACCCACAGCAACGTGCGTGGCCGCGTCCAGCTGCCGCGCGGCAAATAAGGAGACCACGCCATGACTACCCGCCTGCTTCCCGCCCTGCTGTTGACCCTGTGCCTGCCGCTGGCCGCCTGCCGCGGGGCCGGCGATGCCGGGTCCACCCCGGGCACGTCCGGTGTGGATGCGGACGCGATCGAGAAAGGCATCCAGCACTCCGCGGACAAAACGCAGTCGAAAATGGCCGCGAAGCTGCGTGCGAAGATGGAACACGGCAACATCGACCTGTCCGATGCCGACAACAACAAGGCCGAGATCACACCGAAGGGCGACCTGCTGATCAATGGCAAGGCCATCGCGGTCGATGCCCAGCAGCGCGCGCTGCTGCTGGACTACCGCAAGCAGGTCGAGGACATCGCCCTGGCGGGCATGGACATCGGCGTGGCAGGCGCCCACCTGGGCGCGAAGGCCGCCGGCGAGGCATTGCGCGGCGTGTTTTCCGGCAACCCCGAAGGCATCGAGGCGAAAGTGAACGCGGAAGCCGCGAAGATCGAAGCCCGCGCCAAGCAGTTGTGCGGCCTGCTTCCGGCGATGCAGGCCAAGCAACAGGCCCTGGCTGCGGCCCTGCCGGCCTTCAAGCCGTTCGCCACGATGGACCAGAGCGACATCGACGACTGCCACAGCTGACCCACGCCCCCTGCGACATCCGGTCGCAGGCGCGCCACCGGTACAGGGGGAGGACTACACTGGTCCTCCCCTGTTTTCGCTTCGCCGACCATGAAGAAGCTCTGCCTGCTGCTGTTCGCCCTGTTCTGCCTGGCCGCCACCGGCTGCGACCAGGAATACCGCAACCACCGCGCCGAGCGCAGCAAACCCAAGATCACCGTCAGCGACGGCATGGTCACCGTGCGCCGCGCGCCGGCCCCGAACATCATCGTGCTGCCCAACGGCCACATGAAGGTCGACGAGATCGAAATCCCGCTCGACGACGACCAGCAGGCGATGCTGCAGACGATGTTCGGCCAGTTGCAGGTACTGCGCCAGAACACGCTGGTCGACGCCCCGCACGACCCGGACATGCGCGCGGTGAAGATCACCGTCCCGGCGGGCATGCAGCCGATCCCGCCTGAGCTGGTCACCCGCATCCCGCAGTTCAAGAACTACACCGAGACCTTCGACAACATCGTGGCCGATCGCCGCTGATGCGTGTCGCGCCGGGCTTCGCCCGGCTGCTTTTCCTCACCGCACACGCCCCTGCACGTAGCACCTGAGACGCTGCAACGTATCAGCCACCACCCCCACCGCCGGCATGGATACCCCCGGCGGTAAGTGCAGCCGGATCCAGCAACCGACGCAGTTCCGCTTCGCTCAAGCCACTGTCTTCCTTGGCCACATCCAGCACCGGGCGCTGTTCCTTGTAGGCGCGCTTGGCGATGGCTGCCGCTTTTTCGTAACCGATGATCGGATTCAACGCCGTCACCAGGATCGGGTTGCGGCCCAGCGCTTCGCGGACCCGGTCCTCGCGCACCTTCAACCCGGCAATGGCCGTATCGGCCAGCAGGCGCGAAATGTTCGACAGCAGGCCGATGCCATCCAGCAGGTTCGCCGCGATCAGCGGCAGCGTCACGTTCAACTGGAAATTGCCGGTCTGCCCGGCCACCGTGATCGCCGTGTGGTGACCGATCACCTGCGCGCAGACCATCACCGTCGCTTCCGGAATCACCGGATTGACCTTGCCCGGCATGATCGAACTGCCCGGCTGCAGCGCCGGCAGCTCGATCTCGCCCAGCCCCGCCAGCGGACCGGCATTCATCCAGCGCAGGTCGTTGGCGATCTTGATCAGCGCCACGGCCAACGCATTGAGCTGGCCGGAGAGCTCCACCGCATCGTCCTGTGCCGCCAGCCCTTCGAACTTGTTCTCCGCGCTGTCGAAACGCACTCCCGTCTGCTGTTTCAGCCGCTTTGCCACCCGCTCACCGAAACGCGGGTCCGCATTGATCCCGGTCCCGATCGCCGTGCCGCCCAGCGGCAGCCGGCGCAGGCGCTTCAGGCTGTCCTCCAGCCGCTCCTGCGCCGAAGACAACTGCGCCGACCAGGCACCGAATTCCTGCTCGAAGGTCAGCGGCATCGCATCCATCAGGTGCGTGCGCCCGGTCTTGACCACCCTGCGCAGCGCGCGGCCGCGCTTGTCGATGGTCTTGCGCAGGTGCGCCAGCGCCGGCAGCAGCTGTTCCTGCACCCCCAGCAGTGCCGACACCCGCAGCGCCGTCGGGATCACGTCGTTCGAGCTCTGGCCCTGGTTGACGTGGTCGTTGGGATGCACCGTCGTCTTCCCGGCCTTGCCGGCACGATTGGCCAGCGTGGCGATCACCTCGTTGGCATTCATGTTCGAGGAGGTGCCCGACCCGGTCTGGTAGATGTCGATCGGGAAATGCGCGTCGTGCGCGCCCTCAGCGACCTCGCCGGCCGCGCTTTCAATCGCCTTGGCGATGTTCTTCGGCAGGTGGCCCAGTTCGGCGTTGACCGCCGCTGCGGCACCTTTCACCAGTCCCAGCGCGCGGATGAAACCACGCGGCATGCGCTGGCCCGACACCGGGAAATTGTCCACCGCGCGCTGCGTCTGCGCGCCCCACAGCGCGTCTGCAGGTACCTGCAGTTCGCCCATGCTGTCGTGTTCGGTCCTGAAACCCTTGCTCATTGCATCACTCCGCGGTTCTTTCAGTGGGGAAAGGGAACGGCGGCTGGCAACGGGCCTTCATTCCCTGGCTGGCGGCTGCGCTCACGATACTCCCAAGCCGGATTGAAACCCAACCGCACACCGGTTCGGCTAGACTCGGGATTCGTGTTCATTCAGACAGTATCCCCGCTTCCCATGGGCGACGACCCCCACTGTAGTGCGTGCCACGACCAACGGTCGTGGCCTACCTGTTTGTTCCCCGCCGTCACCAGAAGCGCATGGCGCCGAGGGCGCGCATGATCGTCGGCAACCTGCTGCTCCTGCTGCTGGCGCTGTTCCTGGTCGTGCTCAACGGCTTCTTCGTCGCCGCCGAGTTCGCCCTGGTCAAACTGCGCCACACCCAGGCGGTTGGCCTGGCCGCCCGCCACGGCTGGCGCGGTCGCCTGCTGCTCAACGTGCATTCGCACCTGGACGCCTATCTCTCGGCCTGCCAGCTTGGCATCACCCTGTCCTCCCTCGGCCTGGGCTGGGTGGGTGAACCCGCGTTCGCGCACCTGCTGCAGCCGCTGTTCGACGCGCTGGGCATGGGCCCGGAAGGCGCACGCCTCACCGCCTTCATCATCGCCTTCAGCCTGATCTCGTTCCTGCACATCGTGCTGGGCGAACTCGCCCCGAAGTCGATGGCGATCCGCCGCCCGGAAGCCATGTCGCTGTGGACCGCGGCGCCGCTGTACCTGTTCTACTGGGCGATGTTCCCGGCGATCTGGCTGCTCAACCACAGCGCCAACGCCCTGCTGCGGCTGGCCGGCTGGGGCGATGTCGAGCACACCTCGCACCGCTACTCGCGCGAAGAGCTCAAGCTGATCGTTGCGCGCCAGCAACCCGGTGCCGGTGCGCCGGACCAGGACCTGACCCTGATGAGCCACGCCCTGGAGCTGCCCGAACTGGTCGCCGGCGACCTGATGCGCCCGCGCGAACACATGCGCGTGTTCCGCCAGGGCATGGGGCTGGCGCAGGTCATGGCCGAGTTCGCCGAAAGCCGCTACAGCCGCTACCCGTGGTTCGATGAGGATGGCGAGGACGTGCTGGGCATCCTGCACATGAAGGACCTGCTGGTGGAGATCGCCCGCGGCCAGCCCACCGACGACCTGCGCGCCCTGCTGCGCCCGGCCAACCTGATCGCGCTGGAAACCCCGGTCACCGCCGTGCTCGAACGCTTCCGCACCGGCACCACGCACATGGCCCTGTGCGTGGAGGAACATGGCCGCATCCTGGGCTACTTCACCCTGGAAGACCTGCTGGAAGTGGTGGTCGGCGACATCGAAGACGAACACCCGCACGTGGTCAAGGATGCCCCCACCCGCGGCGCCGACGGCACCCTGCTGGTGGCCGGCTCCACCTCCATCTTCCGCCTGGAGCGCCTGCTCGGCCGTGACCTGGCCGCCCCCGAGCACCTCAACTCGGTGGGCGGGCTGATCGTCCACCAGCTCCAGCGCCTGCCCGCCGAAGGCGAGGACGTGCGCATCGACGGCCACCTGTTCACCGTCAAGCGCATGGCCGGGCACCGCATCCAGGCCGTGACCGTACGCCTGGCGCCCGAACAGGCCGACGCCGACCCCGGCGCAGCGTAGAATGACGGCCCCCGCCGTCATTGCCTGCGCCCGCCATGTCCGAATTCGCCCTGCTCGCCCTGTCCCCGCTCGATGGCCGCTATGCCGGCAAGGTCGACGCCCTGCGCCCGATCTTCTCCGAATATGGCCTGATCAAGGCCCGCGTGAAGGTGGAAGTGGAATGGCTGCTGGCCCTGGCCAATGAAGCGGGCATTGCCGAGCTGGCGCCGTTTTCGGCTGGCGCCACCGCGCGCCTGCGCGCCCTGGCCGACGATTTCGCCCCGGCGCACGCCGCCCGGGTCAAGGAGATCGAGCGCACCACCAACCACGACGTCAAGGCGGTGGAGTACTTCATCAAGGAGCAGCTCAAGGACGACGCCGAGCTGGCCCCGGCCCTGGAGTTCGTGCATTTCGCCTGCACCAGCGAAGACATCAACAACCTCAGCTACGGCCTGATGCTGGAAGAAGCCCGCCGCACCGTGCTGCTGCCCTCGCTGGACGGCATCGCCGCCACCCTGCGCGCCCTGGCCCATGCCCAGGCCGGACAGCCGATGCTGTCGCGCACCCACGGCCAGACCGCCTCGCCGACCACGCTCGGCAAGGAAGTGGCCAACGTGGTGGCTCGCCTGGAGCGCCAGCGCCGCCAGATCGCCGCGGTCGAGCTGACCGGCAAGATCAATGGTGCGGTGGGCAACTACAACGCCCACGCCATCGCCTACCCGGACGTGGACTGGCCGGCCTTCGCCCAGCGCTTCGTCGAAAGCCTCGGCCTGGTGTTCAACCCCTACACCACCCAGATCGAGCCGCACGACAACATCGCCGAGATCGGCGACGCCACCCGCCGCGCCAACATCATCCTGATCGACCTGGCCCGCGACATCTGGGGTTACATCTCGCTGGGCTACTTCAAGCAGAAGCTCAAGGAAGGCGAAGTCGGCTCCTCGACCATGCCGCACAAGGTCAACCCGATCGACTTCGAGAACGCCGAAGGCAACTTCGGCATCGCCAACGCCCTGTTCGAACACTTCAGCGCCAAGCTGCCGATCAGCCGCTGGCAGCGCGACCTCACCGATTCCACCGTGCTGCGCGCCCTGGGGACCGCCTTCGGCCACGGCCAGGTCGCCCTGGATTCGCTGGCCAAGGGCCTGGGCAAGCTGACCGTGAACCCGGAGCTCCTGGACGGCGACCTGGACGCGGCCTGGGAAGTGCTGGCCGAAGCGGTACAGACCGTCATGCGCCGCCACGGCCTGCCCAACCCCTATGAACAGCTCAAGGCCTTGACCCGTGGCCAGGGCATCACCGCCGAATCGATGAAGGCGTTCGTGGAATCGCTGGACCTGCCGGAAGACGCCAAGCAGGGCCTGCGCGAGCTGACCCCGGGGGGGTATATCGGCCTGGCCGCCGATCTGGCCAAGGCGATCTGATCGCAGTGATCAGGCAGTGACCCCGGACGGGGCGCCGGAATATCCGGTGCCCCGTTGTCGTTTGGCGCCGCGTGGGCCGACCAACGGTCGGCGCTACCGGGGGCACGCGCGACAGGGCGGCGCAGGTGCAGATCCTGCGCAACCAGCGGACAATGGCGGGACGAGCGCGCGCTTCGTCTGCTGCGCCAATCGCATTCCGTCTACACGCTTCAAGGATTCCCCCATGGCCGTCCGCAAGACCAGAACCCCCGTCATCGAAGTCCAGGCCCGCCCCGGCCTGCCGCTGGGCATGCCCGCCGCGACGTTCCTGCGCGACTACTGGCAGAAGCGCCCGCTGCTGATCCGCGGCGCCTTCCCCGATTTTGAAACCCCGCTCCAGCCCGAAGACCTGGCCGGCCTGGCCTGCGAGGAGACCGCCCTCGCCCGCCTGATCAGCCACGACCGCGCCACCGACGGCTGGTCCGTGCGCACCGGCCCGTTCCAGGAAGAAGAATTTCCCGGCATGCCCGACCACGACTGGACCCTGCTGGTCCAGGACGTCGACAAGTGGGACCCGGACGTGCGCGCCCTGATCGCCCACTTCGACTTCCTGCCGCGCTGGCGCATGGACGATGTGATGATCAGCTTCGCCGCCACCGGCGGTTCGGTCGGCGCCCACGTCGACCAGTACGACGTCTTCCTGCTGCAGGCCCATGGCCACCGCCGCTGGCAGATCGACGCCAGCGAATCCACCAAGGGCAAGCGCCCCCCGCTGGAGTTCCGCAACGACGTCGAACTCAAGCTGCTGCGCCGCTTCAAGCCCACCCACGACTGGGTGCTCGAGCCCGGCGACATGCTGTACCTGCCGCCCAACGTTCCCCACAACGGCGTCGCCGAAGACCCCTGCCTGACCTTCTCCTTCGGCATGCGCGCGCCCGCCTCCGCCGAGCTCATCAGCGACTACCTGGACACCCTGATCATGGATGCCGACGAGGCCATCCGTTACCAGGACCCGGACCTGAAGGTGCCCGAAGACCCCAACGAAATCGACGCCGTGGCCATGGGCCGCGTGGTCCAGGCGCTCAACGCCATCCGCATGAACGACCCCGACCGCCTCGGCGACTGGTTCGGCCGCTTCATCACCACCTACCGCGCCGCCGGCGACGTGGTCGCCTCCGGCGAACCGCTTCCGCGCGAAGACATCGAAGCCGCCCTGGCCGAAGGCATCGAGCTCGGCCGCCACCCGTGGGCCCGCCTGGCCTGGCGCCGGGCCAAGCGGGGTGCCAGCCTCTACTGCAGCGGCCTTGAATTCGCCCTGCCGGTGAAGGATGCCCAGGCCCTGGCCGCCGCCGAACAGATCGGTGGTGCCCTGTACCAGAAGCTCTCGGCCAAGGGCCGCGACGCCCTGCACGCGCTGGTGGCCGGTGGCTACTACCAGCTGCTCGACGGCGACGCGTTCGACGACGAAGACGAGTACGAAGAGGACGCGGTGGGCGAATACGAAATCATCAACGCCACCGAAACCGTCGAGGTCCTCGAGGATGAAGACGTCGAAGCCAACGTGCACGAAGTGACCATCCACGACGATGGCGTCGAAGTGATCGTCGATTTCGACGACACCGACGACAGCGACGACGACCAGGCCGTCGGAACCCCCGACGGCGGCGCCGGCGCCTGACATGAGCGGGCCCGGCAGCGCCGACCCGCACCTGCGCCGCCTGCCGGGCGGCGCGGTCTCCATCGACAACGCCGACGAGGCGGTAGCCATCACCACCGCCGTGGTCGAGCGCGCCCGCCGCCAGCTGTGGCTGCACAGCCGCGTGCTCGACCCCGGCCTGCTGGATGCACCGCCGGTGCTGGAGGCCCTGCGCCGCTTCGCCACCGCCCGCCACGACAAGCAGGTCCGGCTGATCGTCCATGACGCGGCCGCCATCGCCCAGGCCGGCTCGCCCCTGCTGGGCCTGGTCCAGCGCCTGCCCACCGTGTTCCGGGTGCGCCAGGTGACCGACCCGATCGACCGCGCCCTCGCCTCGGCCTGCCTGCTCAACGATGCGGGCGACTACTACTTTCGTCTGAGTGGGCTCCGTTACGACGGTGAAGCCGGGCTCGCCATGCCCGCACGTTCGCGGCCGTTGCAGGACGGTTTGCAGCGCGTATGGGAACGTTCGCGCGATTGCAGCGAGCTGCGCGCGCTCGGCTTCTAGTCCCGTTCCGGGTCCTGAACCTGTCTGGGAATGACACCCCGGCCCCGCCACAGGCCGTTCCGGTGCCCCTTCCTGTCTCGATGGGGGTACAATTTGGGCCGTTAGATACCGCCCGTGCAGGGCTATTCATCTTCCCTGCCGGATCATCGAAGCCCTACCCCACAAGCGAATCCGACCCTCCATCGTGGACAATCTACTGAAGCAGTTTGCGCAGTCTTCGCAGCTCGCCGGCGGCAACGCCTCCTATATCGAGGATCTGTACGAGCAGTACCTCGTTTCTCCGGACAGTGTCGATCCCAAATGGAAGACCTACTTCGACGGCTTCAAGGGCCGCGAAGCCGGTGACATTCCGCACTCGGCCGTCATTGCCCACATCGCCGACGCCGCCAGAAACGCGGTCAAGGGCGGCGGCAACTCCGGTGCCAGCGACGAGCGCGAGCGCAATGTCGGTCGTCTGATCACCGCGTACCGGTCGCGTGGCCACCTCGATGCCCGCCTCGACCCGCTGGGCCTGGCCCCGGGCGTGAATTCGCCGGACCTGGGCCTGCCGTTCCACAGCCTTACCGAGGGCGACCTCAACGCCGAGTTCAGCACCGGCGGTGTCGGTGGCCAGCCGCGCATGAAGCTGCGCGACCTGCTGGAGCGCCTGAAGAAGACCTACACCGGCTCGATCGGTGCGGAATTCATGCACATCTCCGAGGTCGAACAGCGCCAGTGGATCTACCAGCGCCTGGAGCTGGCCGGCGGCAACTACAGCCTGGACGCTGACACCCAGCGCCGCACGCTGGAGCGCCTGACCGCTGCCGAAGGCCTGGAGCGCTACCTGCACACCAAGTACGTCGGCCAGAAGCGTTTCTCGCTGGAAGGCGGCGACTCGCTGATCCCGATGATGGACACCATCATCCGTGACGCCGGCAAGGACGGGGTCAAGGACGTGGTGATCGGCATGGCCCACCGTGGCCGCCTCAACGTGCTGGTCAACACCCTGGGCAAGAACCCGCGCAAGCTGTTCGACGAGTTCGAAGGCAAGTTCGAGCACGACGAGCACGCCTCGGCCGGCGACGTGAAGTACCACATGGGCTTCTCCGCCGATGTGGCCACCGACGGCGGCCCGGTCCACCTGGCACTGGCGTTCAACCCCTCGCACCTGGAAATCGCCGACCCGGTCGTGGCCGGTTCCGTGCGTTCGCGCCAGGAGCGCCGCAAGGACAGCGCCCGCAAGCAGGTGATGCCGATCCTGATCCACGGCGACGCGGCCTTCTCCGGCCAGGGCGTGGTCATGGAACTGTTCCAGATGTCGCAGGCCCGCGGCTTCGCCGTCGGCGGCACCGTGCACATCGTGGTCAACAACCAGGTCGGGTTCACCACCTCCAATCCGCAGGACACCCGCTCCACCCGGTACGCCACCGACGTGGCCAAGATGATTGCAGCCCCGGTGCTGCACGTGAACGGCGACGATCCCGAAGCCGTGGTGTTCGCGGCGAAGCTGGCCTTCGAGTTCCGCCAGAAGTTCGCCAAGGACGTGGTCATCGACCTGATGTGCTACCGCCGTTGGGGCCATAACGAGGCCGACGAACCGGCGATCACCCAGCCGCTGATGTACCAGGTGATCCGCAAGCACCAGACCACCCGCGAGCTGTACGCCGCGCAGCTGGAACAGGCCGGCGTGATCGCCGCCGGTGCCGGCAAGGCGATGGTCGATGCCTACCGCGAAAAGCTGGACGCCGGTGAAGTCACCACCGAACTGGCCCAGGTCGAAAAGACCCCGCCGAGCAGCGCGCTGTTCGTGGATTGGCCCAAGCTGCTGGAAGGCAAGCTGTCCGACCCGGTCTCCACCCAGGTCGACCCGGGCAAGCTGAAGGCGCTGGCCGAGCTGATCAACACCGTGCCCGCCGAAGTGGAACTGCACTCGCGCGTGGCCAAGGTGTATGACGACCGCCGCAAGATGGCCGCCGGCGAAATCCCGGGCGACTGGGGCTTTGCCGAGAACCTGGCCTACGCCACCCTGCTCGACGAAGGCCACGCGCTGCGCCTGGTCGGCCAGGACGTGGGCCGCGGTACGTTCACCCACCGCCACGCCATCCTGCACGACCAGAAGACCGACAACTACTACCTGCCGCTGCGGCAGCTGGTGGATTCGCCGGAGAAGGCCACCATCGTCGATTCGCTGCTCAGCGAAGAAGCCGTCATGGCCTTCGAATACGGCTTCTCCACCACCGATCCCAACACCCTGTGCATCTGGGAAGGCCAGTTCGGCGATTTCGCCAACGGCGCCCAGGTGGTGATCGACCAGTTCATCGCTGCCGGTGAAGCCAAGTGGGGCCGCATCACCGGCCTGACCCTGCTGCTGCCGCACGGCTACGAAGGCCAGGGCCCGGAACACAGCTCGGCGCGCCTGGAGCGCTTCCTGCAGCTGTGCGCGCTGGAGAACATGCTGGTGGTGGTGCCGTCCACCCCGGCGCAGGCCGGCCACATGCTGCGTCGCCAGCTGCACCTGACCACCCGCAAGCCGCTGGTGGTGATGTCGCCCAAGTCGCTGCTGCGCCACAAGCTGGCCGTATCGAGCCTGGACGAGCTGGCCAATGGCGAGTTCCAGCACCTGATCGGCGACGCCAATGCAGACGTGAAGAAGGTCAAGCGCGTGGTGCTGTGCTCGGGCAAGGTCTACTACGACCTGCTGGAAGACCAGACCAAGCGTGGCCAGGACGACGTGGCGATCATCCGCGTGGAACAGCTGTACCCGTTCCCGCGCGCGCTGCTGGCCGCCGAACTGAAGAAGTACGGCAAGGCCGCCGACGTGGTGTGGTGCCAGGAAGAACCGCAGAACCAGGGTGCGTGGTACCAGATCCGCCACCACCTGCAGTTCTGCCTGGCCGATGGCCAGAGCCTGCACTACGCCGGTCGCGCCCGTTCGGCCTCCCCGGCTGCCGGTCATATGGCCGACCACATCATCGAGCAGCAGAAGCTGGTCGCCGATGCCCTGGTCAACCCGTTCAACGACGCGGTCGCTGAATAACTTTCCCCCATTCTAGAAAAGACAAACTCAGGAAGCTCCCGCATGGCCACCGAAGTCAAAGCCCCGGTACTGCCCGAATCCGTCGCCGACGGCACCATCGCCACCTGGCACAAGAAAGTGGGCGACGCCGTCAAGCGCGACGAAAACCTGCTTGACCTGGAAACCGACAAGGTCGTCCTGGAAGTGCCGTCGCCGGTCGATGGCGTGCTGAAGGAAATCAAGTTCGAGGTCGGCGCCACCGTGACCTCCAGCCAGGTCGTGGCAGTGATCGAGGAAGGCGCCGTGGCCGCTGCCCCGGCCCCGGCCGCTGCTGAAGCCAAGCCGGCCGCTGCTGCGCCGGCCGCTGCCGCTGCGCCGGCCGCTGCTGCCGCACCGGCCCCGGCGTCGAAGTCCGCTGCCGATGCCCTGCCCCCGGGCGCGCGCTTCAGCGCGATCACCGAAGGCGTCAACCCGGCCGATGTCGACGGCACCGGCCGTCGCGGCGCGGTGACCAAGGAAGACATCGTCAACTTCGCCCGCAACGGCGGCGCCGGCAAGTCCGGTGGCGCCCGTCCGGAAGAACGCGTGCCGATGACCCGCATCCGCAAGCGCATTGCCGAACGCCTGATGGAGTCCAAGAACTCCACCGCCATGCTGACCACCTTCAACGAAGTCGACCTGTCCAAGGTGTCGGCCGCGCGCAAGGACCTGCAGGACGAGTTCGTCAAGGCGCACGGCATCAAGCTCGGCTTCATGAGCTTCTTCGTGAAGGCCGCCGCCAACGCGCTGCAGCGCTTCCCGCTGGTCAACGCCTCGATCGACGGCGATGACATCATCTATCACGGCTACTCGGACATCTCCATCGCCGTGTCGACCGAGAAGGGCCTGGTCACGCCGGTGCTGCGCAATGTCGAGCGCATGTCCTTCGCCGACATCGAAAAGACCATTGCCGACTACGCCAAGAAGGCCCGTGACGGCAAGCTGAGCCTGGAAGAACTGCAGGGCGGCACCTTCACCGTGACCAATGGCGGCACCTTCGGTTCGCTGCTGTCCACCCCGATCATCAACCCGCCGCAGAGCGCCATCCTGGGCATGCATGCCATCAAGGACCGTCCGATCGCCCAGAACGGCCAGGTCGTGATCGCGCCGATGATGTACCTGGCGCTGTCCTACGACCACCGCATCATCGACGGCAAGGATTCGGTGCAGTTCCTGGTGGACATCAAGAACCAGCTGGAAAACCCGGGCCGCATGCTGTTCGGCCTGTAAGACCTCCCGCCCCTCCGCGCCTGCGCGGAGGGGTTCTGGTAAAGCATCAAGGAATTTTCAATGGCTGAACAATTCGACGTTGTCGTCATCGGTGCCGGTCCGGCCGGCTATCACGCCGCCATCCGCGCCGCGCAGCTGGGTCTGAAGACCGCCTGCATCGACGCTGCCCTGGGCAAGGATGGCAAGCCGGCGCTGGGCGGTACCTGCCTGCGCGTGGGCTGCATCCCGTCCAAGGCGCTGCTGGACTCCTCGCGCCAGTTCTGGAACATGGGCCACATCTTTGGCGACCATGGCATCAGCTTCAAGGATGCCAAGATGGACGTCGAAGCGATGGTTGGCCGCAAGGACAAGATCGTCAAGCAGTTCACCGGCGGCATCGCCATGCTGTTCAAGGCCAACAAGGTCACCGCTTACTACGGTTTCGGTGAACTGCAGCCGGGCAACGTGGTGAAGGTCACCCAGCACGACGGCGAAGTCGTCGAGCTCAAGGGCACCAACGTGATCATCGCCGCCGGTTCGGATTCGATCGAACTGCCGTTCGCCAAGTTCGACGGCGAGACCATCGTCGACAACGTCGGCGGCCTGGACTTCACCGAAGTGCCGGCCCGCCTGGCCGTGATCGGCGCCGGCGTGATCGGCCTGGAACTGGGCAGCGTGTGGAAGCGCCTCGGCGCTGAAGTGACCATCCTGGAAGCGCTGCCGACCTTCCTGGCCGCCGCCGATGCCGAAGTGGGCAAGGTGGCCGCCAAGGAATTCAAGAAGCAGGGCCTGGACATCCGCCTGGGCGCCAAGGTGTCCAAGGCCGAAGTGACCGGCAAGGGCAAGAAGAAGGAAGTCGCCCTGACCTACACCGACGCCGAAGGCGAGAAGAGCCTGGTGGTGGACAAGCTGCTGGTGGCCGTCGGCCGTCGCGCCGCGACCAAGGGCCTGCTGGCCGAAGGCACCGGCGTGAAGGTCAACGAGCGTGGCCAGATCGAAGTGGACGAGCATTGCCACACCGGCGTTGATGGCGTGTGGGCGGTCGGCGACTGCGTGCGCGGCCCGATGCTGGCGCACAAGGGCTTCGAGGAAGGCATCGCGGTGGCCGAGCTGATCGCGGGCCTGCCGGGCCACGTCAACATGGACACCATTCCGTGGGTCATCTACACCGAGCCGGAGCTGGCCTGGGTCGGCAAGACCGAAGAGCAGCTGAAGGCCGAGGGCATTCCGTACAAGGCCGGCAGCTTCCCGTTCGCCGCCAACGGCCGTGCCGTGGCGATGATCGAGCCGGCCGGCTTCGTGAAGGTGCTGGCGCATGCTGAAACCGACCGCATCCTGGGCATGCACCTGGTCGGCGCGAACGTGTCCGAACTGGTCCACGAAGGCGTGCTGACCATGGAGTTCAGCGGTTCGGCCGACGACCTGGCCCGCATCTGCCACGCGCACCCGTCGCTGTCGGAAGTGGTCCACGACGCGGCCATGGCCGTGAGCAAGCGTGCGATCCACAAGGCCAACTGACCGGCCCCGTGGTGACGCAACGAAAAACCCCGCCTCGGCGGGGTTTTTTGTAGGCGTACGCCGTCCACTCGACCCATTGCCCCGCGTAGAGCCGACTGTCAGTCGGCTGCCGTTGGCGCGATCCCGGAACATCGCGCTGCGCGCGATAGCCGACTGACAGTCGGCTCTACCGTGCTTTGGCCGACTGACAGTCGGCTCTACCGTGCTTTGGCCGACTGACAGTCGGCGCTACCGTGCTGTCGCCATCCGGCTGCCACCCAGCAGGCGCGCCGGCAGCATGAACAGTGCGCCCAGGAAGGCGAACAGCGCCGAGAAGGTGACGCCGACCAGCCGGAACGGCAGGCTCAGCAGCCACACGAACGGCCAGGCCAGCAGGGCCAGGATCGCCAGCGGCCAGCACAGCACGAACAGCAGGCACCACACGCCGAGCGCGAACAGGGTCTTCATGACGGTCTCCAGGGCGGCACCTTGCCGCTGCGGGACCACGTTGCCGCCCTGCCCGGCCGGCTTCAAGCGGTTTGCGACGAAACCCCGGATCCGCCGACGAAACGCGTACCGACCAACGGTCGGTACCTACCGGATCCGTCCCAGCCGGTTGGACCACCCCGGCCGGGCATGTGCGCCACGCTGGTAGCGCACGACCGTTGGTCGTGCGCCCGTCATCATTCGAACGACCCCACCGAGTCGTGCGAGAGGTTGTCGAACCGGGTGTATTCGCCGAAGAACTTCAGCTTGCACGAGCCGGTCGGGCCACCTCGGTGCTTGCCGATGATGATCTCGGCCAGCCCCTTGTCCGGGGAATTTTCCTTGTTGTAGTAATCGTCGCGGTAAATGAACACGATCATGTCCGCGTCCTGCTCGATGGCGCCGGATTCGCGAAGGTCGGCCATCACCGGGCGCTTGTCGGTACGCGTTTCCAGCGAGCGGTTGAGCTGCGACAGCGCGATCACCGGCACGTTCAGTTCCTTGGCCAGGCCCTTGAGCGAACGCGAGATCTCCGAGATTTCGGTCGCGCGGTTCTCGCTGTTGCCCGGCACGCTCATCAGCTGCAGGTAGTCGATCACGATCAGGCCCAGGTCGTGCTCGCGCTTGAGCCGGCGGCACTTGGAACGCAGGATCTCCGGCGACACGCCCGGCGTGTCGTCGATGAAGATCTTGGTTTCCTTCAGCATGCGGATCGCGCCGGTGACCCGGCTCCAGTCCTCGTCTTCCAGCTGGCCGGTACGCAGGCGCTGGGCATTGATGCGGCCGTTGGACGAAATCAGGCGCATCGCCAGCTGCGAGGCCGACATTTCCATGGAGAACACCGCCACGCCCTTCTTGGACTTGATCGCCGCGTACTCGGCGATGTTCAGCGCGAAGGTGGTCTTGCCCATGGCCGGACGCGCGGCCAGGATGATCAGGTCGGTCGGCTGCAGGCCGGAGGTCATGGCGTCGAAATCGGCGTAGCCGGTCGGCAGGCCGGTGATGTTGCCGCCGTTCTCGAACCGGCTGCGCAGCTCTTCAAAGGCGTCTTTCAATGCACCGGGCATCGCCACGAAATCGGTGCGGCCGCGCGCGCCCTGCTCGGCGATGGCGAACACCGACTTTTCCGCCGCCGCCAGCAGTTCGCCGCTTTCGCGGCCTTCCGGCTGGAAGCCATCGTTGACGATGTCGGTACCGACCTGGATCAGCTGGCGCAGCACCGCCTTGTCGCGCACGATCTCGGCGTAGGCGGCGATGTTGGCGGCCGACGGCGTGGTGCTGGCCAGTTCGATCAGGTAGGCACCATCGCCGACCAGTTCCATCTTGCCCTGCGATTCGAACCACTCGCCCAGGGTCACCGCGTCGAACGGGCGGTCGCGCTCGGACAGCTCGCGGATCGCGCGGTAGATGGTCTGGTGGTCGCGCCGGTAGAAGTCGGTTTCGGTCAGCTGGTCGTTGACCCGGTCGTAGCTCTCCGGTGCCAGCATCAACCCGCCCAGCACCGCCTGCTCTGCCTCGATCGAGTGCGGCGGTACGCGCAGCGCGTCGATGCGCATCTCGTCGCGGTCGAAGCGGTCACCGCGGTCTTTGCGGTCGGAACGGAAGCCGGAACGGGCGGACATGAGGGGGAGTTCTTCCTGCAGAATGGAGCGTGGGACATGGTAGGCACGCGGCGGCCGCCACGGCCATGCACAACCCTGTGGATAAGCGGTGGATAGCCGTGCGTACCGGGTGAAGGCGCCACGACCAACGGTCGTGCCCTACCGGTTGCAGTGCGGCGCGACCCAGCTGGAGGCCCACCCTGTCGGGTAGCGCACGACCGTTGGTCGTGCGCCGCACCGCCATTATCGCAGAAGCGTCCGGCTCAATGCTGACCGCCGTGGGTGGCGATCCAGGCCAGGAATTTGTCCACGAAGCCCTGCAGGAAATCGCGGGTGCCCTCGTTGCTGATCGCGCCCTGCGCGTCGATCAGCCCTTCCTTGAAGTGGACGAAGGCCTCGGGCTGGCCCAGCACCGGCATGTCCAGGTACGCCAGGATGTTGCGCAGGTGCTGCTGGGCCAGGGCGGTGCCGATGGCGCCGACGGAGGCGCCGATCACTGCGGCGGGCTTGCCGGCGAAGGCGCTGTGGCCGTACGGACGCGAGCCGATGTCGATGGCGTTCTTGAGTACACCGGGCACCGATCGATTGTACTCGGGCGTGACGAACAGGACGGCGTCGGCCTGCTTGATCTGATTCTTCAGGCGCACGCCTTCGGCCGGGTAATCCTTGTCGAAGTCCTGGTTGTACAGCGGCAGGTCGCCGATCTGGACGTAGTCGAAGCGCGCCTTGCCGGCGGCCAGCTTCTCCAGCGCATGGGCCAGGGCCTGGTTGTGTGAACCGCTGCGCAGGCTGCCGACGAGCACGGCGATGGTGGGTGTTGCCATGAAGGAGCTCCGTTCGGGGGGAACGACCAGCGTAGGGGTGACAGGTGTTGCGCGCGGTGAAGGCGTGCGTGGGACACGCATGGCGTGTCGCTACGTCGCCATCTCCAGGCGCCGTGGGACACGCATGGCGTGTCGCTACGCTGCGATCTCGAGGCGTAGGGACACGCCACGCGTGTCCGGCGCGGTGCCGGCTACGCGCGCGGCACCGCCGCCCGCACCTGCTTCCAATGGGCCTGCCAGGCCTGGAACATCAGCACGTTCCACAGATGGGTATGCCACTTGCGCTCACCCTGCTGGAACTGCCTCCACAGCGGAACCACCGCATCGACGTGGAAAACGCCTTCATCGGCCAGCCGCGCCGGATCCAGCAGGTCATCGGCCCAGCCGCGCAGGTCGCCCTTCAGCCACGCGCTGACCGGCGCACCGAAGCCGCGCTTGGGCCGGTGCACCATGTCCTGCGGCACGTAGCGGCCCAGCACGCGCTTGAGCAGGTACTTGCTTACCCCGTCGCGCTGCTTCATCGACAGCGGCAGCGACCAGGCGAACTCGGCCACGCGCCAGTCCAGCAGCGGCGCCCGCGCTTCCAGGCTGACCGCCATGCTGGTGCGATCCACCTTGCACAGCAGGTCGTCCGGCAGGTACGTACTGAAATCGGCCAGCATCATCGCGTCGGCCGGCGAACCGGCACCATGCAGCGGGTCGGCCAGGTCATAGAAACTGCCCGCGCCGCGCGCACCGATCACCGCCGACACCGGGTCGCGCCAGCGCGAGATGCGGTTGCGGTAGACGTCGCCGATGCCACGCGCGCCGGTTTCAGCCAACAGCGCGGCCAACCCGCCGGTACGCGACGCCTCGCCCTGGGTGTGCGCGTGGGCGGCCATCCAGCGCCGCAGCGGTGCCGGCACCCGGCCCAGCATCGTCCAGTTGCGCAGCGCGCGCTGGTAACGGCTGTAGCCGAAGAACAGCTCGTCGCCGCCATCGCCCGAGAGCGCCACGGTCACCGCGCTGCGCGCCAGCCGCGCCACCAGCGCGGTCGGCACCTGCGAGGCGTCGGCGAACGGTTCGTCGAACATCGCCGGCAGCGCCGGCACCACTGCCAGCGCGTCGGCACCGCTCACATACAGCTCGGTGTGGTCGGTACCCAGGTGCCCGGCCAGCGCCTTGGCCAGCGGCGCCTCATCGTGGTCGGAGCCCTCGAAGCCGATGCTGAAACTGTGGATCGGGGTCGGCGACTGCGCCTGCATCAGCGACGCCACCACCGACGAATCGGTGCCGCCGGACAGGAACACGCCCACGGGCACGTCGGCCACCATGCGCAGCCCGACCGCGTCGCGCAGCAGGCCGTCCAGCTGGGTTTCGGCGTCTTCGTCGCTGCCCTGGAACGGCGCGGCCAGCGCCTGCTGCATGCGCTCGCGCGCATTCCAGAACGGCAGCTGCTGCTGGTCCGGCCGGTGCGCGGCGGCACCGGCGGCCACCGCCGCCGCGTCCAGGCGCAGCACCCGCCCGGGCATCAGCTTGAAGCAGCGCTCGTGGATGCAATGCGGCGCCGGAATGTAGTCCAGCCGCAGCAGCAGGGTCAGTGCGTCGCGATCGATCCCGTTGTCGAACGCCGGGTGCTGCCACAGCGCCTTCAGTTCCGAGCCGAACACCAGCGTGTCGCCGGCCCAGCCGTAGTACAGCGGCTTCTTGCCGACCCGGTCGCGGGCCAGCCACAGGCACTGCTCGGCGCGATCCCACAGGGCGATGGCGAACATGCCGTTGGCACGCTGCAGGGTCTGGTCCAGGCCCCAGGCCACGAAGGCGGCCAGCAGGACTTCGGTATCGGAATGGCCCCGGAACGCGTGGCCCAGGCCCTCCAGCTCCTGCCGCAACGCAGCGAAGTTGTAGACCTCGCCGTTGTAGGCCAGCACGTAGCGACCGTCGTCGGAGGCCATCGGCTGGTGGCCGAGCGGCGACAGGTCGAGGATGCTCAGGCGGCGGTGCGCCAGCGCGATGCCGCCTGCGGCATCGGCCCACACGCCGCTGTCATCCGGCCCACGGTGCAGCAGGGCGTCGCCCATGCGGCGTGCCTGCTGTTCCAACGCGGCCTGCTCCGTTCCCGGAGCGGCCAGCAACATTCCTGCCAGTCCACACATGCGTCAAGGGTCCTGCGCCAACACCCGCGCGGCGCTTACCACCGCATTGTCGCTTGGAAGCACGCACAATGCTGCCCCTGCCAGCGGCGTGTAGGTGTCGGCACCGCTCACCCGCCGCAGCGGCAGGTGGCCCAGCCCGGCTTCGACCAGCGCGGTGAGGATGCCCTCGCCGACCCCCGCGCTGTGCCGGCCCTCGTCCACCACCAGCACGCGGCGTGCGTCCGCCGCCTGTGCGGCGATGAAGCCGGCGTTGAGCGGCACCAGCCAGCGCAGGTCGACCACGCGCACCAGCCAGCCCAGCTCGGCTTCGATGGTGCGCGCCGCACGCAGGCTCATCGGTACCCCATTGCCGTAGGTGAAGATGACCAGGTCGTTGGCCTCGGCGGCGTAGACCCGCCCCTCGCCCAGCACCAGCGCCTGCTCCGGCGGCGGGTACGCGAACAGCCATTGGCCATCGCCGGGATCATGCAGATCCTTGCTCATGTACAGCGCGATCGGCTCGAGGAACACCGCCACCCTTCCGTCCACCCGGGCCAGCGCCGCCAGCGTGCGCAGCATCATCGCCGCGTCGTCGCCGCGCGAAGGGCAGCCCACCACCAGGCCGGGAATATCGCGCAGCGCGGCAATCGAATTGTCGTTGTGGAAATGCCCGCCGAACCCCTTCTGGTAGCCGAGCCCGGCGATGCGGACCAGCATCGGGTTGCGGAACTGGTCGTTGGAGAAGAACTGCAGCGAACACGCTTCGCCGCGCAGCTGGTCGGCGGCATTGTGCAGGTAGGCCAGGTACTGGATCTCCGGGATCGGCAGCATGCCCAGGTTGGCCAGGCCCTGGGCCATGCCCAGGATCATGGTTTCATCCAGCAGCGTGTTGAACACGCGGCGCGGTCCGAACGCCTTGAGCAGGCCCTTGCTGACCGTGTACACGCCCCCCTTCTGCGCCACGTCCTCGCCGAACAGCAGCGACTCGGGGTACTTGCACAGCAGGTCGTGCAGGGCCTGGTTGATCTGGATCGCCAGGTGCCGCGGCGGTTGCCGTTCGGGCAGCTGCGCGGCACCGCCGAACACCGCCTCGCGCGCGTCGCCGCCGGGAACGCGGCAGGCTTCGGCGTGCACGGCCGACGGCGTATAGGGCGCCAACGGCGCCATGATCTGGCCGAGTTCGTCCAGTTTGGGCCGGCGGTCGGCCGCCTCGGCGGCGGCGAAGCAGCGCGCGCGCATCGCCTCATAGCGCTCCAGCAGCCCGGGTGCGGTCATCCACCCCGACTCCAGCGCGATCTGCGCCGAACGCAGCAGCGGGTCGGCCGCCTCTGCCGCGCACAGCTCGGCCAGCGGCCGCCACTCGATCTCGAAGTCGGTACCGGCGTGGCCCATCAGGCGCGTGGTGCGCAGGTGCAGGAAGGTAGGGCGCCGGGTGTTGCGGCAATGCTCCAGCGCGCGCTGGACCTGCGCATGGCCACTGGCCAGGTCCAGGCCGTCGGCGAAGAAGTAGTCCAGTCCGGGGCGATGGCTGAAGCTGCCGGCGATCCAGCCGTCCGGGGTCTTCACCGAAATGCCGATGCCATTGTCTTCGCAGACGAACAGGACCGGTGCCGGCAGGCGCTGGTAAGCGGCCCAGGCGGCGGTGTTGAAGGCGGTCTGCGCGGTAGCGTGGTTGGCCGAGGCATCGCCGAACGAGCAGATCACCACGCTGTCGTCGGGAATCGGCAGGCGGTGGCCGATGCGACGCGCGGTTTCGATGGCCATCGCCGTGCCCAGCGCCTTGGGCAGGTGCGAGGCGATGGTGGAGGTCTGCGGCAGCACCCACAGCGGCCTGCTGCCCCACACCTTGTGCCGGCCGCCGCTGGCCGGATCGTCGCGGCTGGCGGCGAAGGACAGCGCCGCGTCCATCACCGGGTCCATGCCCGGCAGCTGGCGGAAGCGCTCGGCCATGAACGCGCCGGAGCGGTAGTGCAGGAACGCCGGATCGGTATGCCGCGCGAGCCGTGCCACCAGCGCATTGCCTTCATGCCCGGACGAGCCGATGGTGTAGAAGACCTTGTTCTGCACGCGCAACACGCGCGCCATCAGGTCCAGGTGGCGGCTGGCCAGCTGCGAGTCGAGCAGCGCATCGAAGCTTTGCGCGTCCAGGCTGCTGCCGGGAAGGATGGGCGCATCCGGTGCCGGCCGCTGGCGGGGCTGGCCGTGCCACTGGCGGACGAACTCGACGAAATTGACGTCGCAGACCTCGGCCCGGTTCAGGGCCCTCATGCGTGCGGGGATCGGATCGGGAACCACGGCAACCATGCACACCCTCCAGCAGAGCCGAACGGACGACCGCGCCGAGCATCGCCGCAACCGGCGCCGCTTGCCAAGCGCAGGTGCACAAAACCGGGGCTAGCCCGCGCGTGTCCTCCACTGCTGCCGCGACTGACCCCAGATCTCGATCGGTTTGCCGTCGTGCGGTGGTGGCAGCTCGCCGATCCGCAGCAGGCTGCTGCCGAGTTTGCGCGCGACGACCTTGGAGTTCGCGTTCGCTGCATCGATGGTGTGGATGACCTCGTTCCACCCCAACGCGTCGAACGCCCAGTCGATGGCGGCGACCGCTGCTTCCGGGGCATAGCCCCTGCCCCAGCTGGCGTGGCGGATGCTCCAGCCCACTTCGGTCCCCGGCCAGTCCAGCGGCTGCCACGGCCCCATGCGCCCCACCCAGTCGCCAGTGCTCTTCTCGATCACCGAGAACATCGAGAAGCCATACAGGTGCCAGCTGCCCGCCAGGCAGCTGAAACTGCGCCAGGCCTGGGACGGCGCCTGCACGCCGCCCAGGTGCTGCATCACCTGCGGATCGGTGCAGAACTGCAGGAAGGCGTCGAAGTCCTCCGCGCGCGGCGGGCGCAGGATGAGCCGGTCGGTTTCCAGGCGCAGGTCGAAAATGCTCATGGGGTACCCCGTTGGTAAGCCGGGTGCCATCTTCGCAGAACGAAAGAGGCCGGCAAGATGCCGGCCTCTTCGTACGTCCTGCAGCGCGCCCCGATTACGGGCGGGCGGTGTCCAGCGCAGCGGTCTGGGTGACCAGCTGGCCGTCGACCACCGGCAGGCGGTCGCTGGCCGGCTTGCTGGCCATCTTGACGGTCTTTTCAACGCCGTCGTAGCGGTAGGTCACGTTGTAGCCGGTGACATTGCTGGTGGTGCCCATGGCGATGCGGTTGCCCGGCTTGCTGGCCATGCGCATGGTGCCGGTGGTGCCGTCTTCGTTGCGGTAGGTAACGTTGTAGCCGGTCACCTTGGTCGACTCGGAGGTCGCCGTCTCGGTATGGCACTGGCGCTCGGTGCGGTTGACCACGCGGCCACCCACGTGGCGCTTGTCGACCTGGTTGCCGATCATGCCACCGGCCACGGCGCCAGCGGCGGTGGCGGCCTTGCGGCCGTTGCCACCGCCCACCTGGTTGCCCAGCAGGCCACCGATGACCGCACCGGCCACCGTGCCGCCGACGTTGCCGTCGCGTTCGGGCAGGCGTTCCTGCACCACCACGTCCTCGCAGACTTCATGCGGGGTCTGGGTGGTGGAGGTCTCGCGCACCGGCTCGGTGCCGATCACGGTGGCGTAGGCCTTTTCCTTCTGGGTCAGCGGATCGACCTTGACCACGTCGGCATATTCCAGGCGGCCGGCCTTGTCCACGGCCACATCGTCGGTGGCGGCGCCATCGTCGACGAGCGGCGTGGTGTCCAGGTTCGGGCGGGTCTGGGCGGCGGTAACCGGGTCGGCGGAGCTACCGCTTTTCATGAAGGCGGCGGTGGCGATGCCACCGACCAGCAGGGCGCCTGCAGCGACCAGGACAGTAGTAGTTGTGCTTTTCATAACCGACTCCCTGCGGACGATCCGCAACGTTCTTGATGCGGATTCCAGCATGCGCTCCCTGAACAGAATCTCCACATGACGCATACACCGCACTTGCCCATTCAGGTTCTGTCGTTGCAAGGCTCGTGATAGCGTTTACATCATCTGTCGAGGAGAGTGCGATGCCCGGTCCCCTGCTGCTGCCAGTCCTGAAGTGGGCGCGCGGACTGCGTTACCCCACCCTGTTCAAGGTGACCGCCGCCCTGTTTGCGGTGACCTTGTTCATCCCAGACCCGATTCCGTTCGTGGACGAACTCCTGTTCGGGCTGGGCACGCTGTTGCTGGCCAACTGGAAGCGTCGAAGCGACACCCTGCCACCGCGCCTGGACCGACGCGACGCGTGAGCCTGATCGACAGCCACTGCCACCTGGACGCCGACGAGTTCGATCACGACCGCGCCCAGGTGATCACGCGCGCACAGGCGGCCGGCGTACACACCCAGGTGGTGCCCGCCGTGACCGCCGCGAGCTGGCCCAAGCTGCGCGAGACCTGCCGGCTGGCCGAGGGGCTGTATCCGGCGTACGGGCTGCACCCGATGTTCCTGGACCAGCATCGCCCGGAGCACCTGGACCAGCTGCGCGAGTGGATCGCGCTGGAGCACCCCTGTGCGGTGGGCGAATGCGGGCTGGATTTCTTCGTCGAAGGCCTGGATCCGGAACAGCAGCAGTTCTACTTCGACGGGCAGCTGCGGATCGCGCGCGAATTCGACCTGCCGGTCATCGTGCACGCGCGCCGCGCCGTGGATGCGGTGATCGTCGCCATCAAGCAGGTGGGCGGCCTGCGCGGGGTGATCCACAGCTTCCCGGGCAGCCCGGAACAGGCCGCGCAGCTGCACAAGCTGGGTTTCCTGGTCGGCCTCGGCGGCCCACTGACCTACGACCGCGCCCAGCGCCTGCGGCGTCTGGTGACCCAGCTGCCGCTGGAGCAGCTGCTGTTGGAAACCGACGCGCCGGACCAGCCCGACGTCGGCATACGCGGGCAGCGCAATGAGCCGGGACGGTTGACGGTAATCGCCGACACCGTGGCCCGCTTGCGCGGCGAGCCGGCGGAGACCATTGCAGAACAGACCACGGCAAATGCACGCAGGCTGTTCGGGCTGGGATAACCACGCCGCCCTGTGTGCGATGTCGCGCTCCCCGCGCAGCGATACGCCACGCGTGTCCCACGCAATGCCGGCTACCCCGCAGACACGCGTGGCGTGTCACTACGCAGCAACATCTCCAGCGCCTTGCTCACCGCCGCGAACGCGAATGCGCCGGTGATGTGCGTGGCCGCGCCCAGACCGGCGCCGCAGTCCAGCTTCAACGCGGCATCGGCGCCCAGCTGCGGGCGCACGCCGCAGACGCTGCCATCGGCCTGGGGGTACTTCACGTTCTCCAGCGAATACACCGCCGGCACCCCGAAGTAGCGCGAGGCGTTCTTCGGAAAGTTGAAGTCGCTGCGCAGCTTCTTGCGGATCAGCGCCAGCATCGCGTCATGCTCGGTGCGCGAGACGTCGCGGATGCGCACCAGGGTCGGGTCGGTGCGACCACCGGCGGCGCCCACGGTCAGGATCGGCAGCTTGCGACGGCGGCACCAGGCGATGGTTTCCACCTTGACCCGGAAGCTGTCGCAGGCGTCGATCACCAGGTCGAAGTCGCGGTCGAGCAGCTCGACCATGTTCGACACGGTGAGGAAGGACGCCACCGCGTCCACGTGGATGTCCGGATTGATGGCAACACAGCGCTCGGCCATCGCCTCGGCTTTGTTGCGCCCGTAGTGCCCGGCCAGTGCCGGCAGCTGGCGGTTGGTATTGGACACGCAGATGTCGTCGGCGTCGATCAGGGTCAGGTGCCCCACCGCCGTGCGCGCCAGCGCTTCCACCACCCACGAGCCGACCCCGCCCATGCCGACCACCGCTACCCGGCGGCGCGACAACCGGTCGACGGTGCCCACTCCATACAACCGGTCGATGCCGGCAAAGCGTTCGCGCAATACGTCATTCATGGCCGCCATTTTAGACGGCCCGGTGCCCGGCATGTACGACCGCCGCGCGCCGCGGGTAGGATGCAGCGAGCCACCCATGAGGAAGCCGCCGCCATGAACCACCCTGCCCCGACCCGTCGCCCGTCTGCGGCGTACCGCTATCTGTTCGTGGCCGGGCTCGGCCTGGTGGTGGGCCTGGTTGCTACGGTGATGGTGTCGCGCGCGATCCAGGCGCGGCAGGACCCGTTCCCCGGCAGCCTGATGCAGGTGATGCAGCGCCAGGTCGCGCTGCTTGGCGATGCGCAGGCGCAGAATCGCTGCAGCCTGGCCGACAGCGTGCCGCGCCTGCAGACGCTGCGCTCGCTGTCCAACGATCTGGACCTGGCCTTCCCGGATCTGCGCGACAACGCGCAGTTCCAGCAGCACGCCAGCGGCCTGCGCGCGACCCTCAACGGCGCGCTGGCCGCCCCGCCCACCGACTGCGCCGCGATGGGCACGCTGGTGGAAAAGATCCAGGCCGACTGCAAGGCCTGCCACCAGGATTTCCGCTGATTCATCTGCCAGCCACGAAGTGAGGACTGGATTGGCGCCCTGTTCACGCAGGACACGACAGGATCTGCGCCATGCGCCCCAGACGCATTCACGACCACCCCTTCTGGCCAGGAGAACCACCATGAAGATCCAACTCATTGCCGCAGCCGCCGTTGCCACCGTCGCACTGGCCGGTTGCGCCACCTCGCCCGGTTACGGCGGTGGCGGCTACAACAACGGCTACAACAACAGCGGCTACAACACCGGTGGCAACTACAACACCAACCGCTGCGCCGACTGCGGCATCGTGACCCGGATCAACCAGGTGGCTTCCGGCCGCACCGCGCCGAGCGCCACGGGCGCGATCCTTGGCGGCCTGGTCGGTGCCGTGGCCGGGCATGAGATCTCCGACCACACCGGTGGCAGCAAGGGCAACCAGAACATCGCCGCCGCCGCAGGCGCGGTGGGTGGCGCGCTGGCCGGCAACCAGATCCAGAAGAACGTCACCAGCGATACCTTCGACATCACCGTGCGCATGGACGATGGCCGCACCGTGGTGGTCAACCAGCGCGACCTGGGTGGCATCCGCGAAAACACCTACGTGCGCGTGGTCAACGGGCGCGTGGTCATCCGCTGATCCAGACCGCTGCCGACAGAAAAAAGGCCCGCTTGCGCGGGCCTTTTTTCGTAACGCGACTGCAAAGGTCAGATCGCTTCGACAGCGTCGGCCTGCAGGCCCTTCTGGCCCTGCACGACGGTGAAGTTCACTTTCTGGCCTTCCTTGAGGCTCTTGAAGCCCTGGGACTGGATCGCGCGGAAATGCACGAACACGTCCTCGCCGTTCTCACGGCTGATGAAGCCGAAGCCCTTGGCGTCATTGAACCACTTCACGGTACCGGTCTCACGCTCAGCCATCACACTTACTCCCTGGTGTCTCTGCTATGTCGTTGGTTACGCCCTGGCGGGCGGCTGACAGCAAGGGGGAAGCGAGGTGCATCGATGGAACGGATCCAGAAGATCTACCATCATCAGGCCACGATCCACGGTGACCTTGCCAAGCTCAGCGACTGCAACTTAACCCGGGCAAAATTAAAAAGCAACTGGCTTATTTCATATTTGTCAACCCAAATTCGGCAAACATACGGCAACGCATGGACCCTTCATTCATCTTTTACGTGATCGCGGTCGTACTGGTCCTGGTCGGCATTGCCGGCATCGTGCTGCCTGCCCTTCCTGGCATCCCGCTCGTGTTCGCCGGCCTGCTGGTGGCCGCATGGGCCGATGACTTCGTGCACGTGGGCTGGGTGCCGTTGACCGTGCTTGGGCTGCTGACGCTGGCGTCGTTCGCGGTTGACGTGATCGCCACCCTGGTGGGGGCCAAGCGCGTCGGGGCCAGCCGCAAGGCGCTGTGGGGCACCTTCATCGGCAGCATCGTCGGCCTGTTCTTCATGCCCATCGGCCTGTTCGCAGGACCGCTGGCCGGTGCGCTGCTGGGCGAGTACTGGCACACCCGCGAACTGGGCCGGTCCACCAAGGTCGGGCTGGCCACCTGGCTGGGCATCCTGCTCGGCGTCGCACTCAAACTGGCCCTGGTGATCGCGATGCTGGGCATCTTCTGTTTCGCCTGGTTCTTCTGAGCCCCTTCGGTTTTCACGCTCCGCGCACGGTAGCCACCGGCATATACGCGCTGATCCCGTCAGTAGTTTCGCGCTGGCGGGAATCCGGGGCAGCGGCCACACTGTTCCGGTTCCTTCCCTTCACCGGCTCGCCCCCATGACCCACCGCCCCCGTTCGGCCCTGTTCTCCGCCCTGGCCCTGGCCACCGCCAGCCTGCCGCTGGCCGCCCAGGAGCTGTCGCCCACCCCGGCCACACCCGAGGCGTGTGCCCAGGTGGGCACCGATGCGGCGCGCCTGGCCTGCTACGACAAACTGTTCCGGCCGACCGCGGAAACCACCCAGGCCGCCGATGCGGCGGCGATCGCCGCCAAGCAGGAACGGCGCGAAGAGCGCCAGGCCGCGCGTACCCCCGATGCCCCGGCCACCGAACGGGTGAAGCAACGCCTGGGCGAGGTATTCAAGAATGACGGCCATGAAGCGGCGCTGGCCAATGCCGGCAAAGGCTCGCTGCTGGACAGCCGCTGGGAACTGGCGCAGGACTCCAAACTGGGCGCGTTCCAGCTGCGGGCCTACAAGCCGGTCTACCTGCTGCCGGCGTTCTGGACCAGCGACAAGAACCAGACGCCGCAGTCGCCCAATCCGGACAACACGGTGACCACCCCGCAGCAGCTGGACAGCAATGAGCTGAAATTCCAGCTGAGCTTCAAGACCAAGGTGTGGGAGAACGTGTTCGGCGACAATGGGGACATCTGGGCCGGGTATACCCAGAGCTCGCGCTGGCAGGCCTACAACGCCGACAATTCGCGCCCGTTCCGCGAAACCAATTACGAGCCGGAAATCATGATGATGTTCCGCAATGGCTACTCGATCGGCGGCTGGCGCGGGCGCATGAGCGGGCTCAGCCTGACCCACATGTCCAACGGCCGCGCCGACCCGCTGTCGCGCAGCTGGAACCGGGTGATCGCCACCATCGGGCTGGACCGCGAGAACTGGGCACTGGTGCTGCGGCCGTGGTACCGGCTGCCGGAAGACCGCGAAGACGACAACAACCCGGACATCGAAGACTACATGGGCCGCGGCGACGCGACCCTGACCTGGAACCGCAACGGTCACGAGGTCTCGCTGATGGCGCGACATTCGCTGCGCGGCGGCGACCGGTCGCACGGGGCGCTGCAGCTGGATTACGGCTTCCCGATCAGCAACCTGCTGCGCGGCCATGTGCAGGTCTTCGACGGCTACGGCGAGAGCATGATCGACTACAACCACAAGGCAACCTACGTGGGCGTAGGCGTATCCCTGCTGGAGTGGTACTGACCGGTAGCGCCCTCTCAGGCCCAGTCGGTGATGCCTTCGCGGCGATAGACCTCGGCGAACGCCGGGCGCGCTTTCATGCGCCCGGCGTAGGCCTTCAGTTCCGGCCAGGTGTCGCTGGGCACGGGCATGTTGCGTGACCAGCGCATCAGCATCACCAGCATGAAATCCACCACGCTGACGTGGTCGCCCAGCGCGTACGGGCCGCCCTGCTGCAGGTGCCCGGCGAAACGTGCCCACGCCGCTTCCAGCTGTTGCCGCGCACTGTCGCGTACCGCAGCCACGTTCGCAGCCCCGGCCACCTCGTCGGCGTAGAACCACGCACGGTACGCCGGCTGCAGGGTGTTGGCGCACCAGAACATCCAGCGATAGGCCTGCGCGCGCGCCTGCGTCCCCGGCGCCGGCAGCAATCCCGCCTGCGGGTGAAGATCGGCCAGGTGCAGCGCGATGGCCGCCGCCTCGGTCAGGACCTGGCCGTCGATCACCAGCGTGGGCACGCGGCCGGCCGGGTTCAGCGCCAGGTAGTCGGCCGACTTCTGTTCGCGGGTCGCGAAATCGAGCAGGACCAGCGCGTGCTCGATGTCCAGTTCGATCAGCAGCCAGTGCACCACCAGCGAGGCGGTGCTGCTGGCCCCATACAAAGTAACGCCCATGCCCGGCTCCCGATTCCAGAAGCCGAAGATTATGCGCCCGCCAGCCCGCTTCCGCCTCGACGACCAGGAGCCCCCTTGTTGTTCAAGGGGGCGCGGCGACAGCCGCGGGGATAAGGTGGAATGCTCCCCCTGGTGGTTGGGGCCGTCAGGCCACAACCACAGGGATCTTGCCGATGCGGGCCTGCCATTCGCGCGGGCCGGTGGTGTGTACCGATTCACCGGTGGAATCGACCGCCACGGTCACCGGCATGTCCTGCACGGTGAACTCGTAGATCGCTTCCATGCCCAGGTCGGCGAAGCCCACCACCTTGGCGGCCTTGATCGCCTTGGACACCAGGTAGGCCGAGCCGCCCACCGCCATCAGGTAAGCCGACTTGTTGTCACGGATCGCCTCGATCGCGGCCGGGCCACGCTCGGCCTTGCCGACCATGCCCAGCAGGCCGGTCTGCTCCAGCACCTGGCGGGTGAACTTGTCCATGCGGGTCGCGGTGGTCGGACCGGCCGGCCCTACGACTTCGTCGCGTACCGGATCGACCGGGCCCACGTAATAGATGAAACGCCCCTTGAGGTCGACCGGCAGCGGCTCGCCCTTGTTGAGCATGTCCACCATGCGCTTGTGCGCAGCATCGCGGCCGGTGAGCAGCTTGCCGTTGAGCAGCAGGGTCTGGCCCGGCTTCCAGCTGGCCACGTCTTCCGGGGTGATGCTGTCCAGGTCGACCCGGGTGCCCTTGGAGGCGTCGTAGGTGATCTGCGGCCAGTCTTCCAGCGACGGCGGGTCCAGCATTACCGGGCCGCTGCCGTCCAGGGTGAAGTGGGCGTGGCGGGTGGCGGCGCAGTTGGGAATCATCGCCACCGGCAGGTTGGCGGCGTGGGTCGGGAAGTCCTTGACCTTGATGTCCAGCACCGTGGTCAGGCCACCCAGGCCCTGTGCGCCGATGCCCAGCGCGTTGACCTTGTCGTACAGCTCCAGGCGCAGTTCTTCGGCGCGGTTGGAGGCGCCCCGGGCCTTGAGTTCGTTGATGTCGATCGGCTCCATCAGCGATTCCTTGGCCAGCAGCATCGCCTTTTCAGCAGTGCCGCCGATGCCGATGCCGAGCATGCCCGGCGGGCACCAGCCGGCGCCCATGGTCGGCACGGTCTTGAGCACCCAGTCGACGATGGAGTCGGACGGGTTGAGCATGGCGAACTTGCTCTTGGCTTCGGAACCGCCGCCCTTGGCCGCCACGATCACGTCCACGGTGTCGCCCGGCACGATCTTCATGTTGACCACGCCCGGGGTGTTGTCCTTCGTATTGACGCGCTTGCCGGCCGGATCGGCCAGCACCGAGGCGCGCAGCTTGTTGTCCGGGTGGTTGTACGCCCGGCGCACGCCTTCATTGGCCATGTCTTCCAGGCTCATGGTGGCGTCGTCCCAACGCACGTTCATCCCCACCTCCAGGAACACGGTGACGATGCCGGTGTCCTGGCAGATCGGCCGGTGGCCTTCGGCGCACATGCGGGAATTGATCAGGATCTGGGCCATCGCCTCCTTCGCCGCCGGCGATTCCTCGCGCTCGTAGGCGGCGGCAAGGCTCTTGATGTAATCGACCGGGTGGTAGTACGAGATGTACTGCAGCGCGTCGGCGATGGACTGGATGAGGTCTTCCTGCTTGATCGATGTCACGTAATGCTCGCTTGCTCGGGGGCTGGCGGGGGGTAAGCCCACCATTTTAGCGCCCCGGCCCGACGGTGGTGGGAATCACTCCCGACAACGGCGCCGGGCCCTGTGGCGGGCACCTGCCGGTGGCCGGGCCGGCTGAGGCTGGGCCGGCGTGTGCCGCCGTCGCGCGTGGTACCCACCGGACACTCACGTCCAGCACGGGCACAATGTTGGCCATGCCTGCCTCCCCCGCCGCCGGCGCTTCCGGCCCGAAGAATCCCAGCCTGCGCGAGCGCTTCCAGGCAATGCGCAACCTGCCCCCGTTCCTGCGCCAGGTCTGGCAGACCAGTCCGGCACTGGCCAGCGCCAGCCTGGGGCTGCGCGTCATCCGCGCGTTGCTGCCGGTGGCAATGCTGTACGTGGGCAAGCTCATCATCGATGCGGCGCTGCTGCTGAGCCGGCACGAGGCCGGCTTCCCGCCATTCGATGAAGCGCTGTACAGCGGCCTGCTCAATCCCCTGCTGGGCCTGCTGGCGCTGGAGTTCGGCCTGGCCATCGCCTCGGACCTGCTCGGCCGCATCGTCGCCTACGCCGACACCCTGCTCTCGGAGCTGTTCACCAACGTCACCAGCGTGCGCCTGATGGAACACGCGGCAGAGCTGGACCTGGAGGACTTCGAGGATCCGGACCTGCAGGACAAGCTGGACCGCGCCCGGCGCCAGACCATGGGCCGGATGAACCTGATGAGCCAGCTGTTCGGCCAGGTGCAGGACGCCATCACCGTCGCCAGCCTCGCCGTGGGCCTGCTGGTGTATGCGCCGTGGCTGATCCTGCTGCTGGCGGTGGCACTGGTGCCCGCCTTCATCGGCGAATCGCACTTCAACGCGGCCGGCTACAGCCTCAACTTCCAGTGGACCCCGGAGCGGCGGCAGCTGGACTACCTGCGCCAGATCGGCGCGAGCGTGGAGACCGCCAAGGAGGTGAAGATCTTCAACCTCCACCGCTTCCTGATCGACCGCTACCGGTTCCTGGCCGACAAGTTCTTCCGCGCCAACCGCGCGCTGGCGCGCAAACGCGCGTTCTGGGGCACCCTGCTGGCCGCCCTGGGCACGCTCGGCTACTACACCGCCTATGCCTACATCGCCTGGCGCACGGTGCGCGGCGACTTTTCCATCGGCGACCTCACCTTCCTGGCCGGCAGCTTCCTGCGCCTGCGCCAGCTGCTGGAAGGGCTGCTGATCGGTTTTTCGCAGGTGGCCAGCCAGGCGCTGTACCTGGACGACCTGTTCTCGTTCTTCCAGATCGAGCCGGAGATCCATTCGCGCCCCGACGCGGTCCCGGTGCCGCAGCCGATCACCCGCGGCTTCGTGTTCGAGAACGTCGGCTTCCAGTATCCCGACGCGGAAAGCTGGGCAGTGCGCCATCTCGATTTCGAGCTGCGCGCCGGCGAAGTGCTGGCCCTGGTCGGGGAGAACGGCGCGGGCAAGACCACGCTGGTGAAGCTGCTGGCGCGGCTGTACGACCCGGATGAGGGCCGGATCCTGCTCGATGGCCGGGACCTGCGCGACTACGACCTGGACGACCTGCGCGCCAACATGGGCGTGATCTTCCAGGACTTCGTGCGCTACAACCTCAGTGCCGGCGAGAACATCGGGGTAGGCCTGGTCGAGGCGATGACCGACGATGCGCGCATCCGCGACGCCGCGCGCCGTGGCATGGCCGAGGATGTGATCGCCGGCCTGCCGCAGGGCTACGAGCAGCTGATCGGGCGCCGGTTCAAGCAGGGCGTGGACCTGTCCGGCGGGCAGTGGCAGAAGATCGCCATCGCCCGCGCCTACATGCGCGACGCGCAGGTGATGATCCTGGATGAACCGACCGCCGCGCTGGATGCCCGTGCCGAGTTCGAGGTCTTCCAGCGCTTCAAGGAACTGTCGGACAACCGCACGGCCGTGCTGATTTCCCACCGGTTCTCGTCGGTCCGCATGGCCGACCGGATCCTGGTACTGGCCGGGGGCCGGATCGAGGCCAGCGGGACCCACGCCGAACTGATGGCGCAGGGCGGGCGCTATGCGGAGCTGTTCGAACTGCAGGCGGCCGGTTACCGCTGAAGCAGCCGGGCAGAACCCGCCTCACCCGGGTTCAATGAGAATTTATCTCATTTGAGATAAACTGAGCAGGACAACACAGATCAGACCCCACCCCCATGTCTTCCGCTTTCGGCGCCGAAACGGTGCTTGAGGTCCGTCACTGGACCGACGCCTACTTCAGCTTCACCACGACCCGCGACAGCGGTTTCCGCTTCGAGAACGGCCAGTTCGTGATGATCGGCCTGGAAACCGAGGCGCGCCCGCTGCTGCGCGCTTATTCCATCGCCAGCGCGAACTGGGAAGAAAATCTCGAGTTCTTCAGCATCAAGGTGCAGGACGGCCCGCTGACCTCGCGCCTGCAGCACATCAAGCCGGGCGACAAGGTGCTGGTCGGCAAAAAGCCCACCGGCACCCTGCTGATCAGCGACCTGCACCCGGGCAGGCACCTGTACCTGCTGGGCACCGGCACCGGCCTGGCGCCGTGGCTGTCGGTGATCAAGGACCCGGAAACCTACGAGCGCTTCGACAGGGTGATCCTGACCCACGGCGTGCGCTACGAAAAGGACCTGGCCTACCGCGACCTGTTCGAGAAGGAACTGCGCGAGCATGAGTTCCTGGGCGAGATGATCGGCGACAAGCTGCTGTACTACCCGGCGGTGACCCGCGAACCGTTCCCGAACCAGGGCCGGCTGACCTCGCTGATGGAAAGCGGCGAGATGCAGCGCACCCTGGGCCTGCCGGCGCTGAGCCCGGAAAACGACCGCGCGATGATCTGCGGCAGCCCGCAGATGCTGGCCGACCTGCGCAGCGTGCTGGACGCACGGGGTTTCCAGACCTCGCCGCGGATCGGCACGCCGGGGCATTACGTGTTCGAGCGCGCGTTCGTCGAGAAGTAACCGCCGCGGCATGTCGGACGCATCGCGTGGGACACGCCATGCGTGTCCAGCGCTCACCCCAACGCAGCCTCGATATCGCCGCGCAGGCTTTGCGGTTTGTCCGTGGGGGCGTAGCGTTCGAGCACCTTGCCATCGCGCCCGACCAGGAACTTGCTGAAGTTCCATTTGATCCCGCTCAGGCCGAGCAGCCCTGACTTCTCGGCCTTGAGCCACGCCCACAGCGGATGGGCGTTGCCGCCGTTGACGTCGATCTTCTCCGACAGCGGGAAGTCCACCTCGTAGGTCAGAGAACAGAAGCTGCGGATCTCACCGGCATCGCCCGGCTCCTGGTGGCCGAACTGGTCGCAGGGGAATCCGATCACCACCAGCCCACGCTCGCGATACTCGCGCCACAGCGCTTCCAGCCCTGCGTACTGCGGCGTGAAGCCGCACTTGCTGGCCACGTTCACCAGCAGCAGCGCCTTGCCCCGGTACTGGTCCAGCGCCTGCGGCTGGCCGTTGAGGTCCACGAACGAGAAATCGAAGGCGGTGGCCATGGAAGTACTCCGATGAGGGGTGGGGGTCATTGTAGAGCCGCCCTCCCCCTCGCACATGCCTTTCGACACAAGCCCGCGCCCCTCGGCCCGGGTTACGCTCGGGCACTTGTCTGACCGGAGATTACCCCTTGACCACCCGTCTTGCCCTTGCCGTCGCCGTGACCCTCGGCCTTGCCCTGCCCGCCTACTCCGCCGTGGCCGCCACCCCGGCCGCCAACGCTGCCCAGCAGGCCAACCCGTTCTTCGCCGACAGCCCGCTGCCGCTGCACTACCCGCAGTTCGACAAGATCAAGGACAGCGACTTCGCCCCCGCCTTCGACGCCGGCATGGCCCAGCAGCTGAAGGAAGTGGAGGCCATCGCCAACAACAAGGCCAAGCCGACCTTCGACAACACCCTCATCGCCCTGGAAAAGAGCGGTGACACCCTGGACCGCGCCACCACCGTGTTCTTCAGCCTGGTCGGCGCCGACACCAACGACGCGCGCAAGAAGCTGCAGGCCGACTACTCGGCGAAGTTCGCCGCGCACGGCGATGCGATCGCGCTGAACGGCAAACTGTTCGCCCGCATCCAGGCCCTGTATGACACCCGCACCCAGCTAGGGCTGGATGCCGAAGGCGTGCGCCTGGTCGAGAAGTACTACGAGAGCTACGTGCGCGCCGGCGCCAAGCTCAACGAGGCCGACAAGACCAAGCTCAAGGCGATGAATGCCGAGCTGGCCAACCTGGGCACCAAGTTCAGCCAGAATGTGCAGAACGAGGTCAACGCCTCGGCCGTCATCGTCGATGACGTCAAGCAGCTCGACGGCCTGTCGACCGAGCAGATCGCCGCCGCTGCCGAAGCCGCCAAGGCCCGCAAGCTGGACGGCAAGTACGTCATCGCCCTGCTCAACACCACCGGCCAGCCGCCGCTGACCAACCTGACCAACCGCGACCTGCGCAAGAAGATCTACGATGCTTCGGTCACCCGTGGCAGCCGCGGTGGCGAGTTCGACAACACCGCGCTGGTCGCGCGCATCATGCAGCTGCGCGCCGACAAGGCCAAGCTGATGGGCTTCGAAAACTTCGCCGCCTACAACCTGACCAACCAGACCGCCAAGACCCCCGAAGCGGTCAACGCGATGCTGGGCCAGCTGGCCCCGGCCGCGGTGGCCAACGCCAAGCGCGAAGCCGCCGACCTGCAGGCGATGATCGACAAGGAACAGAAGGCCGCCGGCAAGCCGACCTTCAAGCTTGAGGCGTGGGATTGGGCCTTCTACAGCGAGAAGGTGCGCCAGGCCAAGTACAACTTCGACGAATCCCAGCTCAAGCCGTACTTCGAGCTGAAGAACGTGCTGGAAAACGGCGTGTTCTTCGCCGCCAACCAGGAATACGGCCTGAGCTTCAAGCAGCGCACCGACCTGCCGGTGTACCACGACGACGTCACCGTGTACGACGTGTTCGATGCCGATGGCAGCCAGCTGGCGATCTTCATCTTCGACCCCTATGCCCGCGCGTCCAAGCGTGGCGGTGCATGGATGAACGCCTACGTGCAGCAGTCCGCACTGACCGGCTTCAAGCCGGTGGTGGCCAATCACCTCAACATTCCCAAGCCGCCGGCCGGCCAGCCGACCCTGCTGACCTGGGATGAAGTGACCACCACCTTCCACGAGTTCGGCCACGCCCTGCATGGCATGTTCTCGAACGTGAAGTACCCCTACTTCTCCGGCACCTCGGTGCCGCGCGACTTCGTCGAGTTCCCCTCGCAGGTCAACGAGATGTGGGCCGACAATCCGCTGATCCTGAAGAACTACGCCAAGGACTACCGCAACGGCACCGCCATGCCGCAGGCGCTGCTGGACAAGGTGCTGGCCGCAGCCAAGTTCAACCAGGGCTTTGCCACCACCGAATACCTGGGCGCCGCCATGCTGGACCAGCGCTGGCACCAGATCGGCCCGGACCAGGTGCCGGCCGCCAAGGACGTGATGGCCTTCGAGCGCGCGGCGCTGGAGAAGGACGGCATCTACTACGCACCGGTGCCGCCGCGCTACAGGACCCCGTACTTCAGCCACATCATGGGCGGCTACTCGGCCGGCTACTACGCCTACATCTGGTCGGAAGTGCTGGACGCCAACACCCAGAAGTGGTTCCGCGACAACGGCGGCCTGAGCCGCAAGAACGGCGACCACTTCCGCGCCACCCTGCTCTCCAAGGGCGGCAGCGTGGACGCGATGCAGCTGTTCCGCGATTTCGCCGGCCACGAGCCGCAGATCGAACCGCTGCTGGAAAAGCGTGGGCTGGTTCCGGAAAAGAAGTAACGCGCCTGTAAGTCAGAACCGCCCGGCAGATGCCGGGCGGTTTTTTTTCGTCAGCTTCATCGCGGACACGCATGGCCATGCCACACCGTTCGCGTGCGATCACCTCGGCGCGATATACCCGCCCGGCACGCCATGGGGCGACAGCACCAGCTGCCACAGCTGTGCGTGCCGGCAGCGGAAGCTGGCCATCGAGCCAGCCAGGTAGAAGCGCCACATGCTCTTGAAGCGTTCATCGTAACGTTGCGGGTCCAGCTGCGACCAGGCCGCTTCCACGTTGGCGCGCCACGCCTGCAGCGTGCGGTCGTAGTCCGGGCCGAAGCTGTGCCAGTCCTCCAGCACGAACAGGCCTTCGCATGCGGCGGTGATCTGCGCGGCCGACGGCAGCATCGAGTTGGGAAAGATGTAGCGCGCAATCCACGGATCGGTGCGGTGCCGCGAGAGATTGCTGCCGATGCTGTGCAGCAGGAACAGCCCGTCCGGTGCCAGGCAGCGTCGCGCCATCTCGAAGTAGCCGCGGTAGTTCTTGTCGCCGACGTGCTCGAACATGCCCACCGACAGGATCGCGTCGAAGCGCTCGTCCACCTCGTGGTAGTCCTGCAGGCGGATCTCGATCGGCAGCCCCGCGCACAGCTCGCGAGCGAAGTCGGCCTGCTCCTGAGAAATGGTGATACCGACGCCGGAGACGCCGTAGCGTTCGGCAGCGAACTTCAGTGCCTCGCCCCAGCCACAGCCGATGTCGAGCACGCGCTGGCCCGGGCGCAGCCCGAGCTTGCGGCAGATCAGGTCGAGCTTGGCCTCCTGTGCGCTGTCCAGGTCGCTGGCCTGCGCCCAGTACCCGCAACTGTACACCAGCCGCTTGCCGAGCATGGCGTGGTACAGGTCGTTGCCCAGGTCGTAGTGGCGGCGGCCGACCTCCAGGCTGCCGCCGCCGGCCTGCAGGTTGAACAGCCGCGCCTTGAGCGCATCGCCCAGTTCGCGCCAGCCGTGCACACGCTCATCCAGATGGGCCTGCATCAGGTGCAGGAGGAAGCCATCCAGTGATGGGGCGTCCCACTGCCCGTCCATGTAGCTCTCGCCCAGGCCCAGCGATCCCTGCGCGATGACGCGGGCATAGAAGTGGGGGTCGTGGACGCGGAGGTCGTGCGGACGCTCACCGCCAACGGTGACGTCCGCCTCGTGCAGCAACTCGATCACCCGCCGTTGCAGCCCCACGTCCACGGTTTCCCTCCACTAGCCCTTGGCGAACAACGGGGCATAGGCCGGCGCGACGTGCGGTGCCAGCACGGCGGCGGGCACGTCCACGGTCTGGGTCCCGTCCGAATACGGTCCCACCTGGTATGGCGGGAACACGAAGCGCACGGCGGTGATCAGCCCGTTCGCATCGGTCATTGGCTGGAACTGGCTGAAGTTGTCGGCGCTGGCCCCGGTGCCGTCGGCGATCATGCGGCTGGCGCTGCGCAGGGCCTCCTGCAGCTGGCCCGGCTCCATGTCTTCACTGCTCAACCGCGTGGCGACCCGCTCCTTGAGCTGGTCGGCGATGTAATCGCTGACCACCGCCCAGCCCTTGCCATCGGGCATCAGCTTGTCGGCGGTGAGCATGGTCTGGGTTTCAGGCAGCCACACGAAACGGGCGACCAGCGGTTCGCCGTGGGCACCGCCGGTATAGCGGCTGCCGTCGGCACTGATCACCACCAGCTGCGGGGTGTCCAGTACCTTCTCGAACGTCAGTGACAGCTCATACGGCATGGTCGGCTTGTCATTGCCCAGCCCGTCCACGGCCTGCTGCAGTTCTGCGCGGGCGGCCGTGGCGTAGTCCGACAGTGCCTTGGCAAGGCCGGGGTACCGATTGACATCCTGCGGATAGCTGATGCCCACCACCGCCTGCGGGGTATTTTCGATCACATCACGCAATGCCAATGGCGCCTCCACGGCAGCCTGCGGCGGGGTGGCGTCCGGCTGCGCCGCGGTGGCATCGGCGGCCGGTGCGGCAGCAGTGTCCGCCTCGCGCTTGCAGCCACCCAGCAGCACCAGCCCCACGGCCAACGCCAGCGCACCGGTCTGCAGCGCGCGGCGGTTTCCTGCGATGTTCATTGCTATCCCCTTGTTGAAACCCAGCATGATGATTCGTCGTCCGTGAAAAATCCGGTGACTACTCCGACACCAGCAGGTCCTGGTATTCGGTGTGACGCTCGAAGAACTGCTCGGCGTAGGCACACGCCGGCACCACCTTGAGCTTGTTGTCGCGTGCGTAGCGCAGGGCGACCTTGGTCAACTCCCCGGCGATGCCGCGCCCACCGATGGCATCGGGCACCTCGGTGTGGGTGATGACCATCCGCTTGCGCTTGATCTGGTAGTCCAGCAGGGCCAGATACCCCTGGACCTGGGCCTGGAAGCGGTGGCGGGCCAGATCGTGCTCGACCTCATACGCCAATCCGGGCGGGGTGACCGATGCCATGGGCGGTGTCTCCTGCGGCGACTGTCGCGATAGTGCGCAGCGCGACGCCATGATCGCGTGAAGCCTGAACAGGGGCAACAGGCGACGCGCAGGGTCACATGCCGCCCGCGCCCCCTGACGCTTGGGGGCCGATCTGACGAACGCGTCGCCACGCGCCCGATTGATGACCCGCCTCCGTACAGCGCTTCTTGCCTGCCACGGCTAAAGTCCGCCCGACTCAAGCCGATATGGATGACGGACAGGCGGCGAAAGCTGGCACGGCTTTTGCGACTCCTGACCGCCCCATCCGTGTCCCAAGGAGTGTCACATGGACCATGCACCCGACGTCACCCAGCCCGGCGACGCCGACAGCTCGCTGCTGGAAGGCTTGTTCCAGCTGGCGTTGAACGGCCAGACCCAGGGGTCGGAGTTCGACCTGATCGACCATGAGGTCTACACCCGCCTGCTCAGCACCTACGGTACCGACCAGCGCTTCGCAGCGTGATGGAGAGCGTCACGACCAACGGTCGTGACCTACCTCTGTCCTGCTTACCGGCTGCCCCGGTGCGTCACGACCCACGGTCGTGACCTACCCTGGTCTTGCTGCCCCGGTGCGTCACGACCAACGGTCGTGACCTACCCTGGTCTTGCTGCCCCGGTGCGTCACGACCAACGGTCGTGACCTACCTTGGTCTTGCTGCCCCGGTGCGTCACGACCCACGGTCGTGACCTACCTTGGTCTTGCCGCCCCGGTAGGTCACGACCGTTGGTCGTGACCGCTTTTCGCTTCAGCCGCCCAGGCTGAAGCGCGGGTTGCCCAGCTCGGCCAGGAAGTGCCCGAAGATCTCCGGGCGCATTGCCAGCATGAAGATCACCCCGAACGCGGCACCGGCCAGGTGCGCGCTGTGGTTGATGCGGTCACCGCCCCTGCGGTCCATCCAGATGCTGTAGCCGACGTAGAACGCGGCATAGATGATCGCCGGCGCCGGGATGAAGAACACGAAGATGATGGTCCACGGGCTGAGCAGGATGAAGGCGAACAGTACCGCCGACACCGCGCCCGAGGCCCCCAGGCTCATGTAGTTCGGGTTCTTCTGGTTCTTCAGGTAGCTGGGCAGGATCGACACCACCAGTGCGCCCAGGTAGAACGCCGGATACGTCAGGTAGCTGCCGGTCAGGCTGGCCATGACCCGCTCGATCTGCCCGCCGAAGAAGAACAGCGTGATCATGTTGAAGATCAGGTGCGACCAGTCGGCATGGATGAACCCGTAGGTCACCAGGCGGTCGTACTGGCGTTTGCGGTCAACCGCCGGCGGCCACAGGATCAGGCGGTCGGCCAGCGCACGGTTGTTGAACGCCATCCACGACACCAGGGCGGTAATGGCGATCAGCAGCAGATTCACGGGGGTCATGGCAGTACTCAGGCAGCGCGGTAGTTGTCGACCATACGATAGCGCTTGGCATACCAACCGAAGGCCAACGCGGCGACAAAGGCGAACCCGGCGAAGAAGAACATCAGGAACGCGGCTTCGCTGAGACCGGTACTGGCGATCTGGTGGGTCACCGTGTCGTTGCGCACCGCCGCGTTGGACAGCAGCACCCACAGGTTGCCGATGGTGGTGGTGAGATTCCAGAAACTCATCACCACGCCCTTCATCGCCTGCGGCGCCTGGCTGTAGGCGAACTCCAGCCCGGTGGCCGAAACCAGCACCTCACCGAAGGTGAGCAGTGCGTACGGCAGCATCTGCCAGAAGATGGACATGACGTTGCCGCCGTCCATCATCACCTGGATGCCGCCGACCACGACCCAGGCCAGGCCGCTGAAGGCGATACCGGCGGTCATGCGGCGCAGCGCGGTGGGCTCGAAGCCGAACCGGCGCAGCGTCGGGTACAGCACCAGGTTGTTGAACGGAATCAGGATCATCACCAGCAGCGGGTTCAACGCCTGCATCTGCGAGGCCGTGAACCACGACGGCATGGCCATCTGCTGGCCCTGCAGCACCCAAGTCGACGCCTTCTGGTCGAACAGCGAGAAGAACGGGGTGGTCAGCGCGAAGATCACCAGCACGCGCAGCACCGAACGCACGCCTTCCACGGCCTCGGCCGGGTGCACGGCGCGGGCGCGGTCGAGCTGGATCCAGGTCCCGCCGCCCACGCCGACCAGCACCAGCACCAGCGCGATGCACAGGCAGATCACGATGCCCAGGCTGCCTACCAGGCCCATCGAGGCCACCGCCAGCACCGCACCGAGGATGGCCAGGGTGCGGCCCGGACGGCCCTTGCCCGGCACCTGTGCCGACAGCGCGGTCCGCACCACGTTGCCGAACGAATGCGGGTCCTTGGGCGGCAGCGGCACCAGCACGTAGCGCTTGCGCCCCAGCCAGAACACGAAGGTGGCCACGAACATCAGGATGCCCGGAATGCCGAACGCCCACTGCGGGCCAAGGTTCTTCAGCGCCAGCGGGATGAGCAGCGAGGCGAACAGCGAGCCGAAGTTGATGATCCAGTAGAACGCGTCGAACACGATCTTGGCCAGGTGCTTGTTGCTCTGGTCGAACTGGTCACCCATGAACGAGGCCACCAGCGGCTTGATGCCGCCGGCGCCAAGCGCGATCAGGCCCAGGCCCAGGAAAAAGCCTTCGCGGCTGTTCTCGAACAGCGCCAGGCAGGCGTGGCCGGCGCAGTAGATCAGGCTGAACCAGAGGATGGTGTGGTACTTGCCGAAGAACTTGTCGGCCAGCCAGCCGCCGAGCAGCGGGAAGAAATACACGCCGATCATGAAGCTGTGCATGATGTCCTTGGCCTCGCCGGCCCGGCCATCGGCGGTGATCTCCTGCAGCAGCAGCGAGGTGATCAGGAACTGCACCAGGATGTTGCGCATCCCATAGAAGCTGAAACGCTCGCAGGCCTCATTGCCGATGATGTACGGAATCTGGCGCGGCATCTTTCCCTTGCCAGCGCTGGCGGCTGCGGTCGTGCTCATTCTATGGGGCTGTCCTGCGGGTTCAAAGGCCGCAAGGTTACCGGAAGGACCCCGGCCGCGCACGCTGCGGCCGGACGTGACAAGTCCGCGGCGCAATGGCAGGCGTCTGAAAACCCTTGATCGAAGTCACGGCGCGTCGACGGCCCAAGCGTAAACTTATCGTTATGCGCCTCCTCCCCACGGTTGTCGCAGGACACTGGCACGGCTGGCTCCTGCTCCTGATGTTGACCGCCCCCGCACTGTCGGCTGATGCCCGGCAGAGCGAGGCGCCGCCGCGCCTGCTGAAGATCGCGACGCTGGAGCTGCCGGTCGCCGACGACGCCCAGTGGGAACAGCGCCGCGACCAGCTGCTGCAGGTGCTGGAAGGCCTGCAACCGGACGTGATCGCGGTGCACCGGGTACTCCAGACCCGCGGCGGCAACCCGGCCTGCTGGCTGGCCACGCGGCTGCGTTACAGCTGCGACTTCATCACCGCCGATCCGCCCAGCCAGCCGCTGCGCCATGGCAGCGCCATGCTGAGCCGGCTGCCGGTGGCCGAGGACGGGGTCACCCTGCTCCATCCGCCGGGCCAGTTCAGTGCGGCCGGCCTGCTGCGGGTGAAGCTGCAGGAGGAACTGGTCAACGTGTACGTGGCACGGCTGCGCCCGGACCCCGACGAAGCCCTGGTGCGCCAGCACCAGACCAGCGACCTGATGACCTGGATCGGCGCGACCTCCGACGGCCTGCCCTCGCTGATCGCCGGGGACTTTTCCGCCGATACCGATGAACTGGTACGCAGTTCGCCCGGCTTCCAGCCGGCCCGCAAGAATCCTGGCGAACGCGTGGATCCGCCCTCGCTGGCCGGCATCGCCAGCGGCCATGGGCTGGATGTGCTGTTCCAGGTCAGCCATTTCGCCGGGCAGGGCCTGACGCCGCTGAAACTGCCTGCCGTGGAAGGCACCGACCTGGGCGCGATGCGCCTGGGCATCCTGGCGACCCTGCGCCTGCAGGGTGACGCGCAGGCACGGTAGTGCGACAAACGAAAAGGCCAGGCGTTTCCGCCTGGCCTTTTCGATGTCCAGCCTGCCCGTGCAATCAGGCAATGGCGTCCTGGTAACGGCGCTCGACTTCCTTCCAGTCAACCACGTTGAAGAACGCGCCGATGTACTCCGGGCGACGGTTCTGGTACTTCAGGTAGTACGCGTGCTCCCACACGTCCAGGCCCAGGATCGGCGTATTGCCTTCCATCAGCGGGCTGTCCTGGTTGCCGGTGCTTTCCACCACCAGCTTCTTGTCCGGGGTGACGCTCAGCCAGGCCCAGCCACTGCCGAAGCGGGTCAGCGCGGCCTTGGTGAAGGCGTCCTTAAACGCGTCGAAACCGCCCAGCTGCGCGTCGATGGCCTGGGCCACGTCGCCGACCGGGGCGCCACCAGCGCTGGGCGCCATCACCGTCCAGAACAGCGAGTGGTTGGCGTGGCCGCCACCGTTGTTGCGGACCGGGCCCTGCAGGTTTTCCGGCAGCGACTTGAGCTTCTTCACCAGCTCTTCGACCGGCAGGTCGGCGTATTCGGTGCCTTCCAGCGCTGCGTTGACGTTGTTGATGTAGGTCTGGTGGTGCTTGGTGTGATGGATTTCCATCGTCGCCGCGTCGATATGCGGCTCAAGCGCGTCGTACGCGTAGGACAGCTTGGGGAGGGTATAGGCCATGTGGATCTCCTGGTAGCTCACTCGCCCGGCGAAGACCGGGCGTTGCGAAGTCGATGATGGGGATGGCCACCAAGCTTACCAAGGCCCACGTAAAGGAAACTTCGTTCCGGCGGAAAGCCCACGTTACGCACAGGTGACGAAACGCGGACGAGCCTTGCGACAGGCGCGTAGTGCCACGCCCTGCGTGGCAACCAGGCGATCCCCACGGAAGAAGCATCGAAGAAGCATTACAGTAGACCCCACCCTCGCCACAGCCTTCCCCATGCGCAAGCCCCTGCTGTTGCTGCTCGCCATCGTGCTCCTGATCGGTGGCCTGGCCGCAATCAAACTCGCCCAGCGCCCGCCGGCGCCGGACTTCGCGCCGTCGCTCAGCCAGCCCGACGCCGTCGCCCCGGCGGCCGACGCACCTGGCAATCCGGGCGCCGCCGCACAGCGCACGCATGACCCCCTGCCCGCCTTCCTGCCACCGGAAGCACGCACCACCATCACGCTGATCCAGCGCGGCGGCCCCTACCCGCACCGCCAGGACGGCGGCGTCTTCAGCAACCGCGAGCAGCGCCTGCCCGAGCGGCCGCGCGGGTACTACCGGGAATACACCGTGGATACGCCGGGCGCGGACAACCGCGGCGCACGCCGCATCGTGACCGGCGGCACTCCGCCGACCGGTTGGTTCTACACCGACGACCATTACGAAACCTTCCGCAGTTTCGAGGTCCCACCTGCCGGGAGCTGGCAATGAACCACGATGGATTCGAACTGGGTCTGGACGACATCAACAACGCCGGCGTGTATTCGGTGACCAATGACGACATCGGGCCGCTGTCGGCCGCGATGCGCGATGCCGGCCTGCGCGTGGCCACGATCGACCTGGGCGGCTGCCGCGACAAGCGCACGCTGATTGCACGGGTTGCCGCGCAGCTGGACTTCCCGCAGAGCTTCGGTGGCAACTGGGACGCCCTGCTGGACTGTCTGCGCGACCTCTCGTGGATGCAGGCCAACGGCTATGCATTGTTCTTCAGTGATGCTGATCAGTTGCAGGAGGACGCGGCGAAGGACTTCGAGACGTTCCTCGATGTCCTGGAGGACGCCAGCAAGACGTGGCGCGAAGACGATGTGCCGTTCTGGGCGTTCATCGCGTTGAACGATTGAACGATTCAACGGCTGCAACGCGGTCGCGGTAGCGCCGGCCGTTGGCCGGCCCACGCGAGGCCACCCGACGACCAGGAGGGCCGGCCAACGGCCGGCGCTACCCGCCACCGTCATCGGCTGCCGTTGTCTTCCTGTAGTTCCTTCTTGAACGGCACGTCCGGCGGCGGGCGCGCCACCGCCGGCTGGTCCTGCATGTTCGGGTCGGTCAGGCCGCAGCCGCCGCCGAATTGCAGGATCGACACCACGCAGGAAATCTTCGAGCTGGTGCCGGGAATGGGAATTTCCACGGCCTTGATGCCCTTGCGCACCCATTCGGCCAGCAGCGATTCGTTCGGCGCCCAGTATTTGTCGAACGAGGTCGGCGTGTAATCGTACGGCGGGCGCTTGAGCCAGGTGCCCGACTGCGCGATGCGCTCGCGGCTCCACCCGTCGTTCTCGCCACCGGGCGCGCCGCGCTCGCTGTCGCCACTGCCCTCCTGCCCGGGCACGCGTACGCTGCCGTCCGCGTTGAACAACCCATCGCCGGTGCGCCCTGTCCCTTGGCTGGCCTGCGCACCACTGCGTTCGCCGTCGCGGTTGCGATTGGAGGCGCCCCAGTCGTCGCCGCGTGCCGGGGTCGCCCAGTTGCCCGGCGTGGGCGACGGACGGGCGGCCGGTGTGTTCGCCGCTGCCGGTGTCGCGGCGGTGCTGCGGTTCGGTGCGGCCGTGCTGGCCGCGGTCCGGCTCGGCGTGGCGGACGCGGTGGAACTGGCGGTCGACGGCGTGGCGGTTGCCGGGGCCGGGCGCGGTGCTGCATTGGGCACGGCGCGCTCGCGAACGCTGACCTCGGGGCTGCGCCCAGGTACGGTGATCTCGCGCGGCGGCACCGGGGCCACCGTGACCGACACCGACGGTGCCGGCGCGATCTCGCGCTCACGTACCTGCACGTCCCGCTGCGGCACGGCAATCTCCACGCGGGGGCCGGCAATGGGAACCGGTGGCGTGGGCGCGTTGACCACCGTGACCTCGCGCTCGCGCACGACCAGCTCGGGCGTGCGCAGCTGCGGCTGCAGCGGCCGGACGGCCGGCGCGACCACGGGCGGCGTGGGGGCTTCCACGACCTCGACGGTGCGCTCGCGCACCTGCACCTCGGGTGCCTCGCGCGGGATCACCCGCACCTCGGTGCGCGGCACGCTGGTGGGCGGTACCACGAAATCCGTGGTGGCCTCGGCCACGTCGGTGGCCTGCACCGGTTGTTCGACCGGGGTTGGCGCCGGCGTCGGCGGCGTGGGAGTGGGCTCGACACTGGCGACGGGTTCCGCAGGCGCGGGCGGCTGCGGGGCCGTGGCGGCCGGCGGCGTGCGCGGACGCGGTTGCGAGGTGGCCTGGCGCGCCGCTGCAGGTGCCGCTGCGGTGGCGGCCGCACTGCCGGCAGCGGCCGCCGGTTCGCCGCCGCCGCTGTCCTGGGGCGTGCCGCTGCCCAGGAACTCCACCTGGATGCGACCACCATCGCCGCCCTGCTCCGGCGGAACGGGCGGGCGGATCAATGCCACCCACAGCAACAGCGCGGCGAACATCAGATGCAGCAGCACGCTGATGACGCCGGAGGTCCAGCGCATCCAGCGCTGGTCGCGCGGGGCCGGATCCCAGGTCTGCCACAGCAACCGGCGCATCGCCTGCACCGTGCCCAGCGCGGGCAGGCGGCCCGGCGACCCGGGCAGCGGTCGCGGCATCAGTTCCGCAATGACCTCCGACGAACGGAACGGGCGCGGCAATGGCGTAAGCGCGCGCAGCCACAGGCCCCAACCATAGGGCAGGCCCGTGGTTTTTTCGACGATGCGTTTTTCCGGCTGCCGAGCCAGCAGCGCTTGGAGGATCTCGTCAGCCCGGCGCAGTGTCACGCAGGACGATCAGGCAGCCGTGCCGCGGGGAATGTACGGCGCGTGCCCGCTGTCATGGTCGGTCGCGTCGCGCACGGCGGTGATGCCGGGGACGCGCCCCATCAGTGTCTTCTCGATGCCCTGCTTGAGGGTGACGTCGGCCATGCCGCAGCCCTGGCAGCCGCCGCCGAAGCGCAGCAGTACCACGCCCTCGGCCGACACTTCCTGCACCGCCACCTTGCCGCCGTGGGAAGCCAGCTGCGGATTGACCTCATTTTCCACCACCCAACGCACGCGTTCGACCAGCGACGCCGAGTCCGCCGGCGCTTCGCCCTTGATCTTGGGCGCCTTGATCGTGAGCTGCTGGCCGCCGGTGGCGTTGGTGACGATGTCGATGTCGGCCCCGTCCATCCAGGCCACGCTGGTGGCGGCCACGTACAGGGTGAAGCCGTCGCAGTCCACTGCCCATTCGTCGCCGAGCAGGTCGGCGGGTTCGGCAAACTCCAGGCGGGCGTCGGCACGTGGCGTGCCGGCGTCGACGGCGCTGAGGCGCACGCCCATGCCGGGCACGGCTTCGCGCTCGATGAGTTTGCGGAAATAGGTCTGGGCAGTGTCGGAGATCTGGATCATGCGGCTATTCTAGCGGCTTACATGTTATGCGCTCATTCGGTTTATACACTGTCCGGCGCATTGTTCAGGCATACACGAGGTGGAGGTTTCCATGGCCGACCTGATTCCCCTGGCGCAGGCCCGTTGCGTGGCCCGCAAGGGCAGCGACCACAAGCTGGGCGAAGCCCGGGTGGCCGAGCTGCTGCCGCAGATTCCCGGTTGGGAGCTGGCCGAACACGGCCAGGCGCTGACCCGTACGTTCCGCTTCAAGGACTACTACCGGACCATGGCGTTCGTGAACGCCCTGGCCTGGATCGCCCATGCCGAAGACCACCACCCGGACCTGGGCGTGCACTACGACCGGGCCGTGGTGCGGTTCTCCACCCATGACGTGGGCGGCCTGAGCGAGAACGACTTCATCTGTGCAGCGAAGGCTTCGGGCCTGACGGAGGGATTGGCATGAACATCCAGAATGCAGCCGCGCGGGGCGCGGCCCTACCGCTGTTGATTGCCCTGGGCCTTGCCGGGTGCAGTGGATCGTCGGAGCCGGCGGCGCCGGTCGCCGCCCCCACCGAGGTGGCTGCGGTGAAGACGCCGCCGCCGGTGTACCCGATCGAGCTGGCCTGCCAAGGCATTGGCGGCACCACCACGCTGAAGGTGGTGGTGGGTACCGACGGCAAGCCCGGCCAGGTACAGCGGGTGAGCGGCAGCGGCAACGCGCAGCTTGATGAGCAGGCGCAGAAGGCGGTGGAAGGCTGGCAGTTCAAGGCCGCCACCCGCGCCGGACAGGCCGTGCCCACCACCATCCAGGTGCCGGTGAGCTTCAACCCGCCGCAGCCCAAGCCGGACGAATGCTTCGCCGTCGAAGAGCGTCTGCGCCGCGGCGGCTGAGCCCTGCCCCTTCCCACGGATGCCAGCCGGCGCCAGCACCGTTTTCCTACCGCGCCGCGGCTGTCCCGCGGCGCGCTGCTTATGTACAAGGACGCGTTGACGCATGCCGGATATTTCAAGTGGGAACGTATGGCTCGCCCTGGCGGTGACCCTGGCGGCGGGGTTGGCGACCGCGCTGGGCAGCCTGCTGGTGCTGTTCTCCCGCCGCCCCAACCCGCGCCTGCTGGCGTTCGGCCTGGCCTTCGCCGGCGGTGCGATGGTGTTCGTGTCGCTGACCGAGATCCTGACCAAGTCGATCGACGCGTTCACCCAGGCCTACGATGCGCGGCTGGGCTTCGCCTATGGCACCGGCGCGTTCCTGTGCGGGGTCCTGCTGATCGTATTGATCGACCACTTCGTGCCCAATCCGCACGACAGCCTGGACAAGCAGGACCCGATGTATCGGGAAAACAACAAGGCCTACATCAAGCGGGTGGGCCTGTTGACGGCGGTGGCGATCACCGCGCACAACTTCCCCGAGGGGCTGGCCACGTTCTTCGCGATGCTGGAAAGCCCGTCGGTGGGTATGCCGCTGGCGTTCGCCATCGCCATCCACAACATCCCCGAGGGGATCGCGATTGCGGTACCGGTGTATTTCGCCACCCAGAACAAGTTCTACGCCTTCGGCGCCAGCCTGCTCTCGGGCCTGGCCGAGCCGATCGGCGCGGCCATTGGCTACGTGGTGCTGTCCGGGGTACTCAACCACGCCACCTTCGGCTGGGTGTTCGGGATCATTGCCGGGGTGATGGTGTTCCTGGCCCTGGACGAGCTGCTGCCCGCGGCCAAGCGCTACGCCAAGGGCCATGAAACGGTGTATGGGCTGGTGGCCGGCATGGGCAGCCTGGCGATCAGCCTGGTGTTGTTCAAGTGGTAGAACGTGCCCGGCAGCGTACCGACCAACGGTCGGTACCTACCATTGCCTGCCGCGTACCGACCAACGGTCGGTACCTACCATTGCCTGCCGCGTACCGACCAACGGTCGGTACCTACCATTGCCTGCCGTGTGCCGACCGACGGTTGGTACCTACCATTGCCTGCCACGCACCGACCGACGGTTGGTACCTACCATTGCCTGCCGCGCACGGTAGGCGACGACCGTTGGTCGTCGCGCCTTACCCCAACCGGTTCAACGCCTCGGTCAATTCATCGGCCAACGGCGCGTTGAGGGTGTACGGGGTCTTTCCCGCGTCCAGCGAAAATTCCAACGAAGCCGCGTGCAGGAACAGGCGCTTCAGCCCGATCTGCTCACGAAGCCGCTTGTTGACGTGCGGATCGCCGTATTTGTCGTCACCGGCCACCGGATGCCCCAGATGCTGGGCGTGCACGCGGATCTGATGGGTGCGGCCGGTCTCGATACGCACCTCGCAGTAGGAATGCCCGCCCCGACGCTCCAGCACCTTGAAGTGGCTTACCGATTCCTTGCCGATCGCGTTGACCTGCACATGGCGCTCCCCGCCCTGCCGCAGCCCCACGTGCAACGGCGCGTCCACGGTCATCACGCCATCCGGCATGCGCCCGACCAGCAGGGTCAGGTAGCGCTTGCGGATCCCCGCACCATGGTCCTCCCGCAGCAGCGCCTGCAGCTCGCTCAGCGCCGAGCGCTTCTTGGCCACGATCAGCAGCCCCGAGGTGTCGCGGTCCAGCCGATGCACCAGCTCCAGGGTCTTGCCCGGGCGGAGCGCGCGCAGGGTTTCGATCGCGCCGAAACTGATCCCGCTGCCACCGTGGCTGGCCACGCCCGACGGCTTGTTCAGCGCCAGCAACCGTTCATCTTCATACACGATCGCGTCTTCAAGACGCTTCGTGAACGCCGCCGGCGGTCCCGCTTTGTCTCCTTCCTCAGTGAGACGGACGGGGGGCACCCGCACTTCGTCGCCCGCCTCCAGCTTGCGCTCGGCCTTGGCACGGCCGCCATTCACGCGGACCTGGCCGCTGCGCACGAGTTTGTAGACCAGGCTGCGCGGTGCGCCCTTGAGCTGCCCCAGCAGGAAGTTGTCCAGGCGTTGCCCCGCCCGGTCGTCCGGGACGGTGATGAGACGGACGCTGGTCTTGCCTTCAGCGGGCTTGGCGGGCGGTACGGTGTCGGTCATTGGCCTTTTATTCTGTTACACTCGGCAGGCGAGATAAGGGATTGATTTCGTTGGAAGTTGCTCTGGGCCAGAAGCCCAACTTCCCGCGATTCCGGCACAGTGCGCAGCCACCGCCCCCGGGGCGGCCATGTTAGCGGCTCACCGGCAGTCCCGGCCATCGCCGGATGCCTGACACGCGTCTGCGCTGAAAAAATGTCCCTGTGGCGCTCCAGCCTGGCTGAAAGCTGCCTCCGGCCCCGTACTACCCAAACCAAGAAAATGTAGCGCTCCCGCGGCCTGCCGTGGTGTCGTAGCGCTGGAAGCCCAAGCCGCCCTCCCCGCGCATGCGCGATGGGCGTGCAAGCGTGACCAGAAGCGAAACCCCATGGCGTTCCGCGCGGTAGCAGCGCGCGAGGAACGCACTATGAAGCGAATGCTGATCAACGCCACGCAGGCCGAAGAGCTGCGGGTTGCCATCGTGGATGGCCAGACGCTGTACGACATCGACATCGAACAGCCGTCCAAGGAACAGAAGAAGTCGAACATCTACAAGGGCCGCATCACGCGCCTTGAACCGTCGCTGGAAGCGGCCTTCGTCGAATACGGTGGCGAACGCCACGGCTTCCTGCCGCTGAAGGAAATCTCCCGCGATTACTTCCAGGCGGGCGTGGACCACAACAAGGCCGGCATCCGCGAACTGCTGCGTGAAGGCCAGGAAGTGGTGGTCCAGGTCGACAAGGAAGAGCGTGGCAACAAGGGCGCCGCCCTGACCACGTTCATCTCCCTGGCCGGCCGCTACATGGTGCTGATGCCGAACTCGCCCACCGCCGGTGGCGTGTCGCGTCGCATCGAGGGCGAAGACCGCGCCGCGCTGAAGGAAGCGCTGGACAAGCTGAACATCCCCGACGACATGGGCGTGATCATCCGCACCGCCGGCGTCGGCCGCGATGCCGAAGAACTGCAGTGGGACCTGGACTACCTGCTGCAGGTCTGGAAGTCGATCGCCGAAGCGGCGCTGACCAAGCCGGCCCCGTTCCTGATCTACCAGGAATCGCGCCTGATCGTGCGCGCCCTGCGCGACTACCTGCGCGCCGATGTCGGCGAGATCCTGGTCGATACCCAGGAGCTGTACGACACCGCCCGCGAATTCATGCAGCAGGTGATGCCGCAGACCCTGCGCAAGCTCAAGCATTACACCGACGACATTCCGCTGTTCAATCGCTTCCAGATCGAATCGCAGATCGAGGGCGCGTATGAACGCAACGTGCGCCTGCCGTCCGGCGGCTCGATCGTGGTCGACCAGACCGAAGCCCTGACCGCCATCGACGTGAACTCCTCGCGCGCCACCAAGGGCAGCGACATCGAGGACACCGCGTTCCAGACCAACCTGGAAGCGGCCGAGGAAGTGGCCCGCCAGCTGCGCCTGCGCGACCTGGGCGGCCTGGTGGTGATCGACTTCATCGACATGTCGTCCAACAAGCACCAGCGCGAGGTGGAAAACCGGCTGCAGAACGCGCTGAAGTACGACCGTGCGCGCGTGCAGCTTGGCCGCATCTCTCGCTTCGGCCTGATGGAAATGAGCCGCCAGCGCCTGCGTCCGAGCCTGGGCGAGTCCAGCCAGATCGTCTGCCCGCGCTGCGACGGCCACGGCCGCATGCGCAGCGTGGAATCGCTGTCGCTGTCGATCATCCGCGTGGCCGAAGAGCATGCGATGAAGGAAAACACCGGTCAGGTGCTGGTCCAGGCCCCGGTGGAGATCGCGAACTACCTGCTCAACGAAAAGCGCAACGCGCTGCGCGAGATCGAACAGCGCCACGATGCGCCGATCGTGATCGTGGCCGACGAGCAGCTGCACACCCCGCACTACGAAGTCACCCGCCTGCGTGAAAACGAGCTGGGCGAAGACAGCGGCAAGCCGAGCTACCAGCGTGGTACCCCGCGCAAGCTGCCGGTGCACGCGCTGACCAAGGCACAGCTGAACATCCCGGCCGCCCCGGCGGTGACCAACGTCAAGCACAGCTCGCCGGCCCCGGTCCGCGAAGTGGCCGAACCGGTGGCCGCACCGGCACCGGTCGCGCCGGCCCCGGTGGCCGCGCCGGCCGCCACCGGCGTGGTCGGCTGGCTCAAGCGCATCTTCGGTGGCGAACCGGCCCCGGCCGCCGCCCCGCAGCCGGCTGCACGCCCGGCCCAGGACGGCAACCGCAGCGGTCGCAACAAGGACCGCAACGGCAAGGACCGCAATGGCCGCCGTGACGAGCGTGGCGACCGCGGTGAGCGTTCCGCTGGCCAGGGCCAGAACCCGGGCCGTGGCAAGGATCGTCGCGATGATCGCGGCGACCGCGCCGGCAAGGGCGAGCGCCGTGAAGGCGAGCGTCGTGACGAGCGCCGCCAGGACGTGACCGCGCAGGCCGCGGCACCCGCTGGCCAGCCGCAGCAGGGCAAGCCGCGCAATGAGCAGCAGCCGAAGGCTCCGCGCAACGAGCAGCAGCCCAAGCTGAACCAGAAGCAGAAGCCGCCGCGCCAGCAGAACGACGGCGACAAACCGGCCCGTCAGCCGCAGACCGACACCAAGCCGGTCCAGGCCGACGCCGCCGTTGCCGACGCCGCGCTGGTGACCGCCGCTGCCGTGGTCGTGGCCGATGCCGCCACGCCTGCGCCGGTGACCGCACCGGTGGCGACGCCGGTGGCTGCTGACGAAACCAAGGTGACCGAGGGCGACGTGGGCGAGCACGGCGACGCGCCGGGCAACGCCGATGACGCCAACGGCGAGGGCGCCTCGCGCCGTCGTCGCGGCCGTCGTGGTGGCCGTCGTCGTCGTCGTGGCAATGGCGAACAGGCTGCCGGCAGCGAAGGCCAGCATGACGAGACGGGCCTGGATGACGACGCAGACGGCGACGAGCACGATGGCGACCAGGACGGCGACAGCGCCGCCCCGGCCGCCCGTCCGACCGTGACCCATGGCCAGCCGCAGCCGGAGTTTGACTTCGACGACGACGGCAGCGCCCCGGCGGCACCGGTCCAGGCGCCGGTCCAGGCGCCGCGCCAGGCTCCGACCGCAGCTGTAGCCGCCGCGGCCCCGGTGGCTGTGGTCAGCAGCCCGGTGGTCACCGCCGGTCATGCCGACCCGGCTCCGGCTCCGGCCCCCAAGGCTGAACCGGTCGCCGAGCGTGCGCCGTCCTATACCGACCGCGTGCCGTTCGTGGAGTCGCCGATGCCGGTGGCCGCTGCGGAGGCTCCGAAGGCGGTTGAGACCCCGGTGGCGGTTGAAGCGCCGAAGGCTGTTGAAGCGCCTAAGGCCGTTGAAGCACCGAAGGCTGTTGAAGCACCGAAGGCTGTTGAAGCACCGACGGCTGTTGAAGCACCGAAGGCTGTTGAAGCACCGAAGGCTGTTGAAGCACCGAAGGCCGTTGAAGCACCGAAGGCTGTTGAAGCACCGAAGGCTGTTGAAGCACCGAAGGCTGTTGAAGCACCGAAGGCTGTTGAAGCACCGAAGGCTGTTGAAGCACCGAAGGCTGTCGAAGCGCCCAAGGCTGTCGAAGCGCCGGTCGCGGTTGAAGCACCGAAGGCTGTTGAAGCGCCGACGGCTGTTGAAGCCCCGGTCGCGGTTGAGGCGTCCAAGGCGGCAGACGCTGCCATCGATGCCGAGACCCCGCGCAAGCCCCCGACCGAAGTCGGCCGCCCGGTGCATACCCGTGCGCTGGACGCTGCTCCGGTAGCACAGACCGGCCAGCTGTTCGACGCCGCCGCCGGCGAAGCTGCGCCGACCGACGCCGCCGCCCAGGCCGCGCACGCCGAAGCCCGCGACGACATCCCCACCGATGCCGCCAAGGCCGACGATGCGGACAGGCAGGACCCGGAAAAGACCGACAAGGCCTGATCCAGCACCCGCGACAGCAGTAAACGGACAGCGGCCTTCGGGCCGCTGTTTTTGTTTGACGGGTGGTGCGTATCGACCAACGGTCGATACCTACCGGGGTCGTGGGGTGTGTCGGCCGACGGTCGATACCTGCCGGGGGCGTGGGGCGTATCGACCAACGGTCGATACCTGCCGGGGCGCGGGGCGTATCGGCCGAGGGTCGATACCTGCCGGGGTCGGTGAGGCGTATCGACCAACGGTCGATACCTACCGGGGGCGGTGAGGCGTATCGACCAACGGTCGATACCTACCGGGGGCGGTGAGGCGTATCGACCAACGGTCGATACCTACCGGGACGTGGGGCGTATCGGCCGACGGTCGATACCTACCGGGGGCGGTGAGGCGTATCGACCAACGGTCGATACCTACCGGGGGCGTGGGGCGTATCGACCAACGGTCGATACCTACCGGGGGCGCGGGGTGTGTCGGCCGACGGTCGATACCTGCCGGGCTGGTGTGTCGATGGGCGGCCGATACCTGCCGGTCGTGTCGGCCGACGGTTCGGGCCGGTAGCGCACGACCGTTGGTCGTGCGGCGGCGCGTCGCGCCGGGCGTTACGCGCGGGGATTCACCGCGCGCGTATTCGCGGCGCGAACTGCAGGCGGGTCCACACGCCGTAATGGTCCGATGCCCAGCGCCCTTCCGCGTACGGCTGGTCGAACAGCAACCGCGCTTCACGGGCCAGTAGCCGGTCCTGCTGGAAAAACACATGGTCGATGCGCGACGGCGCGTCGTAGTAGTGCCGGTTCAAGGTACTGACCTGCGCGAGCGCGTTGTTCACGTGCACGCTGCCATAGCTGTCGCCGTAAACCTGGCGCAGCGCACTCAGGTCGCCCGCATCCACCAGCGCGTTGAAGTCCCCGGCAATCACCACCGGCGCCTCGCCCGACGTGTCCGCGATGTACTTCAACAGGTCGCTCACCTGCTCGCCGCGGATGCGGCTGCCCCGCTCGTCAGAACGTTCGTTCAGATGCGTGGCGTACACGTTCACCGCGTGCCCCTCCACGTCGATGCGCAGGTGCGCCACCGTGCGGTAGTCATTCCGCGGTGACAGCAGGTGCTCGCCGCGCGCCAGCACCGGTCGCCGCGTCAGCAGCGCGTTGCCGTACCGCTTGAACCGCCCCGGCGGGTCGGTGGAGACAAACTGGTAGTCGTACCCCAGCTTGCGCGCCAACCAGGCTGCCTGGTTGCGCACATGCGGTTTCTGGATCACTTCCTGCAGGGCGATCGCATCGGGCTGCAATGCCGCCAGCTCGCGCAGGATCACCTTGCGCCGCTGCGGCCATTCTTCGCGGTCGTGGTGCAGGTTGAAGGTGACCATGCTCATGCCCGGCGCGCGGGCATCGGCGCTGTCCGCCGCCTGCACCGGGGCAACCGCCAGGGCCAGGGCCACGACCCCGGCCAACAACATGCCCCGTCCCATGCGCGGGCGCGCGGCCGTCACGGCGCCTTGCGCTCGGCGCGCCGTACCGCTGCCGGCACCTCGATCTCGACCCTGGCCGGCACCTGGGTAATGCGCAGTTCGCCGTTGATCCACTGTGCCGGCTCACCATTGACCGTGGTCGAACCCGGTTCGCCGGTATACGGCCACGGCAGGATCAGGCCACCGGCAGGCAGCAGCAGGCCCGGCGCCACCTGCAGGGTCAGCAGCTTGTCGCTGCGGCTGAGCGTGTAGTCCAGTCGACCCTGCGGCGTGCGCAGGCCCTTCACCCCGACACCCGCCCCCTCCAGCCAACGACTCGGCACGCCGGCCGCCAGCACCAGGCTGTCGTCCACGTCCCGGTTGTAGGCGAACATGTCCAACGCCGAGCGCACGAAGTCCGACGCCACCCAGGCATGCGGCAGGTCGCCGACGAAGAAAGGCTTGCGCGGCGTGTGCGAGACCACTTCGGCCCACTGGTTCCAGGCCTGCGGGGTACGGTCCTTGAAGAAGAATTCGGTGGCCTGCCAGGCGCGGTCGCGCCAGCCCAGGCGCACGAACGCGGCCACGTTGCGCCACTCGTACGGGGTGTAATCCTTCCACTCGCGCTTGCCGTCACGGCGTTCGGCGAACTGGGTCCAGTAGCGCTCGAACGTGTTGTCCAGGTACGGCTGGGGCAACCGCCCCTGTTCGCCGGCCGGGGCCAGCGCGATGGTGGTGGAGGTAGCGTCGAAGTCGCCCAGCTCGGCCGAGCCCGGCAGGTAATCGATCTTGTGCAACGCCGTGGCCGCCAGCAGCGACGCCTGCAGGTCGTCACGGAACTGGTCGCGCGACGCGGCGATCTGCATCGCTTCCACCTTGCCCAGCGTGCTGGCGATGACGGCTGCGTCCTTGTAACCGCGCAGCGCCCAGAAATTGTCCCAGTACGAATGCATCGGCTTGGCCGAATAGCCTTCGTGGCTGATCGATACCGGCATCATCCCGTAGAACGCCGGATTGCGCGCGCGGTTCTCTTCGGTGCGTTCGCTCAGGCGCAGCTGTTCCATGTACTGGTAAGCGCCCTGCACGTGCGGCCACATCAGCTCCAGGAAGGTGGTGTCGCCGGTGTAGCGCCAGTACTCGGCGATGTTGAAGATCAGCTCGCCATGGCTGTCGTTCTCCGGCACCGGGTCGGCCCCGCGCGGATCCACGCAGCACGGCACCTTGCCGTTGTCGAACTGGTACGGCGCGTACCAGTTCACATACTCGCGCACCGCATCGCTGCGGCCCATGCGCAGCAGGCCTTCGGAAATCATCGCACCATCGCGGATCCAGCTGCGCGAATACGACCGCGTGCCCGGCTGCAGGCTCGGCCCGATCCGCGAGATCAGCATGTGCGCCAGTGCGGTGCGCAGGGTATCGGCCAGCGGCTTGCCCGCCGCCGGGACCTGCAGCGACACCTGGTCCAGCTTGGTGCGCCACATCGAGGCCACCTGCTGCTGGGCCTTGTCGGCGTCGAAGTCCTTCGGCGTGGTCCACGCACCGGTCTGCGGCAGGACGATGGCCACATCCCGGCTCTGCCCTGGCTCGAGCCGCCAGCGGTACAGCAGCGCACCCGAGGCCAGCCCGGTCGGGTCGCGCACCTCGGTGACGGTCGGCACCGTGCCGCTGGCCAGATGGGTGACCTCCAGCTTGCCATCGAACGGGCTGGCGAAGGCCGCGTCCGGGGCCTGCACCGGGTACACGCGCGGTGTGCCGTTGACCTCGACCTGGCCCGGCTCGACATCCAGGGTATCGATCCGGCTCACGCCACCCACGGTGTTGAGGAACTGGCGCGGCGGATTCACCTGCCACGGCCGTACGGCCAACGCCAGGGTGTAGTCGTGGGCCACCTTGTCGGGGTTGTGCAGTCGATAGCGGCCCACCAGCTGCGCGTTGTCCGGACTCCCCTGGACGAAGCCGGTGACCTTCAGCGCCGCCTGCGGGTGGCGCCAGTCGACGCTGGCGATGGGCAGGTAGTCGTCCTGCAGCGACTGCGTGGATTCCACGTCGGCCCAGCTGAGCAGCTTCTTGTCCACCAGCACGAAGGGTTCAACGCTGAAGCTGGCCTTCTTCACCTCCAGCGCGCCGTCCTCGCCGATCAGCGCCTGTTCCTTGCCGCCGTCCAGGCCCAGCAGGGTCCAGTACGGCTGCTCGCCACTGAACCCGCGCGGCACGAAGCCACGGGTCAGGTCGGCGCCGACCGATTCGACGAAGTCGTTCGGGGTGGCCGCGAAATCCAGCGGCTTGATGGAAATATCGCGGATGCCATAACGCCAGCTGCGCCCGTTCTTCAGGTCGAAGCGCAGATAGCGCGCTTCGGTGTCGGGCAACGCCAGCCAGTCGCGCTCGCCGCCACCGCCGGCGGTGATCTCGCGCAGGGTGCGCCAGTCGCGCCCGTCCACCGAGGACCGCACGACATAGCGGGTCGCTTCCAGCCCCGGCAGCCACTGGATCACCGCGCCGCCGAACTCGCGCACGTTGTGCAGGTCCAGGCTGATGGTCTGGTCGGGCACCCCGCCGCTGATCCACACCGTATCCGGCTTGCCATCGGCAATGCGGCTCTGCAGCGCGGTCGCGGTATCGGCGATCACCGACGGCGCCAGTGCCGAGGTATCGGCCGGCGGCAGCGCCTGCAGGGTGAGCCGGTCGAAGCACACCGTGCCACGGCCGCCGACCTTGCTGTAAATGGTGAATTCCACCGCCGCGCTGCTGCGCAGGGTCTTGTCCGGGTCCGGGCCCCAGGCCTTGTCGATCTGGCGCTGGCGGTACTGCACCGGCGTCCAGGTCTTTGGGAAGGCATAACCCGGGCGGTTGACCCACCACACGTTGTCGCCGCTGGCGTCGATCAGCTTGAACTGCAGGTCGTTGCCGGGCGAGTCGCCGCGGATCTGGAAGCCCACCTGGTAGTTGTCCGGCCAGCTGACCGGCAGCTCGCGGCGGATCGCCACATAGCCGGACACCTCGTGGAAGTCATAGTCCACGCACAGCGCGCGGCCGCCATTGGCACCGGCCACGCTGCGCAGCGAGCCGCTGACCTGGTCGGACACCACCAGTTTCCACGGCGCCATGTCGTCGAAGCCGTCCAGGACCTTGGGCGCCGCCGGCACTGCCGGGGGCGCGGCAGGCGCCGCCAACGACCACACCACACCCAGACCCAGAACCCCCGCGACGACGGCACGCTTCACCCTTTGACACTCCCCAGCAGCAGACCTTGGATGTAATAGCGCTGCAGCACCAGGAACAGTGCCAGCACCGGAACCACCGTGACCACCGCGCCGGCCATCATCATTTCAACGTCCATGATGTGTTCGCGCGACAACGTGGCCAGGGCAACCGGCAGAGTGTAGTGCTCCTGGTCGGTCAGCACGATCAACGGCCACATGAAATCGTTCCACGCGCCCATGAAGGTGAAGATCGACAGCGTCACCAGCACCGGCTTGAGCATCGGCAGCACGATCTGGAAGAAGATGCGCAGCTCCCCTGCCCCGTCGATCCGCGCCGCTTCCAGCAGCTCATCGGGAATCGAGCGGGCGTACTGGCGCACCAGGAAGATGCCGAACACGCTGGCCAGCGCCGGCACGATCACCCCGCCGAAGCTGTTGACCAGGCCCAGCTGTTTCATCAGCAGGAACAGCGGCAGCATCGCCACCTGCGCCGGGATCACCAGCGCGGCCAGCAGCACCTGGAAGATGCGTTCGCGGCCGACGAAGCGCAGCTTGGCGAACGCATAGCCGGCCATGGTGTTGAGCAGCAGCGAACCCAGCGTGATCGCCAGCGACACGAACAGGCTGTTGATGAAGTTGTTGCCCATGCCGGTGCGGGCGAACAGCTCGTGGTAGTTGGCGGTGGTCACCGCCGAGGGCAGCAGCGGCGGCGGGAAATGCGCCGCCTCGCCGGTCGGCATGAACGACACCGACAGCATCCACAGCAGCGGTGCCAGGCTGACCGCGGCCAGCACCAGCAACCCCCCGTTCACCCACCACGCATGCCAGCGCGACTGGCCGATCTCACGACTCATACCAACTGCCTCTTGCGGCCGAAACGCAGCATCAGGCTGGTGACGGCCAGGATGATCAGGAACAGCAGGAACGCCACGGCCGACGCACGGCCCAGGTTCCACCACTTGAAGCCTTCCTCGAACATGAAGTACAGCACGCTCACGGTGCTCTGCAGCGGGTCGCCACGGGTCATCACGTAGGGCTCGGCGAACAGCTGGAAGTAGCCGGACACGGTGATCACGCCCACCACCAGCAGCACCGGGCCGAGCATCGGCAGGGTGATGTGCAGGAACTGCTTCCAGCGCGAGGCGCCGTCGATGCGCGCGGCCTCGTACAGGTCATGCGGGATCGCCTGCAGGCCGGCCAGGAAGATCACCATGTTGTAGCCGAAGTTCTTCCACACCGCGAACAGCATGATGGTCGGCATGGCCCAGTTGGGGTCGCCCAGCCAGTCGATCGGGCTGATCCCCAGATGGCCGAGGCCGTAGTTCACCAGGCCATAGCTGGTGTGGAACAGGTAGCGCCAGATCACCGCCACCGCCACCAGCGTGGTCACCACCGGGGCGAACAGCGCGGTGCGGAACAGTGCCTTGAAGCGGGCGGCCGGGGCATTGAGCAGCATCGCCGCGCCCAGCGACACGCCGATGGACATCGGCACGCCGACGATCACGAAGTACGTGGTGTTCCACAGCGACTTCCAGAACATCGGGGTCTGCAGCAGATCGATGTAGTTGCCCAACCCGACAAACCGCAGGTTGCCGCCGTCGGCCAGCGCGTACAGGTCGAAGTCGGTGATGCTGAGCGCCAGTGCGGAAAACACCGGCAGCCCGAAGAACACCCCGATCACCAGCAGGGACGGGCCGGCGAAGATCCAGCCGGCAAGCGAGCGCTGCTTCATGGGCGCACCTCCGCGGTCGGCGCGGCAGCCCCATCGGCCTGCATGCGCTGCTCATGCATCCAGCGGCGCTTGGCCAGTACCTTGTCCACACGGTCATCCAATCGATTCACGGCTACATCCTGATCCAGCCCACCGCGCACCACCTGTTCGGTGACGATGCGCATTTCCTGCACGATGCGTTCCCACTCCAGCACCTTCGGGGTGGGTCGCACCCGCTCGAGCTGGTCGCGGAACGGCTGCGCCAGCGGGTCGTTGGCCAGCGAAGCGAACTCCCAGGTGCTGCGGCGCGGCGGCAGGTCGCCGATGATGGAATGGAAGCGTTCCTGGATGGCCGGGCGCGAGAGGAACTCGATCAGTTTCCAGGAAGCGTCCTTCTGCTGCGAGCTGCGCGAGATCACCAGGCTGGTGCCGCCGGCGATGCCGGCACCGGGGCCGTCGGGGCCCGGCAGTGCGGCCGTGCCCCACTTGCCTTCCAGTTCCCTGGGCTGCAGCTTCTTGAACTCGCGGATGTTCCAGGGGCCGGACAGGTAGAACACGTTGAAGCCGCGGAAGAACTCGTCCCACACGTTGGAGATCTGCGTTTCGGACATGCGCGGCGCCCAGCCCTGGGCGAACATGTTCTCGTAGAACGCCAGCGTGCGGCGGAAGCCGGGGCTGCGGAAGTTGCCCCGGGTGTCATGGTCGCGCAGCAGCGGATCGGGTTGCTGCAGGGCAAAGGACAGCTGCTGCTCGAACTCGTTGATCGGCATCAGGATCGCGTAACGGTCGGCGCCCTGCATCTTCTTGATCGCCGCCATCATGGTGTTCCACTCGTCCCAGGTGCGCGGCGGGTGGTCGAAGCCGGCCTGGGCCAGCAGGTCCTTGCGGTAGTACAGCAGGCGGGTGTCCACGTACCACGGGATGCCGACCAGCTGGTCATGGATGACGTTGGTGTCCCAGATGCCCTGGAAGTAGTCGTCCGGGTCCACCACCGTGGACCGGGCTACGTACGGCGCCAGCGGGGTGAGGGTGTCCAGCTCGGCGAATTCGGGAATCCAGGTGTTGCCCAGCTGGAACACGTCCGGCAGGCCATCGGCGGCGAACGCGGTAAGCAGCTTTTCGTGCGCGGCGGTCCACGGGATGTTCTGCACATCCACATGGATGCCGGGATTCTCGGCTTCGAATTCGCGGATCAGTTCGCTGACCACTTCGGCCTCGCGGCCCATCGCCCAGAAACGCACGGTCACCCCGTCCGGTTCCTTCCGGCAGGCACTCAACAACAGGCTGCCGGCAACCAGCAGCAGAACACTCACCCACAGCTTGGGGCGCGACGACAATGGCACTGCTTACTTCCCCTGGGGCTGGTTGCGGTTCGAATTGGAATTGTTTTTCTGTTCCTGCGCGGCGGCCGCGCGGGATTCGGCGATGCCGACCGAGCGGGCCGACGCGGCCTTCTCGTCCTTCTCCAGCACCATCGGCTGGTCTTCGCCCTCCGGGGTGAGCCAGCCGCCGGTGAAACCGGCGCGCTCCAGGCCGCGACGGATGTGCGGGTTGTTCTTCATGGTGTCCCACACGAAATCGTTGCGGTAGTTGGCGATCATGGTCAGGATCGGGCCCTGGTCGATGCCGATGTAGTCGCTGGCCACCCAGCCGCGATCCGGCACGATGCGCCCGGTCTTGAGCGGAATGTCGAAATTGAAGCTGGGGTTGAACGAATCCAGGAAGCCGTAGCTGGAATACAGGTAATCGCCGTAGCGCTTGTGCATTTCCAGCGTCGCCGGGATCACTTCTTCCGGCGCGAAGACCACCGAGGCGATCGCCGCGGTCGGTGCGATGGTGCCGTCGTCGAAGTTCTCGCGAAGCCCGGCGCCGCGCGAAGAGTAATGGCGGAACTGGCGCTGCTCGCCGCGGAACTCCTGGGTGGTGTTCTGCGGGCCGTCGCTGGCGGTCAGCCCCCACACGTTCTCGCCGTATTCCTTCCACTGCGCCGGGTTGGCGATGGCGTACTCGCGCTGGGCCAGTGCGGCCGAGCGGCTGTTGAGGAAATAGGTGCTGCCGCGCTCGCGCATGTACGCGTCCTGGATGTCGCGGAAGTCGATCCAGACGTGGGTGTACTGGTGGCCGAACAGCGGGCCGAAGGACAGGTATTCCTGCCCCTGGAACACGCCCCAGTCGTTGTCATAGGTGCGCGTCCACACCGTCCATGCGTCCGGGCTGACCGGATGGGTGGGCGAGCCGAGCGCGAGGATGTAGACCATCATCGCCTCGTTGTAGCCCATCCAGTCGTGGTCGATGAAGCCGCTTTCAGGGAACCAGCCCATCGAGATCAGCGGCGCGCGCTGCTGCAGCCACGGCCAGTCCACACGCTTGTACAGCGTATCGGCGATGGCGCGGATTTCCTTTTCGCGGGAATCGTCGCCGGTGTAATACGACTGCGCGAACAATACGCCCATCATCAGCAGGGCGGTGTCCACGCTCGACAGTTCCACCCAGCTGTCATAGCGGTGGCCCTGCTGCATGTCCAGGAAGTGGTAGTAGAAGCCCTTGTAGCCGCCCTTGCCGGTACGCTGCGGGCCCATCGGCATGTCGCGGAAGAACTTCAGCGTGGTCAGCGTGCGGTCCACCGCCTGGGTACGGCTGACCCAGCCGTTTTCCACGCCGATCGGGTACGCGGTCAGCGCGTAGCCCACCGAGGCGATGCTGGCGAACGGGCGCGAGGGATAGCGGTCCGGGCTGAGCCCGTTGACTTCGTTGGTGGTGTCCCAGAAGAACTGGAAGGTGCGTCGTTCGATGTCGTCGAACAGCGGCGGCAACTCCGGTTTCATCGGGCGCGGTGGAACGTCGGCTTCGACCAGGATGACCGGCGGCTTGGGCTTGGCGGGCTGTTGCTCTGCCTGCGGCTTGCAGCCGACCACGGCTGCCGCCATTACCGCCAGTGCCATTACGCGGGGTACCTTCATCGTGCCAACCCTCCGGAATCTTTGAATTCCAGGCCAGCATAACGGGCCTTGGAGTGAAATCGTTTACAGCCTGGGTTCATGAAAAGCCGGTTCTCCCCAGGCCGCGGGGACACGCACGGCGTGTCCCTACGGCTGGGGGACCGGCTTTCATTTACATCAGAAGCGGAAGCCCACTTCCGCCTTCACCTGGCGCGGCGTACCGACGATATCGCCGGTCTCGTTGTAGCTGGCCAGCAGCTTGCCGTTGGACTTGGTGTAGTTGTAGTTGGAGAAGTTGTCGAAGTTGAACACGTTGATGATGTCGATACGTGCGTACAACTCGGTTTCACCCGGCATCTTGAAGGTCTTGGTGGCCTGCAGGTCGACCGAACGGTAGCCCCAGATCTTGCCACCGACCAGGAAGCGGCCGTTGCCATCCGGCACCGCGGCGCCCGGGGTCGGCAGGTCGAAGCCGCTGGCCTGCGCCACCGGGTACCAGTCGTTCACGGCAGTCGGGGTGGCCAGGGTGATCTTGCCGCCGAAGGTGATGTCCCAGAAGCCGGCATACGAACCGGTCAGCACGATGCGGTGACGCGGCGCGCCGTTGGAACGGATGGTCGGGTAATCCTCGATCAGGCCACGGTCGAACGCGTAATGCTCGTTGATGTCGCGGTTGTGGCGTGCGGTCGTCCAGGTGTAGGCGATCGAGGTGCCCCAGCCGCTTTCCTTGGTGAACGGCTTCTGCGCCGACAGCAGCACCTGGGTGACGCGGGTCTTGATGCCCTGCTGGCCGATGATCAGGCTGCCGAAGCCCGGGATGTTGCAGCTCCAGGCCTGGCTCAGGCCCGGCGAGGTGCCGCCGCACAGGCGCGGGTCGTCGAAGAACTGGCCGGTCGGGTAACGGTTGCCCAGGGTGAAGGCGAAGCCGTCATAGGTCAGCGTGCGCGCGACGGTGGCGTCGGTCAGCCAGTCGCCGATCTGGTTGGACATGCCCAGGCTGAACTGGTCGGCGTACGGCGCCTTCAGGTTGTTGTTGAGCAGGTCCACTTCCAGGCCGGCGTTGCTGGTCGAACCGACCAGGGCCTGCAGGTTCTGGATGCCGTTGAGCAGGTTCGGATCCCAGTCATAGCAGGCAGCCTGGCCGTTGAGGCAGGCCCCGGTGCCCGGGTTGCGGAAGTAGATGGTCGGCTGCGGCAGCGCCAGCTTGGTGGTTTCCAGCTGCAGGTAGTCGAACAGGTCGCGATCATAGGAACGGCCGGCACCGCCGTGGAACACGTGCATCTCGTCGGCGTTGAGGTCATACGAGAAGCCCACGCGCGGCTGCCAGGCATTCTTGAACGCCTTGCGGTTGTGGCCGTTGCTGATGTAGTCGTTGATGTTCAGCCCGCTCGCGGCGAGCGAGTCGGCGTAGGTCTGGCCGGCCGGACCCCGCGGGTCCTGGCTGTAGATCGCCGCCACCACTTCCGGCGGGGTCACGAAGTCCAGGTAGCTCGGGTTCTTTTCGTAGTCCCAGCGCAGGCCCAGGTTCAGCTGCAGGTGGTCGTTGACCTGCCAGTCGTCCTGGATGAACAGGCCGATCTGCTTGACCTTGGAACGCACTTCACCGGTCACGCCGGTGACGCCGGTGACCGGCTTGACGAACTGCGCCTTGTACGGGATGTCCGACGGGAAGTCCGCATCACCCAGGGTGTAGGTGAACTGCGGGTTGATCTCCTGCGCATCGGAGGCGTACAGGTCGATTTCCTTGTACTTGGCGCCCATCTTGATGGTGTGGTCGCCGGCCCATTGGATGCCGTCCAGGGTCAGGTTGTCTTCGATCGACCAGCCCTTCTGGCCCTTCACCTGCGAATCCAGCGCCGACGCGCCGCCAATCTGCACCAGGGTACGGTCATCGGTGCCGTCCGGCGCGGTGTACACGTAGCCGTTGCCGATGGTCAGCGGCACCGGGTTGTTGAACGAATCTTCGTGGGTGAGCATCAGCTCGTTGTAGAAGCGCTCACCGCTGTGGTTCCAGCGCAGCGCGTAACGACGGTCGGTGTTCTCGGTTTCCTTGCCGTGCGACGGCGCGGTCTGCCCGCTGAACTGCTGCTGGGTTTCGTCGCGGTCCTGGAAGGTCAGCTCGATGCGGTCGTTATCGGTCGGCTCGACGTCGATCTTGGCGAAGATCAGGTCCTGTTCGAACGGCTGGCTGGCCGGGCCGAGCTGGGCGGCGGCATCGGCCGGCAGCAGGCCGACGCGGTTGGTCACCGAGCCTTCCGGCGCGATGGTCACCGGCAGGTCGAAGCGCTTGGCTTCGTAGGTCACGAAGAAGTGCGCCTTGTCCTGCACGATCGGGCCGCCGAGGGCGAAGCCGTATTCCTTCTCGGCCGACACTTCCTTGGTCTTGCCTTCCTGGCGCTCGGCCGGGGTCTTGGCGCGCATGTCTTCGTCGGTGTAGCGGTAGAACGCCTCACCCTTGAATTCATTGGTACCGGACTTGGTCGCCGCGGTCACGGCCGCGCTGGAGACCTGGCCGTATTCGGCCTTGTAGTTGCCGCTGATGACCTTGTATTCGCCGATCGCCAGCTGCGGGAACGGGTTGCCGGCGCTGCCGGACTGGCCAGCCACGCCGCCGCCCTTGACGTAGCTCTTCTGGCCCACGCCGTCGATGTAGACGTTGGTGCCGTCGGCATTGGTGGCACCACCGCGCAGCGAGGTATTGCCCTTGGCATCGCGGGTGAAGATCATGCCCGGGACCGCGTCGGCGAATTCCAGGAAGTTGCGCGACACCTGCGGGGTGGTCTGGATCTGCTGCAGGCTGACCGTCTTGCCCACTTCGGAGGTCCGCACTTCCTGCAGCAGGGTCGGGGCGACCACGTTGACGGTGTCGAGGTTGGTCGCGTTGGCGGTGCCGCCATTGGCCGGGGCGCCGCTGAAGTTCAGCGTCGCGGTCGAGGCCACGGTCACGGTGACCTTCTGGGTCTGCCCGTTGGCGACCACGTCATAGGTACCCGGGTCCAGGCCCATCAGCGAGTAGCTGCCGTCGGCGCGGGTGGTGGCGCGGCGCACGCTGCCGCTGGCCACGTTGGTGGCAGTGACTTCGGTGCCGGCTTCGGCCTGGGCGACCTGGCCACGCAGCGAGGAGGTAGCAGACTGCGCCATCAGGCTCGGCGCAGCGCCCAACAGCAGGCAGCTGACCAGCGCACTGGTCAGCAGGCGGCGAGCCGGCATGCGGGTGCTGTTCTTGAAATACGTCATGTAAATCTCCGGGTGGTGGTGACCGTCGTTGCGGCCGCCTGTCTTTTTTGTTTTCAGTTGTGCCACGACCAACGGTCGTGGCCTACGACGTGGAACCGATACCGCATGAATCACGCACGATCAGGCGCGGTACAAGCGTCTGCTTGTCGCCCTCCGTCTCCGTGTTGTTGCCATCCATCAACTGCAGCAGGCGCGTCGCCGCCCTATCGCCCAACTCGGCGATACTCACCTGCATCGTCGTCAACGACGGGTGAACGAAACGCGCCAGCGGAATGTCATCGAAGCCGGCCAGCGCCACATCGGCCGGCACCCGCACGCCCGCCTGGGCGAAGGCGTACAGGCAGCCCAGCGCCATCATGTCGTTGGCGGCGAACACCGCATCGGGCAAGGCACCGGCGGCCAGCAGCTCCTGCCCGGCGCGGTGGCCGGACGCTTCATCGAAGTCGCCCGGCAGCTCGATGCCTTCGGCCGCGCTGCCGAACGCGGCCAGTGCATCGCGGAAGCCGCGCAGGCGTTCGCGCGCATCGAAGTTCAGGTCGGGGCCGGCAATGAAGGCAATCCGCCGGTGCCCACCCGCAAGCAGGTGGCGGGTCATCGCCATCGCGCCGGCATGGTCGTCGATGCTCAGCACCGGATGGTCCTGCTCGGGCAGGTAGGTGTTGATCAGCACCGTGGGCAGCGACTGCGGCAGGTTGTCGGTGAGGAAGCCCGGGCGTTCGGCATACGGCGACAGCACCAGCAGCCCGTCGACCCGGCCGCGCATGGCGCGCAGGGCCGCGCCCTGCTGCTCCTGGTCGCCGTGGTAACTGGACACCAGCAGGTGCTGGCGGCGCGCGCGTGCCACCTGGTCGATGCCGCGCATCAGCTCGGAGAAGAATTCGCCGTACAGGTCGGGCAGCACCACCCCGATCGTGTTGGTGCGCCGGCTGCTCAGGCTGCGGGCGGCAGCGTGCGGGGTGTAGCGCAGGCGCGCGGCCACCTCCAGCACCAGCTTGCGCACCGGTTCGGCGACGTTTTCATGCCCGTTGAGCGCACGCGAGACCGTTGCCACGCTGACGCGGGCTTCGCGGGCTACATCCTTGATGGTGATGGCTGCCTTGTTCACTTCGCCGCCCTCCACGGCTTAGAGATCTGGGCTTGGCGCGGAATGTAAGCGTTTTCAAACCCGGATGTAAACAGTCCGTTAGGCGAATGTCGCACGGCGGTAACCTCGAGATGTCTTGGAGAGGTCGCCCCGGGACTTTCCGGGACAAGGCGGGACAAGGGTTTCAGCCCTTTTTTGGCGGGGCTTGGGCATCGATGGACAGCGCGTGGATGTCGGTCTCCATCAGCGTGCCCAGGGCCGCATACACGGCACGGTGGCGCGCCAGCGGCAGCTTGCCCTCGAAGGCGGCGCTGACCACGCGGACATTGAAATGCCCCCGGCCATCGCGTGCGCCTTCGTGGCCGGCGTGGCGATGGCTGTCATCCACCACCTCCAGCAGCTCCGGGTCGAACGCCGCCTGCAGGGCGGCGCGGATCTGCTCGACCCGGCTCATGGCAGCACCCTGCGGAACGGACGCACCTGCACGCGGGTGTACACGCCCGCGTCCACATAGGGATCCTCGGCGCCCCAGGCCTGCGCCTGCTCCAGCGAATCGAACTCGGCAATCACCACGCTGCCACTGAAGCCAGCCGGGCCCGGGTCTTCGCTGTCGATGGCCGGGCACGGGCCCGCCAGCAGCAGGCGGCCTGCGTCGCGCAGGGCTTCCAACCGGGCCAGGTGGGCCGGCCGGGCGGCCAGCCGGGCGGGCAGCACATCGGTACCGTCATAGCCTTCAATCACATACCACACGGGCAACTCCAGGGGCTCAGCTAAACAAACCCCGCGATTCTAGCCCGCCTCGCTGGACACTGCCGTTGTGAAGCCGTACTCTTGTCCACATTGCACGTGGCTGGCCGCAGCACCCCTTCGACACAGGGACCCGCTGCCCCACACCAGCACACGTAGACGACCTCCTGTAGTTCTGTCGCTACCTGCCGTAGCGCGCCGGCAGCGCGTCCTGCTGCTGTTTGAAATGTGGAACCACGCCGGCACAGGCGTGTCATGGCTTGCGATCCTTGCCGAACGGGCCGTCCCGCTCGGATCTGGCGCAGCAAACTGGTCCGTTGCAATACCGACGTCAATCTTGATGACTTCCGAACTCGCGCTCGACGCGAACCCGCAAACCCGGCCGACCGCCCCGCAGCAGCAGGAAATGCCGCTGGCCGTGGTGCATGGTCAACCGGTCCTGCAGATCCCGCAGGACCTGTACATCCCGCCGGATGCGCTGGAAGTCATCCTGGATGCCTTCGAAGGTCCGCTGGACCTGCTGCTGTACCTGATCCGCCGGCAGAACCTGGATATCCTGGACATCCCCGTCGCCGAAATCACCCGGCAGTACGTGGACTACATCAATGTCATGCAGGAGCTGCGCTTCGAACTGGCCGCCGAATACCTGGTCATGGCCGCCATCCTGGCCGAGGTGAAGTCGCGGATGCTGCTGCCGCGCCCGCCGAGCATCGAAGGCGAGGAAGGCGACCCGCGCGCGGAACTGGTGCGCCGGCTGCAGGAGTACGAACGTTTCAAACAGGCCGCCGAGGATATCGACGCCCTGCCCCGCCAGGACCGCGACACCAGCCTGGCCCATGCCTTCGTGCCCGACCGCGCGGCGATCAAGCTGCCGCCGCCGGTGGACCTGAAGGAAATGCTGATGGCGCTGCACGACGTGCTCAAGCGCGCCGAGCTGTTTACCGGCCACGCGATCAAACGCGAGGCCCTGAGCGTCCGCCAGCGCATGGGCGACGTGCTGGGCCGGCTGGAAGACGGCAGGTTCTACCGGTTTGAAACGCTGTTCACCGCCGAAGAAGGCAAGCTGGGGGTGCTGGTCACCTTCCTGGCCTTGCTGGAACTGGCCAAGGAACAGCTGCTGGACATCGTCCAGGAAGCGCCGCTGGCGCCGATCTACGTCAAGTCCCTGGCCGCTGGCAACACCAACGAACCGCTGCAGTTCAACAGCGAATTCGACGATGCCGACGCCGCCAACGAATCCGACTGAGCACCCGACCCACGCATGGATCAACCGCTGATCAACCGTATTGTCGAAGGGGCGCTGCTGGCCTCCAGCCAGCCGCTGACCCTGGCCCAGCTGCAGGGCCTGTTCCCGGAAGAGGAACCGGCGCCGCCGGGCAGCATCGAACGCGCGCTGGAACTGCTGCGCGAAGGCTGCGCCGAGCGTGGCGTGGAGCTGGTCGAGGTCGCCTCCGGCTTCCGCTTCCAGGTCACCAGCGAGGTCCACGGCTTCATCACCCGGCTGTGGACCGAGCGCAAGACCCGTTACACCCGTGCCACGCTGGAAACGCTGGCGCTGATCGCCTATCGCCAGCCGATCACCCGCGGCGAAATCGAACAGGTGCGTGGCGTGGCGGTGAGCAGCAACATCATCCAGGCCCTGGAGGAGCGCGAATGGATCCGCGTGATCGGCCACCGCGACGTGCCCGGCAAGCCGGCGCTGTTCGGCACCACCAAGGGCTTCCTGGATTACTTCGGGCTCAAGCGCCTGGATGAACTGCCGCCGCTGTCGGAACTGCGCGACCTGGGCGAACTGGAACCGCAGCTGCCGCTGGACAACGACGGCCAGCTGGCCGGCCGGATCGCCGCAGGCGCGGCGGACCCGGACGCCGAACCGCAACCGGAAACCCTCCCGGAACCGGAATCCGAACCGGAACCCGAACCGGAATCCGAACCGGAATCCGAACCGGAACCCGAACAGGACCCGGCCACTGCCCGTTCCGCCGCCCGCGCCGCCCTGATGGCCGCCCGACTGGCGGAACAGGACGCCGAGTCAGACAATAGTGACACCCCATCCCATGCGTCGCCGTCGCTCCCCGACGACGACGCGGATACGACCGCCAGCGATGGCGACCCCGATACCGCGCCGGGAACACGCGCGGCGTACCAGAACGAAACCGAAAACAACGCCGTCGCGAAGACGACCGTGGCTGTTGACGAAGCCGATCCCGAACCAGAGGCCGACGAAACCGTCGCCGGCCGGAGCCAAGTAAATGAGTGACACCCCCCGCAAGCTGTCGTTGAACAAGCTGTCGCTGAAGCGCGATTCCGACACCGAACAGCCCAAGCTCGAAGAGCGCCTGCACAAGGTGCTGGCCCAGGCCGGCCTGGGTTCGCGCCGCGCGCTGGAACAGCGCATCGCCGACGGCCTGGTCAAGGTCAATGGCGAAGTGGCCAAGACCGGCCAGTCGATCAAGAGCGGCGACAAGGTCGAGCTGGATGGCCGTGGCTTCGTTGCCACCGCGCTGACCGAAACCTCGCGCGTGCTGGCCTACAACAAGCCCGATGGCGAAGTGACCACCCGCGAAGATCCCGAAGGTCGCCCGACCGTGTTCGAAGCGCTGCCGGCCCTGAAGGGCGCACGCTGGATCGCGATCGGCCGCCTGGACATCAACACCACCGGCCTGCTGCTGGCGACCACCGACGGTGAGCTGGCCAACGCGATGATGCACCCCTCCTACGAGGTCGAACGCGAGTACGTGGTCCGCGTGCGCGCACCGGAAGGCGAAGACAAGGTGCCCGACGCCATCGTCGACCGCCTCGCCCGCGGCGTCGCGCTGGAAGACGGCCCGGCCAAGTTCGACGAAATCGAACGCATCGGCGGCACCGATTCGCACGACTGGTTCCGCGTGGTGGTCAAGGAAGGCCGCAACCGCGAAGTGCGTCGCCTGTGGGAGTCGCAGGGCTGCCAGGTCAGCCGCCTGAAGCGCACCCGCTACGGCAAGATCAGCCTGCCGCGCGAACTGCTGCGTGGCCAGTCGCAGGAACTCACCGCCAAGCAGGTCGAGCAGCTGCGCGCCGAACTGAAGCTGGAAGAAGGCGCGCCGTCGGCGCTGACCCTGCAGCCGGTGATCGGCCAGCGCCGCGCCGCCAAGACCACCGTGCGCGTGTCGCGCGAAGGTGGCCGTGGCAACGCTTACGTGAATGGCCACAACCAGGCCGATGAAGGCCGCGAACTGCGCCGCTTCGACAACGTGCGCGAAGACCGCGGTCGTGGCCGCGGCGGCAAGGGTGGTGGCTTCAAGGGTGGCCTGACGGTCACCGGCGAAGCGGCGGCCAAGCAGTCGCAGCGTCCGTTCAAGCAGCGCCCGGACAAGGGCAACCGCGCCCTGCCCGAAGGCAACCCCGCCGCATTCCGCAGCTGGTACGTGCCCGATGGCGTGAGCACCGGCCCGAGCAACCACCGCAATGCCGGTCCGGGCGCCGCCCGTGGCCCGGGCGCGCGTGGTCCGGGTGCCGGCGCAGGCGCCGGTGGCCAGGGCCGTCCGTACGGCAAGCCCAAGGGTCCGGGCGGCGCAGGCGGCCAGGGCCGTGGTGCCTACGGTGAGCGCAGCGGCGGTGGCTTCAGTGGCGAAGGTCGCGGTGAAAACCGTGGCGGCTACGGCGGCCAGGGCCGTCCGGCCGGTGCCGGTGCCGGCGCGGGCAACCGCAGCGGCCAGGGCGCGCAGCGCCATCCGTACGGTCACCCGGGCAATGCCCCGAGCTTCCCGTCCGACCATGCCAATCCGGGCGCCAGCCCGTATGGCACGCCCCGCCCGGCCGGCCGTCCCGGCGGCAACCGCGGCCCCGGCGGCCCGGGTGGCAACCGTGGCCCCGGTGGTCCCGGCGCACGTGGCCCGGGCGGCAACCGTGGCCCGGGTGGCCCCGGTGCACGCGGTCCGGGTGGTCCCGGTGGTCGTCCCGGCGGTGCACGCCCGGGCGGCAGCCGCGGTCCCGGCGGCGGTGGCCACCGTGGCGGCGGCCCGCGTGGCGGCTGATGCATGAAAAAAAACCCGGTCATCGACCGGGTTTTTTTTATCTCGCGTAGATCGCTTGCCGAGCCTGCATCAACGCGTCCTGCGCCAGTCCCTGACCTTGAAGAAGCTCGCGTAATGGTTCGGGGTGACGTACATCGCATGGATACCGCCCGTGTAGCTGCTTCCGGTCACGATGCGCCAGTTTTCATAGCCGTGCCCGGTTCCATTGAAGACCGGGTACCTGTGATAAAAGCTGCTGCCGTGCCGTTGGGGAAGCTGCCCGGCGTCGTTGAAGAACGGCCTGGCGCTTGGAACCCGGGCGGGATCCGGCGTCTTCCCGCGCGGGCCGAACTCCCGGATCTCGACGATTTTCCTGCTGACCGGTGACGGCAGATCGGACATGTGCTTCAGCACCATTCCGGTTTCGTCGCGCTGCACGAAGTTCACCGAACCCTCCGGACTGGGAGAACGGCTGCGCGGTGGCGTTGAAGGACGCGGCGGCACATGGGACGGTCGCGCGGACGGCACGGCGGGGGCCGCACTGCCAGCGCGGTTTGCCCAGGACCCACCCGGTGCGCGTCCGCTGGACGATCCGAGTTTCATCAACTGCTGGCGCCCGGCCATGCCCACACCGGCCAGCATCCCTACTGCCGCAATTGCACCGCCGATGATCCATGGCAGCATGTTGCCGCCCCCGTCGTCGCGATCGCGCACGCCCGCCAGCGCGGTCGCGCCCGCCCCACCGATGCCCGCCACCAGGCCCAGCAGCAGCCCTGGCAGCGCAAACTGGCCGCCTGGGTCGTGGTAGTTGAGCGGGTCGCAGCCGCAGTAGGCATAGGCGTTGATTCCCCCACGGCCGAACGGGCTGACCCGGTCGGGACTGTGGAAGCGGCGCAGCACCGGGTTGTACACACGCCGGCCATTGCCGAGGATCTGCCAGTGCACCGCAGGTTCGTGCAGCTGGCCGTTGAAGCCGATGCGTGTTGACCGGTTGGCGCGTGTGCTGGTTTCAAGCGACATGGATTCACCCCTCGCGTGCCCCCGCATGCGGAGATAGTGTCGGTGCGGTGGGTGTTTTTGGGGTGTGATGGCGGCCTGTGGTGCGGGCTGCCACGCAGGGCGTGGCACTACCGGACCGGGGCGTTCAGCGACGTTCGATGGTGAAGCGGCTGCCGGCTACGCCCAGGTCCCAGCCTTTGCCGGTGCCTGCCAGGGCAAGCGATACGTCGCCCTTGGTGACGACCTGGGCGCTGCTGGACTTGTCGGCACCGGCGTGCGCTTCCACCGCGGCGTAGGAACCGATCAGGTCGTTGAGCGAGTAGGCGCCGCTGAATTTGCCCTTGCCGTCGGTGATCGTCGACTTGCCCACGGTCAGGCCACCGCCCTTGACACTGATCTTCACCGGAATGCGCGCGCCGTTGTCGCAGGTGATGGTGCCGGTACCCGATGCGGTCTTGTAGAACACCGACCAGCCGGCCAGGTTGTACTGCAGCTCGCAATCAATATTGCCGGCGGCCTGCGCGGCGGGGACCGCGCCCAGGCCAGCCAGCGCGATCAGGGCCAGGGAGAATGTCTTCATTGCCATGCGCTCGTACCCGAATGTGTGGCCCCGAATCTAGCAGCGTCGGCGTAGCGTGGGCATGAGCCCCCTGGCCTGCATGCAACAACCGTTCACCTGCCCCCGTCGCGCAGCGCCGATCCCCGGTTACCCGAGGGTAAAACGGTCGGCATCCAGCATCGCCGGAAAGCGCGCGCGGTGCGCGTCCAGCGCGGCGGCCGAGATGGCGGTGGTCACCACCTGCTCGCGCTCGCGCACCTCCACCTGCGGCTGGCCCAGGAAGTCGATCACCGCGCTGTCGCCGGCGTAATGCAGGTCGTTGCCATCCACCCCCACCCGGTTCACGGCCGCCACGTAGCACAGGTTCTCGATGGCCCGCGCGCGCAGCAGCGTGCGCCACGGGTAGGCACGCGCCGAGGGCCAGTTGGCGACGAAGATCTGCAGGTCGAAGTCCATGTCGTCGGCACGTTCGACATTGAACCGGTTGCGGCAGAACACCGGAAAACGCAGGTCGTAGCAGACCAGGGGATTGATGCGCCAGCCCTTCCATTCCACCGTGAGGCGCGCATCGCCGGCGGCATAGCGCAGGTGCTCGTCGCCGTAGCGGAACAGGTGGCGCTTGTCGTAATACTCCAGCCCGCCGTCCGGGGTGGCCCACAGCAGCCGGTTGTATACACCCTCCCCCACCCGCAGCTGCACGCTGCCGGTCACCGCTGCACCCAGCCGCGCTGCCTGCTCGCGGATCCAGGCCACGGTGGCACCGTCCATGCCTTCGGCACGGAAGATCGCGTCATTGGAAAAACCGCTGGTGAAGGTTTCAGGCAGGATCACCAGATCGGTCTGCCCGGCCAGCGGCGCCAGCAGCGCGCCGTAATGCTCGCGGTTGCCTTCGGGATCGTGCCACCGCGTGTCGCCCTGGACCAGGCTGATGCGCAGATCGGGACGGTTGGCGGCGCCCATCACAGCACCTGCAGGCGTTCGATCGCCGCGCTGAGCGTGGCGTCGTTCTTGGCAAAGCACAGCCGCACCAGGCGCTGGCCGTCCGGCGCGGTCTCGTAGAACGGCGACAGCGGAATCGCCGCCACGCCCTTTTCGATGGTCAGCCACTTCACGAACTCGTGGTCCGGCAGGTCGCTGATGGCCGAATAGTCCACCAGCTGGAAGTACCCGCCCGGCACCGGCAGCGGCTTGAGGCGCGTGGTGAGCAGCTGTTCGCGGAACGCATCGCGCTTGGCCTGGTAGAACGCGCCCAGTTCCAGGTGGTGTTCCGGCTCGTCGCGGATCATCGCCGCGAAACCGTACTGGGCCGGGCCGAAGCTGGTGAAGGTGTTGTACTGGTGCACCTTGCGGAATTCGGCGCTCATCGCCGGCGGTGCCACCGCATAGCCGATCTTCCAGCCGGTGCAGTGGTAGGTCTTGCCGAAGCTGGAAATGACGAAGGCGCGCTCGCGCAGTTCCGGGTAGCGCAGCGCCGACTCGTGGCGGCGGCCGTCGTAGATGATGTGTTCGTAGACTTCGTCGGAAATCAGGTAGATGCCGGTGCCGCGCAGCACGTCGGCAAGCGCCTGCATGTCATCGGCGGTGAGCATCGCGCCGGACGGGTTGTGCGGGGTGTTGACCATCAGCAGGCGGGTGCGCGGGGTGATGGCGGCACGCACCCGGTCCCAGTCGACCGCGAAGGTCTGCGGGTCCAGCGGCACGTGCACGGCGCGGGCGCCGGCCAGGTCGATGGCCGGTTCGTAGCAGTCGTAGGCCGGGTCCAGCACGATCACTTCCTCGCCGGGGCGGACCACGGCGTGGATGGCGTTGAAGATCGCCTCAGTGGCGCCGCTGGTGACGGTGATTTGGGTATCGGGGTCGATCTGGGCGCCATACAGGTCCAGCGACTTCCGGGCGATGGCCTGGCGCAGCGGGGCCACGCCGGTCATCGGCGGGTACTGGTTCAGGCCGCCATGCATGGCCTTGACGGTTTCATCGATCAGCCGCTGCGGCGCGGAGAAGTCCGGGAAGCCCTGCCCCAGGTTCACGGCGCCGTGTTCGGCCGCCAGCTGGGACATCACGGTGAAAATGGTGGTGCCCACCTTGGGCAGCTTGGTCTGGGGATTCATCGGCAGGCGCTTGAGCAGGGACACGTCAGTGTAAAGGATCGGTAGCGCCGGCCGTTGGCCGGCTGCTCCTCGTGCCGGCAACGAACGGTACGGGCCCGTTGGGCGCGGGATCGTTCCGCCGGTACACTGCGCCGATGCTGAATTCTTCGAATACCCCTCCGTTGCTGGCCGCGCATGGCCTGGCCTTCAGTCGCAACGATGAACCGGTGTTCGGGCCGCTCGACCTGCAGGTCGATGCGGGCGAGGCGCTGCTGGTGCAGGGCGACAACGGCGCCGGCAAGACCACGCTGCTGCGCGTGCTGGCCGGGCTGTTGCGGGCCGACAGCGGCAGCATCCAGATCGACGGGCGCCCGGCCGGGCACCGCGAGCGCGCCCGCTTCGTGGCCTACCTGAGCCACCTGCCCGGCCTCAAGCCGGACCTGGACACCCTGGAAAACCTCAACTTCCTGTGCGGCCTGCATGGCCGGCGGGCGCGGCAGATGCCGGGCAATGCCCTGGCCATTGTCGGCCTGGCCGGGTTCGAGAGCACCCTGGTGCGACAGCTTTCCGCCGGGCAGAAGCGACGGCTGGCCCTGGCGCGGATCTGGCTGTCGCCGGCGCCGCTGTGGCTGCTGGACGAACCGTATGCCAACCTGGACCTGGACGGGATCAATCTGGTGAACCGGATGATCTCCGCGCATCTGCGCAGCGGCGGGGCGGCGCTGGTGACCACGCATGGGGCCTACGCCGCGCCGCCGGTGCGGACCCGGCTGGTGGAACTGCGCGTTGCCGGGCAGGCCGTTGCCGGGCAGAGCCCGGCACTGCCGGAGGTGCGCGCATGATTGCACCCGGTACCGAACCCGGACTGTGGCAGACCGCGCGGGCGCTGGCCGGGCGCGACCTGCGCCTGCTCTGGCGCCGTCGCGGCGATGCGCTGCAGCCGCTGCTGTTCGCGCTGCTGGTGGTGGTGCTGTTCGCACTGGCGCTGGGCCGCGACCCGCCGCTGATGGCGCAGGTGGCCGCGGCGGTGTTGTGGCTGGCCGTGCTGCTGGCCGGGCAGCTTTCGCTGGACAGCCTGTTCCGCAGCGATGCCGAGGATGGCTCGCTGGAGCAATGGCTGCTGGCGCCGGTGCCGCTGGCCTGGCTGGTACTGGTGCGGGTACTGGTGCACTGGGCCACCACCGCCCTGCCGATGATCGTGGTGGCCCCGCTGCTGGCCGAAATGCTGCATCTGCCACATGACCATCTGCCAGTGCTGCTGGCATCGTTGCTGCTCGGTACGCCGCTGCTCAGTCTGATTGGCGGGGTGGTGGCGGCGCTGACGGTGAGCATCCGGCGCTCTGGTATTCTCGTGGCGTTGCTGGCGCTGCCGTTGTATGTACCGGTGCTGGTGTTCGGTGCTGGCAGCGTGGCGGCCGCCGCACGCGGGCAGGATCCGGTGGGCGCGTTGCTGCTGCTGGGTGCCGGGTTGGTGGTGGCGCTGGTGTTGGCGCCGTTGGCGACTGCGGCCGCCATCAGGATTTCGTTGAGTTGATGTGCAAGTGGATTGCGCTGCTTCGTTCGTCATGACACGCATGGCGTGTCACTACGTGTTTGTTGCTCTCTAGCTGGATAGCCATCGCTGCATGAATAGCCTTGTCCGCTGGTTCCACCAACTCGGTTCGCCGCCCACCTTCGACCGCTTCGCGTCGCGCTGGTCCCGTGTGTTCACCATCGCCGCGGTGCCGGTGCTGCTGATCGGCATCTGGCAGGGGCTGTTCGTGGTGCCGCCGGAGCAGAACCAGAACGACGCCTTCCGTATCATCTACATCCATGTGCCCAGTGCCTGGATGAGCCTGTTCGTGTTCGCCCTGATGGCGCTGTATTCGGCCATTGCGCTGGTCTGGCGGATCAAGATCTGCGAAATCCTGGCCATGGCCTGCGCGCCGATGGGCGCCGGCTTCACCCTGATCACCCTGCTGACCGGCAGCATCTGGGGCAAAGGCACCTGGGGCACCTGGTGGGATTGGGACCCGCGCATGACCAGCGAACTGATCCTGCTGTTCCTGTACCTGGGCGTGATCGGCCTGTACCACGCGATCGAAGACCGCCGCAGCGCCGCGCGCGCGGCCGGCCTGCTGGCCATTGTCGGGGTGGGGCTGCTGCCGATCATCCGCTACTCGGTGGACTGGTGGGGCGGCCTGCACCAGCGCCAGTCGATCAATGTGTTCGGCACCAACGCGGTGCGTTCGGAGCTGATCGCGCCGCTGTGGTGGATGGTGGTGGCCACCAAACTGTGGTTCGTCGGCTCGCTGCTGGCCAAGGCGCGTGCCGACAACCTGGGCCGCGAAGCCGGCAAGGCCTGGGTCGATGCGCGCCTGGAGGACCCCCTGCGATGACCCATGTTCCCTTCATCATCGGCGCCTACGCGGTGTTCGTGCTGGTGCTGGCCGCCGACCTGCTCGGCTCGCGCCTGCGCCTGCGCGCCGCGAAACGGCAGGCCCTGCAGCGCCAGCAACGCCAGCGCGCACGCGACACGCGCCAGGCGCCCGCGCCGCTGGCCAGCGAGCTGAGCCGATGACGCCCGTCCAACGCCGCCGGCTGGTGTGGGTGTTGCTGGCGCTGCTGGCCTCGGGACTGGCCACCACCCTGGTGGCCTTTGCCCTGCAGCGCAATATCGCCTACCTGTACACCCCCTCTGAAGTTCTGCGCGGCGACCCCGGCGCGCAGTCGACCTTCCGCCTGGGCGGCATGGTGGTGAAAGGCTCGTTCCAGCGCGCGCAGGGTTCGCTGGACGCGCACTTCGTGGTTACCGACGGCGACGCCACCCTGCCGGTCACCACCTCGCGGATCCTGCCGGACATGTTCCGCGAAGACTCCGCGGTGGTGGCGATGGGCCGCCTGCAGGACGGCGTGTTCATCGCCGACGAAGTACTGGCCAAGCACGACGAGAACTACATTCCCAAGGAAGTGGCCGACAAGATGGGCAAGGCGCACAGCAAGCACGACGTGCCGGTGCCGGCCGTGGAGGCACGCTGAGTGTTGCCTGAGCTGGGGCAGGTCCTGCTGGCCTGTGCACTGTTGGCCGCGTTGCTGCAGGCGGTGTTGCCGCTGTGGGGCGCGCAGCGCGGGCGCGGTGCGTGGATGGCCGTGGCCGTGCCGGCCGCCGTCGCGCAGCTGGCGCTGGTGGCCGGCGCATTCGCGTTGCTGACCGTCGCCTTCGTGCAGCAGGATTTTTCGGTGCGGTACGTGGCCGAGAACTCCAACAGCCTGCTGCCGCTGGCCTACCGTTATTCCGCGGTGTGGGGCGCGCACGAAGGCTCGCTGCTGATGTGGGTGCTGGTGCTGGCGCTGTGGGGCGGCGCGGTGGCGCTGTGGTCCAAGCGCCTGCCGGACACCGTGCGGGCGCGCGTGCTGGGGGTGATGGGCATCATCAGCCTGGGCTTCATCGCCTTCCTGTTCTTCACCTCCAATCCATTCGCGCGGCTGCTGCCGGTACCGCTGGAAGGCCGCGATCTCAACCCGTTGCTGCAGGACCCGGGGCTGATCATCCACCCGCCGATGCTGTACATCGGCTATGTGGGCTTCGCGGTGCCGTTCGCGTTTGCCATTGCCGCGCTGCTGGATGGCCACGTGGATGCGCGCTGGCTGCGCTGGACCCGGCCGTGGACCAATGTGGCCTGGGGCTTTCTTACCCTGGGCATCGCGCTCGGCAGCTGGTGGGCGTACTACGAACTGGGCTGGGGCGGCTGGTGGTTCTGGGACCCTGTGGAAAATGCCAGCTTCATGCCGTGGCTCGCCGGCGCCGCCCTGATCCATTCGCAGGCTGTGACTGAAAAACGCGGCAGCTTCGCCAGCTGGACACTGCTGCTGGCCATCGCCGCGTTCGCGCTGTCGCTGCTGGGTGCATTCCTGGTGCGCTCGGGCGTGCTGACCAGCGTGCACTCCTTCGCCGCCGATCCCTCGCGTGGCGCCTTCATCCTGGTGTTCCTGGCCCTGGTGATCGGCGCGTCGCTGCTGCTGTACGCACTGCGCGCCGGCGCACTGGGCAGCGACGACCCGCGCCGTGGCTTCATGCCCACCTCGCGCGAAACCCTGCTGCTGGCCAACAACCTGCTGCTGGCCGGCGCCTGCGCCATGGTGCTGCTGGGCACCCTGTACCCGTTGCTGGCCGACGCGCTGGGGCTGGGCAAGGTGTCGGTGGGGCCGCCCTACTTCGGCACCCTGTTCATCGTGCTGATGGCGCCGCTGGTGGCGCTGCTGCCGTTCGGGCCGCTGGTGAACTGGCAGCGCGACCAGGCGTCGAAGCGCTTGGCGCTGCTGGCGCCGTGGGCAGGGTTTGCCCTGCTGCTCGGCGTACTCGCGTGGTTCATGGCCCCGCAGGGCAAGTTCAAGGCGGGCGCCGGTGTGGCTGCGGCGGCGTGGGTTGCCTTTGGCACCGCCCGTTTCATCTGGACCCGCCTGCGTGGCAACGGCCGCTTCAACGCCGAAATGGTCGGCATGCTGCTGGCCCATACCGGCGTGGCAGTATTTCTGGTCGGCGCCCTGCTGGTGGAAGCGCTGAACGTGCAGCGCGAAGTGGCGCTCAGCCCCGGGCAGGACCTGGAGGTGAGCGGCTACACCCTGCGTTTTGAAGGCGTGGACCACCAGCAGGGACCCAACTACGTGTCCGACCGCGGCCATGTGCGCGTGCTGCAGGGCGGGCGTGAACTGGCCCTGCTGCACCCGGAAAAGCGCGCCTACGCCAGCGGCGGTCAGATGATGACCGAAGCCGGCATCCATGCGCGCATACGTGGCGACGTGTACGTGGCGCTGGGTGAGCCGCTGGGCAACAATGCATGGGCCGTGCGCGTGCATATCAAACCCTTCGTGCGCTGGGTCTGGCTGGGCGCATTGCTGATGGCGCTGGGCGGCTTCGTCACCGCTGCCGACCGCCGCTTCCGTCGTTTCCAGGAGTAGTTCCGTGTCCGATCCCCGCCCCGCCTTCCGCCCGCTGCCGCCCGTGGCCATCGTCATCGGGGTGCTGTTCTTCTTCGGGCTGCTCGGGTTGATGATCTACGGGGTGATGAAATCCGGCGCGCCGGACCGCGACATCCTGCCTTCGGCATTGATCGGCAAGCCCGCGCCGGCGTTCGCGCTGCCGGTCCTGCACGATCCGTCCATCACCGTGCACAGCACCGAACTGCGCGGCGCGCCGTATGTGCTCAATGTGTGGGGTAGCTGGTGCGCGGCCTGCCGCGAGGAACACCCGATCCTGACCCGGTTTGCCGAAACCAAGCGCGTGCGCGTGATCGGCTACAACTGGAAGGACGAACCGGCCGATGCGCTGCGCTGGCTGGAACAGCTGGGCAACCCGTTCGTGCTGGTGCTGAGCGATATCGAAGGCCGCACCGCGATCGACTGGGGCGTAACCGCCGCGCCGGAAACCTTCCTGGTCGACGCCAGCGGCGTGGTGCGCTGGAAGTACAGCGGCGCACTTACCCAGCGTGTGATCGATACCAAGCTGTTGCCCGAGCTGGAAAAGCTGGAGCGTGCCAATGCACAACCGCGTACTACGCCGCCTCCGGCGAACTGAGCCCGGGGTGGGCAGACGCACGACCAACGGTCGTGCGCTACCGGCCGATGGCACGCAATGGCCGCCGACCGACGGTGGGCAATGGCCACCAACCGACGGCGCGCAATGGCCGCCAACCGACGGTGGGCAATGGCCGTCAACCGATGGTGGGCAATGGCCGCCGACCGACGGTGGGCAATGGCCGCCGACCGATGGTGGGCAATGGCCGTCAACCGATGGTGGGCAATCGCCGCCGACCGATCATGGGCAATGTCTGCCAACCGGTGGCGGGCAATGGCCGCCGACCGATCGTGGGCAATGTCTGCCAACCGATGGCGGGCAATGGCCGCCGACCGATGGTGGGCAATGGCTGCCAAGCGACGGCGGGCAATGGCTACCGACCGGTAGCGCACGACCGTTGGTCGTGCGGCAAGCAACCCCGGCAAGGGGCGGGCGCGCCATGCCTGCGCTCTTCGGCCTGTGGGTTGCTCTGGTGGCAGCGCTGCTGCTGATGCCGGCCCTCGCGCTGGCACAGGCCGTATCCGACCCCACCCCGCTGCAGTACCGCAGCGCGGAAGAAGAAGCGCGCTTCCACGCACTGGCCGCCGAACTGCGCTGCGTGCAGTGCCAGAACCAGTCGCTGGCCGATTCCAACGCGCAGATCGCCCATGACCTGCGCCGCGAAGTGCTCACGCTGATGCAGCAAGGCAACAGCGATGCGCAGATCAAGCAGTTCCTGGTGGACCGATACGGCGAATTCGTGCTGTACCGCCCGGCCATGGACACGCGCAACAGCCTGCTCTGGTTCGGCCCGCTGGTACTGGTCCTGGGCGGTGCCGGGGTACTGGTGTGGGTGGTGCGCCGGCGCAGCCGCCAGGTACAACCGATGGGCGACAGCGAGGAACGCTGGTGAGCGCGTGGATGCAGGTAATTGCCGGGCTGTGTGCCGCCGTGGTGGCGATGGTGGTGCTGTGGCCGCTGCGCAGCAGCGGGAAACGCGCACCGTTCGTGGCGGCGGTGATCGCCATCGGCGTGGCGGGCGTGGCGTTGTACCTGCTGGTGGGCACGCCGAAGGCCATGGATGTCGTCGCCGACGAGGGCCCGACCACGCTGCAGCAAGGGGTGCGCGAGCTGGAGCAGGCGTTGGAACGGGAACCGCAGCGCGCCGATGGCTGGGCCCTGCTGGGCCGTTCAGAGTTGGCGCTGGGCAACCCGGACAAGGCCAACCAGGCCTTCACCCGCGCAGTGGGGCTGGCCCCGGATGAGGTGCCGGTGCTGGTCGAAGCCGCGCAGGCGCGCGCGCAGACGAATGCGGACAAACGTTTCGACGACACCGCCCTGCAGTGGTTACGCCATGCGCAGCAACTGGAGCCGGGCAACGAGCGCGCCGGCTGGCTGATCGGCATCGCCCTGCGCCAACGCGGGCAGGACGCGGAAGCGGCCGCGGTGTGGGAAGCGCTGCTGCCGCGGCTGGAACCGGCGGCGGCCGCAGCGCTGCGTGAGCAGATTGCGATTGCGCGGGAGAAGGCGGGCATGCCGGCGCTGGCGGGTGCAGATCCGCACTCGGTGGGGCTGGATATCGAGGTAACGCTGGATCCGGCGTCTGCGGGCAAGGCGTTGCCCGCCGGCATGCAGGTGTTCGTGATTGCACGGGTGCCCGGCGGGCCGCCGATGCCGGTGGCGGTGGAGAAACATCCGGCGACGGCCCTGCCGTTGAAGATCCGCCTGGACGACGCCGACAGCCCGATGCCGACGGCGAAGCTGTCCTCGCTGAAGGACGTGGAGGTGTTCGCGCGGCTGTCGGCCTCGGGCACCGCCAGCCGGCAGGAAGGCGATGTGGACTCGGAGGCAGTGCGGGTGACGTTGCCGCATGAGGGCACGATCCGATTGGCCCTGTAGATCCACGCCCTGCGTGGATGCCCTTTGTCGGTGGCCGTGAAGCCACGCAGGACATGGCTGTACGCCGGTACGAAGCGTCCCAGCCGTGACACGGCGCCGTTGACCTGCCCGGTTAGAATGGCCGCATGACCGAATTCATCCCGCCCGGCACCCGTTACCACGCCCTGCCCTCGCCGTTCGCGTTCAAGCGTGGGGGGCAGCTGCACGGCGCGCATGTGGCTTACGAAACCTGGGGCACGCTCAACGCCGATGCCAGCAATGCCGTGCTGATCGTCACTGGTCTGTCGCCGGACGCGCATGCTGCCGCCAACGACGGCAATGCTGCGGCCGGCTGGTGGGATGGCATGCTGGGGCCTGGCAAGGCCATCGATACCGACCGCTGGTTCGTGGTGTGCGTGAACTCGCTTGGCAGCTGCAAGGGCTCTACCGGCCCGGCCACGATCAACCCCGCTACCGGCGAACTGTATCGCCTCAACTTCCCGGAACTGTCCATCGAAGACGGCGCACGCGCCGCCGTGGACGTGGTGAAGGCGCTGGGCATCACCCGGCTTGCCTGCGTGATCGGCAACTCCATGGGCGGCATGACCGCGCTGGCCGTGCTGCTGCTCCACCCGGGCATCGCGCGCAGCCATGTCAATATCTCCGGCAGCGCACAGGCGCTTCCGTTCTCCATCGCCATCCGCTCGCTGCAGCGTGAAGCGATCCGCCTCGATCCGCAGTGGAACGGCGGCCAGTACACCGACCAGCACTACCCGGAATCGGGCATGCGGATGGCGCGCAAGCTGGGCGTGATCACCTACCGCTCCGCGCTCGAGTGGGATGGCCGGTTCGGCCGCGTGCGCCTGGATTCGGACCAGGCCGATGACGATCCTTTCGGATTGGAATTCCAGGTGGAGAGCTACCTCGAAGGCCACGCGCGCCGCTTCGTGCGCTTCTTCGACCCGAACTGCTATCTCTACCTGAGCCGCTCGATGGACTGGTTCGACCTGGCCGAATACGCGGACGGCGATGTCATGGCCGGCCTGGCCAGCATCAAGGTGGACAAGGCCCTGGCCATCGGCGCCAACACCGACATCCTGTTCCCGGTGCAGCAACAGCAGCAGATCGCCGACGGCCTGCGCGCCGGCGGTGCCGATGCGCAGTTCATCGGGCTGGACTCGCCGCAGGGGCATGATGCGTTTCTGGTGGATTTCGAACGATTCGGGCCTGCAGTCGGTACGTTCCTGGATGCGCTCTGAGCCATGCGGCAACAGGGCAGGCTCAGCGAATGGAACGACGCGCGCGGCTTCGGCTTCGTGCAGCCCAATGGTGGGGGTGACCGCTGCTTCGTGCATATCCGAGCATTTGCCGCGCGCGACCGGCGCCCTGGCCTGAATGATGTGATCACGTACGACGCAAAGCGCGATGGGCAGGGCCGCCTCAACGCGGTGAACGTACGTTTCGCGCTGCAGCGTGATGGGCTCAGGGCCGGTACCGCGGCCAAGGGCAACCGCGGGCCCGAGCGGCTGCCCCGGCGCACCATCGCATTGCTGTTCCTGGCAGGCGTGGCCGCAGCCACCTTGGCGGGCTACTGCCCACCTTGGATTGCGGGGGCTTACCTGGGCATGAGCGCCCTCACCTTCCTGCTTTACTGGCACGACAAGAGCGCCGCCCAACATTATCGGCGGCGCACGCCTGAGATCACCCTGCAGGCGATGGCATTACTCGGAGGATGGCCGGGTGCATTGTTGGCGCAGGCCGTCCTCCGCCACAAGAACCGCAAGGCGTCGTTCCAGACTAGCTTTTGGCTGGCTGTGGTGATCAATCTGGTTGGGATGGCGTGGAGTGCCGGTGGAGGGTTGCCCATTACAGGGTGACGTGGCCTCTGCCAGCCAGAGGCCGACGCTAACGGGGGCGACTACTTCCGGTCCGAGTCCGTCTGCCATGTCTGCCATGTCTGCCATGTCTGCCAAGTATCGCAATGGTTCGCACAAGTCTCTCAATGCTCCAAACGTAGAATCAATCCTCTGCGCTGTTCCCGACCCTGCGTATCTGCCGGTACCATGGCAAGCACGAGCCACTCGACCAGCCTCTGGAGGAATGCATGGACATCGAATCTAGGCTGAGGGTTCTGGAACAGAACCTGATGGAGCGGCTGGCAGCGGAGATCGCACAGGACGCAGTTCTAGACGCTCTAATCGCAACGCACCCTGACCAGCGAGCGTTCTTAACTGCGTACCAAACCATTTCCGCGCATCGATTAACGCAGTTCGGAGACTTGGGATTCGAGCAGCAAGCAGAAGCAGAAAGTGTTGCCAAGGTCTGCAACCTACTCCGCGAGCAATTCGACGCTTGGCAAAGAAAACTCTCGACAGGCATATGACACTATGCATATCAGGCCGATTGGCTACCGCCAAGACTTGAGCATGACTTACACAGCGTCATGTGATCGGGCGATGGATAAAGCCTGACCCCACTTCTCTATTATCAATAGCGACAGGGCGGACCTAGGAGCCGCAGCCAAGGTGCTGGGTGAGCGTATCGGAGTCGCTGAGTCATTCACAGCGTTGCCTTTAAGTAATATTCGATGATGGATGCGATACGGCAGTGAGGGCTGGATGCCGTCGCGATAACGGCAACACATATGACCGCCTACCAGCCGAAGGCGGTGAATGCATTGCACGCTGGCCCGCCTTCAGCCCGCCATTTTTGCTTGCCCCCCTCACCGCGCTTTAGGAATTGGTTGGTGCATGCCCTATAGACATGCATTTAACCAAGGGTGGATTCTTGGCGTTGTCTTTCGAGGCGGGCTTTCTGCAGGCGGCCCATCTGCCGGACTTTTGGGAGGTTGGGGTCGGCTTCGGGTTCGACGGTGAGCTGGATGCCGCCGGGGATGAGCTCCAGCTTCAGGCGGGCGCCTACGTCCACGCCCGCCTTGCGCAGCCAGAGACCACGCAGTTTGATGCAGGGAACCGGGATGTCGTCGCCTTCGCCATCACTGACAGGGTAATGCAGCGCCTCGACGCGGACGCGGGCGGGCTGGGTCAGGTGAAGTTTCCGCTTGGCGCGTTCGGTAGAAGGGGTGTCAGGCCAGGAACTGTGCATGGTGAACCTCCAACAGGAATCTCCCTCGCCGGATGGCGAGGGAGTCGGGAGGCTGAGAACCGTAAGAAGATCCGGGCATGACGTATTCCCACGAGGGTATTTTATTCCGTCACCCTCCCGACGCAGGACGTCGCGCATGTTGCCTTCCTAGGAGTTTCTCAGGCTCCGAGCGCACACCATGCGATGGTGCGAAGCCTAGCTCCAATTGTTTCTCTCTCGCGTTCGATGCGTTTCAAGTGAGCCTGTCTACCGCAATGTCACAAGTCACCGCACCATCGGGAAATGCTTGCGGCGCGTCGCATTCCGCGCGGGACAGCGTCACGTTTCGCGAGGCGCGATGGGTGGCGTCGTGACCCTGCTGGAGCGGGAAAAGGGTGTCATTTCTGGCATGGTGTGCGCGGGCGGTTTGGCACAAAGGCGGTCGCGTGTGGCGTCCATGCACCCATTGCCAACCCCGTGTAGCCGGCGCTACGACAGCCTGCCCTCGCGCAGGTGGTAGCTGCGGTGCACGATGCCGTCCGGCAGTTCGTCGTGCGTGATCATCACCAGCGTTCTGCCATGCAGCGCCGCCACCATGTCGTGCAGCAGGGCGTGCGCAGTATCCACATCCAGGCCTTCAGTGGGCTCATCCAGCAGCAGGATCGGTGCGCCACGCAGCAACGCGCGCGCCAGCGCCAAGCGGCGCGCCTGCCCGGCCGACATCGTGGCGCCGTTCTCGCCCACCCAGGCGTCAAGCCCCCCGATCTGCGCAGCCCAGGTCTGCAGCCGCACGTCAGCCAGCACCTGCCACAAGCGCTCATCAGTGGCCTGCGCATTGCCCAGCCGCAGGTTGTCGGCAATGCTGCCAGCAAACACCGGCGCGCTCTGCGGCAACCACGCAATCTGCTTGTGCCACGCGTCCTGGGCGACGTTGCGGATGTCCTGCCCGCCATACAGCACGCGTCCTTCGTCGGGGTCCCACAGGCGCAGCAGCAGCGCGGACAAGGTGGTCTTGCCACTGCCACTGTCACCGCGAATGGCAATGCGATCACCCGGCGCCACGCTGAGCTGCACGCCCTCCAGCAGCGCCCTCGCCTGCCCCGGCCAACGGAATGCCACCTGTTCCAGCTGCAGCGTGGCCGCTTGCGCATGCAGTGCTACCGGCGCCGCCGCATCCTGCACGCCGGGCGGCTGGTCCACAATGCTTTCCAGGCGTCCCGCCGCCACGCGCCCGGACAGCCACGACTGCCAGGCCAGGCCGATGCCGGCCCACAGTTCGATCAGCGCCACGGTGAGGAACACCAGCGCAGCCGCCAGCGCCGCATCAATCGCGCCGCGCTCGAATCCGTGCAGCGCCACCCACAGCATGCCGACCAGGCCGACCGAGGCGCACAGCCCGTGCAGCGCGTTGCCGCCCACCAGCCGCCAGCGGCGCCGGCGGTCGCGTGAGCGCAGCTGCTTGGCCGCGACCAGCACACGCAGGTTCCAGTCTTCGCGCGCGTGCAGCGCAGTAAGGTCGGCCGCGCCTTCCAGCCCCTCGAACGCCTGCGTGCGCAACTGTGCACGGTGCAGCGCGCGGTCGCGCTCCTGCCCGCCGGCGCCGCGCACGGTGAGCCACGGCACACCCACGCCGATGGCCAGCGCCAGCACGGCCAGCAACAGCGCGGCCGGGGGGTAGATCAGGAACGCGGAGAACACGGCCACCAGCGAGACACCGCCCAGCGCCAGCAGTGGGCCGATGGCGCGCACCAGCAGGCCGTCCACTTCGCCGATGTCCGACAGCAGCCGCGCCAGCAGCTCGCCGGTGCGGATGCCGGCCAGCCGCGCCGGTGCCAGCGGCAGCGCGCGGCGGAAGAACCACACGCGCAGGTCGCGGGCGATGCGCAGGGTGACGTCGTGCCCGACCAGTTTTTCGAAATAGCGCGATACGATGCGCGCCATGGTCAGGCCGCGGATGCCGGCCGAGGGCGAGAAGAAATTGAACCCGCTGCCCAGCCCGGCCGCACCGGCCAGCGCGGCGGCGGTCAGGAAGCCACCGGACAGCCCGAGCAGCGCGGTGCCGGCCAGCATCGTGGTCCACAGCAGCAGCACGGTGAGCAGCAGGCGGCCGCGATGGCGGGTGAACACCTGCTTGAGGGAATCTTCGCGGGGCAGACTCATGCCAGCACCTCCGTGCTCGCACGGCCCTGCGCGGTCAAGGTCAGCCGCGTGTCGGCCCAGCGCATGGCGGTGTCGCTGTGGGTGGCGATGACCACGGCGCGGTCGCGGGCGAACGCGGCCAGGGTCTGCAGCAGCGCGGCTTCGGTGTCCGGGTCGAGGAAGGCGGTGGGCTCATCCAGCAGCAGCAGCTGCGGGTCGCGCAGCAGCAGCCGCGCCAGGCCGATCCGGCGTGCTTCGCCACCGGATAGCCCGAAGCCACGTTCGCCGATCACGGTGCCCAGGCCATCGGGCAGGTGCGCCGCGAAACGCATCACCTGCGCCGCTTCGGCCACGGCCTGCAGGCGCGCATCGCTCACGCCGGGGTCGGCCAGGCGCAGGTTGTCGGCGATGCTGCCGTGGAACAGGTACGGGCGCTGCCCGGCATAGCCGATCTCCAGGCCCGGGCGCAGCACGATGCTGCCCTCGCGTGGCGGCAACCAGCCGGCCAGCGCTTCCAGCAGCGTGCTCTTGCCGCTGCCGCTGGGCCCCACCAAGGCCAGGCGTTGGCCCGCCTCGATCTGGAAGGACAGCTGCTGCACCACATCGTGCGAGGCGCCCACCGGACGCAGCACCAGGTTGCGCACCACCACTGGCGGTGCATGCTGCTCCAGCAGCTCCGGCGCGCGCACCGCCGGCGCCGCGTCTTCGGCGGCCGCAGCAGCCGGCAGCTCGCCCAGCAGGCGCTCCACTTCGGCGGCGGCGGCCAGTGCGTTGGCGCGGTCGTGGTAATGCGCGGCCAGCCGCCGCAGCGGTGCGTAGAACTCCGGCGCCAGCAGCAGGCAGAACATGCCGGCACCCAGGGTAGGCACGGCGGCATGCAGCGACATCAGGCCGAGATAGCTCAGGCCCAGGTACAGCGCGACCATGGCCACGCTGACCGAGGCGAAGAACTCCAGCACGGTGGAGGACAGGAACGCGATGCGCAGCACCTTCATGCTGCGCTCGCGCACGCCTTCGGCGGCGGCGGCCACGCCGGCCAGCTCGGCCTCGCCCCGGCCGTACAGGCGCAGCAGGCCCAGGCCCTTGATACGGTCGGCGAAGTGGCCGCTCATCCGCGCCAGCTCACCAAGCTGGGCACGGCCAGCGGCCTCGGCACCCCAGCCCACCAGCATCATGAAGAACGGCACCAGCGGGGCGGTGAACAGCAGGATCAGCGCCACCACCCAATCCACCCAGGCCACGGCCAGCAGGATGAGCAGCGGCACCACCACCACTTCGATCCGCACCGGCTGGTAACCGGCGTAGTAGCTCTCCACCGCGTCGGCATGGGCCAGCATCAGTTCGCCCAGCTCGCCGCTGCGCTGCTGGCGCAGCCACAGCGGCCCGAGCCCCAGCAGCCGCCGGTACACCCGTTCGCGCAGGGTCAGCCGGGCCGCATCGGCCACGTCGCCGGCGGCGGCCTGGGTGGCGCTGCCCAGCAGGGCGCGCACCGCCAGTACCGCCACCAGGCCCAGCAGCACCGGGGTGGCGGCCGCCAGCGGGCGGCGCTCGACCAGCACTGCCTGGATCAGCCAGGCAATGGCCGCGGCCTGTCCGATCAAGAGTGTGCCTGACGTGCAGATACACACCGCGGCCAGGCGCTGGCGGCTGCGGGCGCTGGCAGCCAGGCCGTCGAGCCACTGCAGGCGCTGGCGGCGAAGACCATTGGACTCGATGGCGGGCGCGTCGGGGGGTATGCTCAAAGCGGGTCACTGGCGGCCACAGGGAGGTGCCGACCATTGTAATGGGCGCCGGCCACCCTTCCCCGTGCGGCAGTCGGTCGCAGCACGGACTGCCTACGATCCGCGCATCTGCCTGTTCACACATTGATCTCAATCAAGGCTGTTTGAAGTTGCTGGTCACAGAATTCACTCCGTAGACCCCCTTCCCGCCACCTGAAACGGCAAAACCCCACGAGGTAGCCAGGCCATGATCGATTCGACAGTCGTAGAACTGTCGCGGCTGCAGTTCGCTTTGACCGCGATGTACCACTTCCTCTTTGTTCCCCTCACGCTTGGCCTCTCGTTCCTGGTGGCCATCATGGAAAGCGTGTACGTCATGACGCGCAAGCCGGTCTGGCGTCAGATGACCCTGTTCTGGGGCACGCTGTTCGGCATCAACTTCGCCATCGGCGTGGCCACCGGCCTGGTGATGGAGTTCCAGTTCGGCATGAACTGGTCGTATTACAGCCACTACGTGGGCGACATCTTCGGTGCCCCGCTGGCCATTGAAGGGCTGATGGCGTTCTTCCTGGAAGCCACGCTGGTGGGCCTGTTCTTCTTCGGCTGGAAGCGGCTGACCCCGGTCAAGCACCTGGCGGTGACCTGGTTCATGGCGCTGGGCACCAACCTGTCGGCGGTGTGGATCCTGATCGCCAACGGCTGGATGCAGAACCCCACCGGCGCGGTGTTCAACCCGGACACGATGCGCATGGAAGTGGTGGATTTTGCCGCGGTGCTGTTCAACCCGGTGGCCCAAGCCAAGTTCGTGCATACGGTCAGTGCGGGCTACGTGACCGGCGCGATCTTCGTGATGGGCATCAGCGCGTTCTACCTGCTGCGCGACAAGCACAAGGACATGGCGCGCCGTTCGTTCGCGGTGGCCGCGGCGTTCGGCCTGCTATCGTCGCTGTCGGTGGTGGTGCTGGGTGACGAAAGCGGCTATGCCGCCAGCGAACACCAGAAGATGAAGCTGGCCGCGATCGAGGCGATGTGGGAAACCGAGCGCGCCCCGGCCGATTTCACCGCCTTCGGCATTCCCAACCAGACGACCCAGCAGAACGACTTCGCCATCAAGATTCCGTACCTGATGGGCCTGATCGCCACGCGCTCGTTCAACCAGCCCATTCCAGGCATCCTGGAACTGGTGGAACGCGCCGAGCACCGCATCAAGGGCGGCCAGCTGGCGTACGGCGCGCTGGAACGTGTGCGCAAGGACAAGAACGACGTCGAAGCGCGCGAGATGTTCGACCGCCACTGGCAGGACCTGGGCCATGGGCTGCTGCTCAAGCGCTACCGCGATGACATCCTCAATGCCACGCCGGAGGAAATCTCCAAGGCGGCGATGGACACCGTGCCGCGCGTGGCGCCGCTGTTCTGGACCTTCCGCATCATGGCCGGGCTGGGCTTCTACCTGATCGCGTTCTTCGCGGTGGCCTTCTACTTCTCCTGCCGCAACACGTTCCACGAGAAGCGCTGGTTCCTGCGGTTGGCGGTGTGGTCGATTCCGGCGCCGTGGATTGCGATCGAGTGTGGCTGGTTCGTGGCCGAATACGGCCGCCAGCCGTGGGCGGTGGACGGCGTGCTGCCGACCTTCTACGCGGCGTCCGGGCTGGCCCTGCATGAAATCCTGACCACGCTGGCGGTGTTCACGCTGACCTATACGGTGCTGCTGATCATCGAGGTGAAGCTGATGCTCAAGACGATCCGTACCGGGCCGGCCGACATTCTTCCGTCGCTGCAGCCTTCACGCACGCCGCTTCCCCACCATGCCGCCACGCCGGCCCCCGGCCAGGCATAAGGCAGGAGATTCCAGATGGACATTCTTGGACTTGATTACACCACCCTGCGCGTGATCTGGTGGCTGCTGCTGGGCATCCTGCTGGTGGGCTGGGCAGTGATGGACGGCTTCGACCTGGGCGTGGGCACTCTGCTCCCATTCGTGGCGAAGACCGATGAAGAACGACGCACGGTGATCAATACCGTAGGCCCGGTATGGGAAGGCAACCAGGTCTGGCTGGTGCTCGGGGGCGGTGCGATCTTCGCCGCGTGGCCGCCGCTGTATGCGGTGAGCTTCTCCGGCTTCTATCTTGCGATCTTCGCCATGCTGTTCGGGCTGATCCTGCGCCCGGTGGGTTTCAAGTACCGCAGCAAGATGCCGAGCAAGCGCTGGCGCGACACGTGGGACTGGGTGCTGTTCGTGGGTGGGCTGCTGCCGGCGCTGATTGCCAGCGTGGCGGTGGGCAACGTGCTGCTGGGCGTGCCGTACCACTTCGATGACAGCATGCGCATCTTCTACACCGGTTCGTTCTTCGGCCTGCTCACCCCGTTCGCGCTGCTGGCCGGGCTGGTGGGCGTGGCGATGATGGTGTCGCACGGTGCGGCCATGCTGGTGCTGAAGACCGACGGCGCGGTGGCCGAGCGCTCGGCGCGTTACGGCAGCATTGCCGCGCTGCTCAGCTTCGTGCTGTTCGCTGCGGGCGGTGCCTGGGTGGCGTTCGGCCTGCCGGGCTATGAAATCACCTCGCAGGTGGTCACCGACGGCCCGACCAACCCGCTGTTGAAGACCGCTGCGGTGGGCACGGCGGCCGGTGGCTGGCTGCGCAACTACAGCAGCATGCCGCTGACCCTGGTGTTCCCGCTGCTGGGCCTGGCCGGTGCACTGGCCAGCGCGGTGCTGCTGCGGGCCCGCCGCGGCATGGCCGCGTTCCTGGCCTCGGGCGCGTCGATTGCCGGCATCATCCTGACCGTGGGCTTTGCGATCTTCCCGTTCCTGCTGCCCTCGTCCAGCCAGCCCAGCGGCAGCCTGACGGTGTGGGATGCCTCGTCCAGCCAGCTCACGCTGTTCATCATGCTGGTGGCCACGGTGATCTTCCTTCCGATCATCATTGCCTACACCAGCTGGGTCTACCGGGTGATGAAGGGCAAGACCACGGCCGAGGACATGGCCGACAACCCGAACGCGTATTGATATTGCCCACCGTGCCGACCCACGGTCGGCACCTACCCAACGTGACATTGGAGGTTTTGCCATGTGGTATTTCGCCTGGATCCTCGGCACCGGCCTGGCCTCGGCCGCGGCCATCCTCAACGGCATGTGGTTCGAAGCGCGCGAGGTCGGCGCCACCGACCGCGACGCCCGGTAGAGCCGACTGTCAGTCGGCTGCTCTTCGCGGTAAAAAAAGGTTGCCGATACTCCCTTCACACCGTATCCTTGTCGGCTCCTTCGGGGTGTAGCTCAGTCTGGTAGAGCGCTACGTTCGGGACGTAGAGGTCGCAGGTTCGAATCCTGTCTCCCCGACCACTCCGGTGGTCGCATTGAAGCCTGGAAACGTGATTTCCAGGCTTTTTTGTCAAGGTCGTGGCAACACGGCATCCGAAGGTGAACAAACGGTCCCCCTTGCCGCCGAAGGGCGGGATCGATACAATAGGCGGCTCCTTACGGGGTGTAGCTCAGTCTGGTAGAGCGCTACGTTCGGGACGTAGAGGTCGCAGGTTCGAATCCTGTCTCCCCGACCATACAAGTGGTCACATTGAAGCCTGGAAGACACATGTCCTCCGGGCTTTTTTGTATCTGTCGCCCGCAAGCAGCCACGCAGTGCGTGGCGCTACGGCGCGTACAATGCGGCAGCGTTTGTCCTTCACGGCCTGCGCCGAGCGCCCGCACTCCGCTGCACCCCCACGTGCCGCGCCACCTGCAAGAGATTCCTGCCATGACGCCTGCCGACCCCCATTCCACGTCCCTGCTGCGCGGACGCGTGCTGGCGTTTTCCGCCATCCTGCTGGCTGCGCTGAACCTGCGTACGGCGGTGACCTCGATCACCCCGCTGCTGGACCAGCTGGGCCAGACCTTCGGGTTCGGCACCACCATGACCGGCGTGCTGGGCATGCTGCCCACGGCCTCGTTCGCGCTGTTCGGGGTGACCACGCCGATGGTGGCCCGCCGCATCGGGCTGGAGCGCACCGCGCTGCTGGCCATGGTGCTGGCGGCGGTGGGCCTGCTGTTGCGCTCGATGGCCGGCGGCGTGGGCAGCCTGCTGTTCGGCTCGGTGGTGGCACTGGCCGGCATGGGCATCGGCAACGTGGTGGTGCCGCCGCTGGTGAAGCGCTATTTCGCCAACCGCGTGGGCACGGTGAGCACGCTTTATATAACGGTGCTGCAGCTGGGCACGTTGGTGCCGGCGCTGCTGGCGGTGCCGCTGGCCGAACAGGCCGGGTGGCGGGTATCGCTGGGCATCTGGTCGATCTTCGCGGTGGCCGCTGCCCTGCCCTGGATCGCGCTGGCGCGCCGCCGCCCGCATCCGGATCCGCTGGATACCGCCGCCGACCCGGCCGCGCAGCCGCATGGCAAGGTCTGGCGCACGCCGCTGGCCTGGGGCATGGCGCTGATGTTCGGCATGACCTCGCTGATGACCTATTCCATGTTCACCTGGCTGCCGCGCATCGTGGTGGAAGCCGGGGCCACGCCAGCGTTCGGCGGGATCATGGTGGCCATCTTCGCGGCCCTGGGCCTGGTGCCGTCGCTGACCATGCCGGCGCTGGCCGTGCGGCTGCGCAACCCGTTTCCCTTGGTGATTGTCGGGTTCAGCGCGTTCCTGATCGCGTTCGCCGGGCTGTTGTTCGCGCCGATGCAGGCGCCGTGGCTGTGGGCGGTGCTGCTGGGCATCGGCCCCTCGACCTTCCCGCTGGCGCTGACCCTGATCAACCTGCGTACCCGCACCCCCGCCGGTTCGGCGGCGCTGTCGGGCTTCATGCAGGGCGTGGGCTATGCCTTCAGCTGCCTGGGCCCGTTCCTGTTCGGCTGGCTGCATGCGGTCAGCGGCGCCTGGTACCTGCCGTTCGGCTTCCTGCTGGTGTGCGCGCTGGTGCTGCTGTGCGCGTCGTGGGTGGCGTGCAAGCCGCAGAAGCTGGAAGACGTCTGGTAACCGGCCAGCGGCGTGCCGGAAAGCAGACGCGCATGGCGCATCTCTACACGCCGTTTGCGCATCTTTTGACGTAGCGTGTCAAAAACTGACCTGTAGGATGGATCAGGGAAAGACGTCGGCCCAGGCCGATGAACGGTTTCAGGGTGGGCAGCCCCCCGGAACAACGCCGTGGCGGCGGCCGGATGGTCTTGTGAATCAATCACTTGAAGTAGTGATCGCGCCTGTTTGCACAGCTGCGGAGGCCATCGTGCGAGTTAAAAATTTGTCAACATCCGCCAAGTCGTGCACGATTGGCATGTGATGTGCGTCACATTTTACGCACAAACAGATTCTCTTGAAGGGATGCTCCCGGGGGTTCCATGTACAACCATCGGCCGCTGGCGCTCTGCGTCGGCCTGGCATGCGCCACGCTTTGCTTGACGGTTCCGGCTGCGTCTGCCGCGACCTCGCGAGCGGACCATCTGGCGGAAATCAGCACCTACCGTGACCAGGCGCGCTGGCTGGATGCGCTGGGCGCGATCGAGCGGGCCCGGGTGGATGCGCCCGACGACGAGCTGCTGTATCGCCTGCAGGTGCTCACCCTGTCCGACATCGGCAACGCCCACCGCGCCTGGCAGCTGTACCAGGCCCGCCCGGACCTGTTCGACGAGGCGCAGAAGCAACGCTTTGAAGCCAACTACCTGGCCAAGCGGGTCGGCTGGAGCCTGGCCTACGGCGCCAGCGAAGACACCCGGCTGGACGAGGCCGAAGACGCGCTCGCGCAGATGGAGCGCTATCTGCAGCGCGACGGCTACACCGTGCAGACCGCCCCGCTGCGGATCCGCTACGACCGGCTGATCCTGCTCAACCGGCTGGGCCGCCACGAACAGCTGCGCGAGGAGTACCGCGCCCTGCTCGCCGAAGGCCATGAGGTGCCGAATTACCTGATGGCGGCGGTCGGCGATTCGCTGATGGCCAGCCAGCACCCGGATGAAGCCATCCCGGTCCTGGAAGCGGCGCTCAAGGCCGACCCGGGCCGCTCCGAAGTGCATTCGGAACTGGCCTACGCGCACCTGGAAAGCGAGCGCGCCGATACCGCGATCAATGTGCTTGCCCAGTGGCAGGCGCAGGAGCCGGCGTGGCGCTGGGCCAAGGGTGCGCGCGCGCCCTATGCCAACTGGCCGCGTTATGAGGCCGATCTCAACCTGTCGATGATCCGCGCCTACAGCGGTGACCTGGCCACCGCCCAGCACGACCTGGAAAAAATGGTGGAACTGGCCCCGGCCAATGGCGGCACGCAGTCGTCGCTGGGCAACGTCTACATGATGCGCGGCTGGCCGCGGCGGGCGCTGGAACGCTACAGCATGGCCAATACGCTGGACCCGCGCGACGTGTCGGCGCGCCTGGGCCAGTACGACGCGTACGTGCAGCTGCAGCGCGATGACCTGGCCCGGCCGATCCACGATTCCCTGCTGCAACGCTACCCGAACCAGTCCTCGGTGCAGCGCATGGACCGCAGCTGGAAGGCCCACCGCGGCTGGCAGCTGCATGCGTACGCCGAAGGCGGTCGCAGCGAAGGCGGCGGCGGTACCTCGCCGTTGGGCAACGACGATGCGCGTTACGGCGTGGAGCTGCAGTCGCCGGTGATCGACGACCGCTGGCGCGTGGTGACCTTCGCCGACCGCCGCAGCGTGGACTTCCAGGACCAGACCATCCGCCCGTTGTGGGTGGGGCTGGGCACGCGCTACCGGTTCGGCCAGGCCGATGCGGAGCTGTTCGTCAACCGCGCCAATGACCACATCGGCGATACCGGCCTGAGCGCCGGGTTCGGCTGGCAGTTCAACGATACCTGGCACGCCGGCGTGACGGCGGCACGCAACGCGGCCGATGCCTCGCTGCAGGCGCGCATTTCCGGCATCACCGCCGACAGCGTGGCACTGGCGGTGGATTACCGCCGCAACGAGCTCACTCACTGGAGCGCGGGCGCCAGCCAGTTCCGCTACGACGACGGCAACCGCCGCGACACGGTCAGCACCAGCATCGAACAGCGCCTGCTGACCCGCCCCACCCTGCTGCTGGATGGGCTGGGCAGCCTGTACGCCAGCCGCGGCAGCCGCGACGACGTGCCCTACTTCAACCCGTCCGAAGACCGGTCGGTGGACATCGGGCTGCGCGTGGACCAGCAGCTGTGGCGCCACTACGAGCGGCACTTCCGCCATCGCCTGACCGTGTCGCTGGGCAACTACTGGCAGCAGGGCTTCGGCAGCGCGCTGGTGCCGTCGGCCGAGTATCGCCACGAATGGCAGCTGGCCGACGGGCGGATCTTCGAATACGGAATCAGCTGGTCGCGGCCGGTCTACGACGGCAGCCGCGAACGGCATATCGGCCTTGATGCCGGCCTGCGCTGGGGACAATGAGATGCGACACATGGACTTGAAGCGCTTTACTTCCTGGCTCCTGCTGGCCCTGCTGGCCGTGTGCGGCAGCGTGCAGGCCGCCCCGCCGGTACTGGACGCGGCCGACAACGGGCTGCTGGTGCTCAGCTACCACGACATCCGCGACGACGTGGCGACCAAGGGCGACCCGGACGCGTATTCGGTGAGCACGCAGAACTTCGCCGCGCACCTGGACTGGCTGTCGGCGCACGGCTACCACCCGGTGTCGCTGTCGCAGCTGATCACCGCCTCGCAGGGCGGCGCGCCGCTGCCGCCCAAGCCGGTGCTGCTGACCTTCGATGACGGCCTGCGCAGCGTGTACAGCAAGGTGTTTCCGCTGCTGCGCGCGTACAACTACCCGGCGCTGGTGGCGGTGATCACCGATTACGTGGACATGCCGGCCGGCCGCCAGATCGATTACGGCTACCGCCCGTTCACCCGCGACGACTTCCTGACCTGGGAACAACTGCGCGAGATGCAGCGCAGTGGCCTGGTCGAGCTGGCCAGCCACACCGACAACCTGCACCACGGCGTGCAGTCCAACCCGCAGGGCAATTCGACGCCGGCGGTGATCACCCGCGCCTACGACCCGGCCACGCAGCAGTACGAAACCGCCGCGCAGTACGAAGCACGCCTGCGCGCCGATCTTGGCCTGAGCGTGAAGCGCATCCAGGACAACGTGGGTGTGAGTCCGAAGGCGATCGTGTGGCCGTATGCGGCCTACAACGCGATGAGCAACCGCATCGCCGAAGAGCTGGGCATGCCGGTGTCCTTCGACCTGGAAGGCCGCAGCACGCCGGTCACCCGCGACCTGCACGGCCTGGCCCGCCTGCTGGTGACCGGCAACCCGCCGGTGACCCAGCTGGCCTATGAGCTGCGCCGCGACGTCGAACGCGACGGCATGCGCGCCCTGCAGATCGACCTGGACGCGGTGTACGACACCAACCCGGCGCAGCAGGCGAAGAACCTGGACGCGCTGCTGGAACGGGTCAAGAAGATCGGCCCGACCCACGTGTTCCTGCAGGCCTTCGCCGACCCGGACGGCAATGGGTCGGCCGATGCGCTGTACTTCCCCAACCGGCACCTGCCGATGCGCGCGGACCTGTTCAACCGCGTGGCCTGGCAGCTCAAGACCCGCGCCGGGGTGAAGGTATACGCGTGGCTGCCGGTGCTGGGCTATGAACTCAAGGACCCGGCGATCCGCAAGGCGCTGGCGATCGAAAGCCCGGAAAGCGACGGCATCTTCCGCTTGGATTTCACCAACCCCCGCGTGCGTCACATCATCGACGACATCTACGAAGACCTGGCCATCAACTCGTACTTCGAGGGGCTGCTCTTCCACGATGATGCCTACCTGCGCGACACCGAGCTGGCCAACCTGCCGCAGGAAGGCGACGACGGCGCGCGCACCCAGGCGCTGATCGACTTCACCCTGGAACTGCGCAACGCCGCGCAGCGCTGGCGCCCGAAGCTGGCCACGGTACGCAACCTGTACGCGCAGCCGGTGCTGCAGCCACAGAGCGCCAGCTGGTTCGCGCAGCGCCTGGACCTGTTCAACAAGGCCTACGACCACACCGCGCTGATGGCAATGCCGTGGATGGAGGGCAGCCGCAACCCGGAGAAGTGGCTGGACCGGCTGGTGGTGGCCGTGCGCGAGCACGACCCCGGCCTGTCGCAGACGATGTTCGAACTGCAGACGGTGGACTGGCGCACGCAGACGCCGATTTCCGGCGAACGCCTGCGCGCGCAGATCCGACGCCTGCAGGCGCAGGGCGTGCGTCATTTCGCCTGGTACCCGGACGACTTCATCGCCGGGAAGCCGTCCACCTACGATGCGCGCGCGGCCATGTCGGCACGCACCTTCCCGTACGAGGAAAAGTGAGGCCGCCATGCATCCGCTCCTCTACCTGCTGTTCCAGTTCGCCTTCTTCTACCCGATGGTGATGGCGTTCTTCTGGATGTCCGGAGGGCTGTATTACTTCTTCCGCCGTGAGCGCAAGGCGCGGCTGCGCGACGACCCGCCGCCGATGGCCAGCTACCCGTTCGCCTCCATCCTGATCCCGTGCCACAACGAGGCCGACAACCTGGCCGACACGCTGGGCGCGGCGCTGGCGCAGAACTACCCGGACTTCGAGGTGATCGCCATCAACGATGGCAGCCGCGACGACACCGGTGCGCGCCTGGATGCCATGGCCGCCCAGCACCCGCGGCTGCGCGTGGTGCACCTCGACCGCAACCTGGGCAAGGCCAACGCGCTGCGCATGGGCGCGCTGGCGGCGCGCTCGGAGTACCTGGTGTGCATCGACGGCGATGCGATGCTGGAGGAGCATGCCACCCACTGGATGGTCTGGCACCTGACCTCCGGACCGCGCGTGGGCGCGGTGACCGGCAACCCCCGCATCCGCAACCGTTCGACCCTGCTGGGTCGCCTGCAGGTGGCCGAGTTTTCCTCGATCATCGGCATGATCAAGCGCGCGCAGCGTGTGTACGGGCGCATCTTCACCATTTCCGGGGTGATTGCCGGCTTCCGCCGCACCGCGCTGCACCGCATCGGCTATTGGGCCGATGACATGATCACCGAGGACATCGACATCAGCTGGCGGCTGCAGCTGGACCATTGGGACATCCGGTACGAACCCAATGCGCTGTGTTTCATCCTCATGCCGGAAACCCTGAAGGGGCTGTGGCGGCAGCGCCTGCGTTGGGCCCAGGGCGGCGTGGAAGTGCTGCTGCGGCATGGCCGGTCGTTGTTCGACTGGCGCAAGCGGCGGATGTGGGGGGTGCTGCTGGAGTATGTGTTCAGCGTGCTGTGGGCCTACACCATGCTGGCCATCATCGTCCTGTGGGCGCTGGGCAAGTTCATGCCGCTGCCGCAGGAGCTGTACATCGCCACCCTGCTGCCGCAGTGGCATGGGGTGATCCTGGCCCTGGTGTGCCTGTTGCAGTTCGCCAGCAGCCTGATCATCGACCGTCGTTATGAAACGCATATTGGACGCAACTACTTCTGGGTGATCTGGTACCCGATGGCGTACTGGCTCATCAGCCTGTTCACGACCCTGGTGGCGCTGCCCAAGACGCTGTTGAAGCGTCGCGGCAAGCGCGCGATCTGGGTCAGTCCTGACCGGGGTATCCGATGAACGCCGCCAAGCCGAACCGCCGCTACGACTCCCGCCTGATCCGCAAGACGCGCCAGCAGCCCCGGTTGCAGCGCACCGCGTGGGGGTTTGTCACCATCGCCTTCTGGGGCTTCTATTTCTACCTGTGGGCGCCGTTGATCACGGCCATTTCCTGGCTGCTGGGTGGGCAGCTGGCGTGGCTGCAGCTGTACGAGTACAAGCAGAGCGTGGACCCGTTCATCGTCATCGCGCTGCCGGTGATGCTGGTGTGCTGTTCGGTGCTGCTGATCGCCTGGGCCGAGTACAACCGCATGCGCTTTGCCGGCAAGGAACGGCGCACCCCGCGCGTGGACGTGTCGCTGGAAGAAATCGCGCACAACCTGGGGGCGACCCCGGCATTGGCGGCGCAGTTGTCGGCGGGCAAGGCGGTGACCCTGCACATGGACGATCTGGCGCGGCCGGTGGGATTGACGGAGCAGCGGTTGGGGTGATCGCTGCTGGATGGTTGGCGTGGGACACGCATGGCCCGCCACCGTGCAGCGTGAAGAACGCTTCACATCACTGACCCCGACCGGGCGTACGCTCCGCCACGGAGACATCCCGCACATCCAATGTGAGGGGATACATCATGTCGTCTATCGAAACTCTGGTCGATGAAGTCGCCCGTGCGACCGGCCTTGGCTCGAATTCACGCACGTTCATCGGGGTCGTCGCCAACTACATCTTCAAGCAGCCGGGCGGCATCTCCGGCATGGTCAACAAGTTCGAGCATGCCGGGCTGGGCGATATCGCCAAGAGCTGGTTGTCCGGCTCACCGAACATGCGCAGCATCGACCCCAACCAGATCCGCAGCGCGCTGGGCAACCAGGACCTGCAGGAGCTGGGGGAAAAATCCGGGGTCGGTTCGAAGATGATCGCCCCCCTGCTGGCCACCGTGCTGCCGATGCTGTTCCGCACGATCACCTCCGGCGGCGCCATGCCCACCACCCTGCCGGCGGGGCTGGCCGGCCTGATGAGCGGCGGCGCGCGTTCAAGGAAGAAGCCGTTCCGGGTCTGGCGCTGGCTGCTGCCGCTGCTGGCCCTGCTGGCCCTGGCGTACTGCGGCTGGCAATCGCGGCACCTGGCCAAGGCACCGCCGGTGGCCGCACCGACCGGCAATCTGGCGGCCACCGCCACGCGGCCCACGTTGTCGTTCAAGAACGCCGGCGGCAAGGTCGACCTCAAGGGCACGGTGGCAACGGTGGCCGAAAAGGCCAGCCTGCTGGGTGCGGCGGCGGGTGCCTTCGGGCAGAAGAACGTCACCGCCGACATCGGGGTGAACCCCGGTCTGCCCGCGACCGCGTGGCTGGATTCGCTCAAGGCGATGCTCGCGGCGCCGTCACTGAAGGCCGATGGGCTGAAGTTCGACTTCAACGGTGACGCCTTGACGCTGGATACCTCGGCTTTGCCCATGGACCAGCGCGCCGAGCTGAGCCAACTGTTCCAGTCGCGCCTGGGCAACGTACAGATCGACGGCCTGTACGACAAGGGCATCGCCGCACTGGACAGCCTCAAACCCGGCTACGGCGCCACCGAGCTGGCCAAGGCGTTGAATGACACCTCGCTCACCTTCGACAACAACTCGGCCCAGCTCACCGCCAGCAGCCTGTCGACCATCGACAAGGCGGCCACCGCGATCCTGGGTGCGCCGGCCAGCATGAAGGTGGAAATCACCGGCCACACCGACAACACCGGCAACGCCTCGCTCAACCAGACGCTCAGCGAGCAGCGCGCGCAGGCGGTGTCGGCCGCGCTGGTGAAGAAAGGCGTACCGGCCAGCCAACTGGTGGCGCGCGGCGTGGGCGCGGACCAGCCCATCGCCGACAACAGCACCGAGGCGGGACGCGCCCAGAACCGGCGGATTGCCTACACCGCGTATTGAGGGCGTGTGCGGTCATGCCAGGTGGGTGCGGCAGGTTACTGCCGCACCTGCCCGTCGCCCCGCACCACGAACCGCTCCACGGTCAGGGCCTCCAGCCCCATCGGGCCGTACGCGTGCAGGCGGGTGGTGGAAATGCCGATCTCCGCGCCGAGCCCCAGTTCGCCACCGTCGGAGAAGCGCGACGAGGCATTGACCATCACCACCGCCGAGCGCAGCGCCTGCACGAAGCGTTTGGCGGCGGCCGGATCGTCGCTGACGATCACTTCGGTATGGTCCGAGCTGTAATGCTGGATGTGGGCCAGCGCCTGTTCCAGATCGTCGACCACGCGCACGGCCAGGATCAGGTCCAGGTACTCGGCGGCGTAGTCGTCGTCGCTGGCGGGCACCGCGTCGGCCAGCCACTGGCGCGCGCGGTCATCGGCACGCAGTTCGACGCCGCGTTCGCGCAGGGCGGCGGCGGCCATCGGCAGGAAGGTGGCGGCCACGTCGGCGTGGACCAGCAGCGTCTCCAGCGAATTGCAGGCCGACGGTCGGCTGCACTTGCCGTCCACCAGCAGCGCGGTGGCGGTGTCCAGGTTGGCGGCACGATCCACGTACAGGTGGCACACGCCCTTGTAGTGTTTGATCACCGGCACGCGGGCGTGTTCGGCAACGAAGCGGATCAGCCCTTCGCCGCCGCGCGGAATGGCCAGGTCGATGAGGTCGCTGAGCTGCAGCAGGGCCAGCATGGTGTCGCGGCGCAGGTCTTCGACCAGGGTGAGCCCGGCATCGGGCACGCCGGCATCGCGCAGGGCGCGCTTGAGCGACGCGGCGATGGCGGTATTGGAATGGATGGCCTCGGAGCCGCCGCGCAGGATCACCCCGTTGCCGGCCTTGATGCACAGCGCGGCGGCATCGGCGGTCACGTTCGGACGCGCTTCGTAGATCATCGCGATCACGCCCAGCGGCACCCGCACCTTCTGCACCCGGATGCCATTGGGGCGCACGTCGTCGCGGGTGATGCTGCCGACCGGATCGGGCAACGCGGCCACCTCGCGCAGCGCCGCGCTGATGTTGGCCAGGCGCGCGGGATCCAGTGCCAGGCGGTCGAGCATCGCGCTGCCGATACCCTTGGCTTCGGCGGCGGCGAGGTCCCGCGCATTGGCGGCGAGGATGGTGGCCGCGTCGCTGTCCATCGCGTCTGCCATGGCATCCAGCAGCGCCGTCCTGGCCTCGGACGAAAGCTGCGCCAGTATCTGCGCGGCGTCGCGGCATTGGAGGGCTTGGTCACGGATGTCCATGGGATCTCTCATCTCGAAGGGTGTGTTGCGGCGCGTTTCAAGGATGCTTCGGGGCCGACGTGATATCTGGCGGGCGTACACCGCCCGACGCCCGTTCAGACCAGCACCAGATCGTCCCGATGGATCACATTGCCCCCGTAGTTGTAGCCCAACACGCTTTCGATGTCGCGCGAATGCCGCCCGGCCACGCGGCGGATGTCACTGGCCGAATACTGGCTCACGCCCCGCGCCAGGGTCACCTCGCCACTGGCAGTGCGCAGCCGCACCTGCACCATGTCGCCACGACGGAAATCACCCTCGGCCGCGGTCACCCCGCCCGGCAGCAGCGAAGCGCCCTTGTCGCGCAGCGCGGCGGCCGCACCTTCATCGACTACGATCGCGCCACCGTCCAGCGGCGCATGACGCAGCCAGTACTTGCGCGCGGCCTCGCGGCTCTGCCCGGCATGGATGCGGGTGCCGAACAGCCGGCCCTGCGCCAGCGCACGCACCACGTCGCCGTCGCGACCGTTGAACAGGCAGGTGTCGATACCCACCCTTCCGGCCTTGGCGGCCGCTTCCAGCTTGGTGTGCATGCCGCCGGTGCCCGCCCCGCTGCCGGCGCCACCGGCCATGGCCAACACCTCCAGGCTCAGTTCCGGCACGTCATGGATCGGCTTCGCCTGCGGGTCGCGTCGTGGGTCGGCGCTGTACAGGCCGTCGATGTCGGTGGCGATGAACAGGATATCGGCGTCGATCAACGCGGCCACGGTGGCGGCCAGGTTGTCGTTGTCGCCGAGCTTGAGCTCGTCCACCGAGACCGTGTCGTTTTCGTTCACCACCGGCAGCGCACCCAGCCGCAGCAGCTCGTTGAGCGTGGCGCGGGCATTGAGGTAGCGGCGGCGGTTACGCAGGTCATCATGGGTCAGCAGCACCTGCGCCACCGGGCGCTCGAAGAAGCGCTGCCACAGGCCGATCAGCTGTGCCTGGCCCAGCGCGGCCAGCGCCTGGCGCGCGGCCATGGCCGCACCGGCTTCAATCGCGCGCGGCACGATCGCCCGCCCCGCCGCCACCGCGCCGGAGGACACGATGACCACTTCACGCCCCGCCAGTACGTTGGCGGAAACGAACTGCGCCAGGCCCAGCGCATGCCGGGGCGACAGCCCACCGCCATCGGCCGCCAGCAGGCTGCTGCCGACCTTGAGCACGGCGCGCTTCCAGCCGGGCACCGGCTGTTCGGGGAACGGGGACTGCACGGGCATGGCGCTCATCGCAGGGGCTGCCTCAGCGGGTGGACCATTCGTGGACGGTGGCGGTGGCGCTACCGAGGGTGATCAGCGGATCGGCATCGACGATCGCCTGGGCGGCGGCGCGGTCGGCCACGTTGTGCAGCACGTAGGCGCCGCCGGTCCTGTCGGTGAAGCCGCCGGTGATGAGCAGCTGGTCGCGGACGCGCACCTCATCCAGGAAACGTGCGTGTTTGGCACCCGCTTCATCGCAGAACTCGGGCGTGCGGGTAACGAGTACGAGGTAGCAGATCTTCATGCGGAACTCCGTTGATACATGCCAATACAGCAACGGCGGCCAGTGGCCGCCGTTCTGCGTTACGCCAGTGCGGCCCAGCGGGCGCGCAGCTCGTCCAGCCGCAGGTCCGCAGCCGCGCCGGGCGAGACGCGCGCGGCCAGGCTGCCTTCGGGAGTACGCCCCTGCCCGGCAGTGTCGGATGCCGCCGCGGCCGCCTTGTAGGCCTCACGGAACGGGACGCCGGCCACGGCCGCTTCCACGGCCACGTCGGTGGCGTACATGCCCGAATCGATGGCAACGCGCAGCTTGTCTTCGCGCCATTCCAGGTTGGCCAGCAGCGCCGGCAGCAGTTCCAGCGCGGCCAGGCCACGACCGAAGCCGTGGAAGATGGCGCCCTTGCTGCCCTGCAGGTCGCGGTGGTAACCGGACGGCAGCGACAGCAGCTGCTCGATCTCGGTACGCGCCGCAGCCACGCTGGCGTGGGTGGCGCGCATCAGTTCGATCACGTCCGGGTTGCGCTTGTTGGGCATGATCGAGCTGCCGGTGGTGTACTGCGCCGGCAGCGCGACGAAGCCGTACTCACCGCTGGTGAACAGCGACAGGTCCCACGCCAGGCGGCGCAGGTCCAGGGTGGCACCGCCGAGCGCTTCCAGTGCGGCCAGCTCGAACTTGCCACGCGAGAGCTGCGCGTAGATCGGCGAGATCTGCATGCGCGCAAAGCCCAGCGCCTGGGTGGTGTGGGCGCGGTCCAGCGGCAGGTTGACGCCGTAGCCAGCGGCCGTGCCCAGCGGATTGGCATCGACCAGCGCGAAGGTGTCCTGCGCGCGCACCGCATTGTCGATGAAGGCTTCGGCCCAGCCGGCCCACCACATGCCCGCCGAGGACACCACGGCGCGCTGGATATGGGTGTAGCCCGGTACCGGCAGGTCCTTCTCGGCTTCGGCGCGATCCAGGGCGACCTTGGCCACTTCGCGGCTCAGCGCGGACACCTGCCGCAGCTTGTCCTTCAGCCACAGCCGGGTGGCGACCAGGATCTGGTCGTTGCGGCTGCGGCCGGTGTGGATCTTGCGGCCGGCATCGCCCAGGCGTTCGGTCAGGCGCGCTTCGATCGCCGAGTGGCAATCCTCGAAGCGCTCATCGAGCACGAACGCGCCGCTGCGGAAATCGTCGGCCAGCACGTCCAGCTCGCGCTGCAGGTCGCTGCGCTCGGTGGCGGTGAGGATGCCGATGTTCTCCAGGCCCTGCGCGTGCGCCTTGCTGGCCTGCACGTCGTAGAGGAAGAACTCGCGATCCAGGATCACGTCATCGCCGGCAAGGAAGGTCTGGATCTTCGCATCCACGGCCACGCCGGGTTTCTGCCAAAGAAGGTCTGCCATGTGGTGCTCCAATCAATGCGGAATCGAGGTCAGTTCGTCCAGGCCCAGGGCCAGGTTGAGGTTCTGCATGGCCTGGGTGGCCGCGCCCTTGAGCAGGTTGTCCAGGGTGGCCACGACCACCACGCGCTTGCCGCCCGGGGCGACGGTGAACCCGCCGATCTGCACGCCGTGGCGGCCGGCGATGCGGCTCACCCACGGCGCTTCGTCGAGGATCTCGATCAGCGGCTCGCCGGCATAGAAGCGGCGGTAGGTGTCCACGATCTGCTCGCGGGCCACCGGCTGCTGCAGCCACAGGTTCACGGTCATGGTGATGCCCCGGAAATGCGGCGCCACGTGCGGCATGAACTCCACCGGCACGCGCAGGTGCGCGGTCACTTCGCGCTCGTGCACGTGGTTGGCGAGCGCGTACGGCATCAGGTTGTCGCGCAGCAGCTCGGGGTTGTTCTTGTCCGAAGGCGTGGTGCCGGCACCGGAATAACCGGACACGCCGAAACACTGCGGCGGGCCGGCCAGCTGGTCCAGCAGCGGACTGATCGCCAGCTGCATGGCGGTGGCGTAGCAGCCCGGGTTGCTGATGTGCTTCTGGCCGGTGTAGTTGCCCCGGGTCAGTTCGGGCAGGCCGTAGTACCAGCTGCCTTCGAAGCGATGGTCGGCCGACAGGTCCACGATCACCGTGTCCGGGCGGGCCGCGTCCAGCGCGGCCACGAACGGGGCGGACAGGTCGTTGGGCAGCGCCAGGATCACCGCATCCACACCCTTGGCGGCCACCGCGTCGGCATCGAGGTTTTCAAACGCCAGCTCGCCGGCAACCTCGGGATAGGTATCGGCCACGCGCTGCCCGGCCAGCTCGCGCGAGGACACGAAGCCCAGCGCCAGCTGCGGGTGCGCGGCGATCAGCTGGATCAGCTCGGCGCCGGTATGGCCGCGGGCCCCGACGATGCCAACGGTATAGGTCTTGGGAGTGCTCATGCGTGTGCGTCCAGGCGGTCCTGCAGGTGGCGCTTGACGGCAGGCCACTCCGCGTCGGTGATGGAAAAAATGACGGTGTCGCGCGCGCTTCCGTCCGGGTGCCGCTTGTGGTTGCGCAGCACGCCATCCTGGTGGGCGCCGAGTCGCGCGATCGCCGCGCGCGAGGCCGTGTTGAGGGTACTGGTTTCCAGCACCACGCTGATGCACTGCAACCGTTCGAAGGCGTGGCGCAGCAGCATCAGCTTGGTCTCGGTGTTGACCCCGGTGCGCTGCGCGCTGGGTGCATACCAGGTATGGCCGATGCTCAGCCGGGGAACGTCTTCTTCAAGATCGTAATAGCGAGTGGTGCCCACCACCTGGCCGTCGGCGTCCAGCACCGCGAACAACAGCGCCCTGCCCTCGGCCTGTGCCTTCAGCGCCGCCTGCACGTAGGCGGTCATGCCCTTGGCGTCGGGCACGCAGGTATAGGTGAGCTGCGACAGCGAACCATCGCCCAGCGCGCCGCGCAGGCCGTCGATATGCCCCATCTGCAGCGGCTCGAGCCGGGCGTGCCGGCCGTCGAGGGTGGGGACGCGGGTCCAGTCGGCGTGGTTCACCGGGTCATCCCTCCAGGCTCGGGGTACGCGCGGCGCAATGGTCGACGTAGGTGCGGATGCGCTCGAAGCCGTCGGCACCGAACCAGAACACCTTCCACTGGTCCTGCTTGTAGCAGCCATCGGATTCGGCATAGTAGAAGTGGTTGATCGGGTTGCCGTGGCGCGACCGCCAGAACAGCTGCGGGGTTTCATCCAGCATCACGTTCCAGACCGCGCGGCCCAGGCCTTCGCCCTGCGCGTCGTCCAGCACCGCGAACTTGTCCAGGTATACGCCTTCGGCCTCGTCGGTGAGGATCACCGCGGCGCGGTAGTTCTCACTGACATAGGCGCGCAGCAGGCGGGTCTTGTCGAAGTAGTCCGGCACCAGGGTGCGGCCGAAACTGGATTCGATCAGCCCCTTCAGGCGCGGCAGGTCCAGTTCGCTCCAGGCCGTGGCGCGCAGCACCTTTTCGCCCTTGCGCACCAGCGTGCCCGAGCCCTTGTGGGTGAACAGTTCCTTGGCCAGGTCGGCGGGTCGGGTGATGGACACCGACGACTCCAGCGGCAGCCGGTCCAGCAGGTCCTTGATCTGTTCGATCTTGACCCGCATGCCGCCGTGGATCCACGGCTGCTGCATCAGCTGGTCGTACTCGGTGGACAGGTTGATCGAGTCGATCACCTTGCCCTCTTCGTCCAGCAGGCCGCCGGTACCGGTGAGGAAGATGATCTTGTACGGCTGCAGCTCCTGCACCAGTTCGTTGGCGGCGAAATCGGCGTTGACGTTGAGGATCTGCCCGCAGCGGGTTTCGCCCAGGCTGGTGATCACCGGAATGGAACCGGCACGCAGGCTGGCTTCGATCGGCGCCAGGTTGACCTTCTTCACCTCGCCGACCAGGCCATAGGTGGCCTGGTCCAGGTATTCGGCTTCGAACACGCCACCGGTGATCGAGGTGGCGCGCGCACCGTTCTGCTGCAGCGCTTCTACCAGCTGCAGGTTGGAGGCCTGGAATACCTGGCGCACGATCGCCAGGCCTTCCGGCGAGGTCACCCGCAGGCCGTTGACGGTCTGCTTTACGATGCCCGCCGCCGACAGTTCGGCATCCAGCTGCGGGCCCGCACCGTGCAGCACGATCGGGGTCAGCCCGACTTCCTGCAGGAACGACAGCGAGGAGGTCAGCGCGTCGAGGTCATCGCGCAGCACGGCGCCGCCGACCTTGACCACGGCGAAGCGCTTGGCATCCACCTGCGAGAAGCGCTTGAGGTACTGGCTGATCTCCTTCGCGCTGGCCATGCTGGAAAGCAGGCGCACGATGGTCTGGCGGGTCTGGCGGTGGGGCTGGAGGGCAGGAGACATTTCGGTTTCGTCACAGGCGGCGGTCGCCGCGTTGCAGGTCCGCCCGGCAGCACCGGACGGCATGTTCAAGGGTCAGGCGCCGGCGCTGATGATGCGGTGCACGGCGTCGGTGTAACGCTGCAGCTGCGCCAGCGTCACGAACTCGTCGGCGGTGTGGGCCTGGGCGATGTCGCCCGGGCCGTACACCAGGGTGGTGTAGCCGCCGGCCGAGAACAGCGAGGCTTCGGTCCAGAAGTCCACCGCATTGCCGATCGGCAGGTCCAGCGCGTCGGCCACGTCACGCGCGGCCAGGCGGCGGTTCTCCGCTTCGGCGATGTCGCCGGCCGGCAGGCTGGGGCCGCGGAAGGTTTCGGTGAACACTGCCGCTTCCGGTTCGGCGAAGCCGGCGAAGGTGGCCAGCAGCGCGTCGATGTCCATCGACGGCAGCGGGCGGAAGCCAAAGCGCAGCTCCGCCGCCGGGGCGATCATGTTGGCCTTGATGCCGCCTTCGACCCGACCAATGTTGAAGCGCAGGCCGGTGAGGCCACCGAAGCGGGCATGCGCCAGCGATTCGACGTGGTCCAGCGCGCGATTGCCCCAGCGCATGGCCTGGTGCAATGCGCTGGCGGCCGCGTCCTGCTTGCCGGAGGCATGCCCGGCGCGGCCGGCGAAGTTCATCAGCACCGAGCTGATGCCACGGTGCGCGAGCACCGCTTCGCTCATGGTCGGTTCGGCCACCAGCACCGCGTCATAGGGAATGCCACGGGCCAGGAAGGCCGCGATGCAACGCGGATCGTTGGCTTCCTCGTCGCTGGAAAACAGGAACGCGGCGTCGCCGTCGCTGGCATTGGCCGCGGCCACCAGGGCGGCGGCCGCGCCCTTGATGTCGCACACGCCGAGCCCGATCACCCGGTCATCGGTCCGCCGCATGACGTGCGGGTCGGCGCTCCAGTGCGGCGAGTCGGGCACGGTGTCCAGGTGCACGTTGAACAGATAGCGCGGCGTACCGCGCACCGCATACAGGCTGACCGCGCCGTCGCCATGGTCGATCACCTCCACGTTGAACCCGGGCAGGTGCGCGCGCAGGTAATCGAAGATGCCGCCAGTGGTGATCGCACGCGGCGGATTGCGGGTGTCGAATGACACCAGCGCCTGCAGGTGATGGAGCGTCTGTTCCAACATGCCCGGGCCTCAGCGGTTTACTTGCGCGTACAGGGTGCTGCTCATGCCGAACAGCTTGATGAAGCCTTCGGCCTCCTCCACGCCCCAATCAGCCGACTGCGCGTAGGTGGCGCCCTTGGTGTTGAGCAGGTGCGGCGACTTCACCGCCACCGCGTCCACACGGCCGCCACGGGTTTCCAGCACCACTTCGCCGTTGACCTTGGCCTGGGAGGACTTCAGGAACGCCTCGATGTCGGTCTTCAGCGGGTCGTGGTAGAAGCCTTCGTACACCAGCTCCACCCACTTGCGTGCCACGTCCGGCTTGAAGCGGTTCTGCTGCTTGGTCAGCACGGCATCTTCCAGCGCGCGGTGCGCGATCAGCAGCGAGACCAGGCCCGGCGCTTCGAACACGATGCGGCCCTTCAGGCCGATCACGGTGTCGCCGGTGTACACGCCACGGCCCACGCCGTACGGTGCGAACAGCTTGTTGAGCTGGGCCAGGATCTGCTCGCCCGGCAGCGCCTTGCCGTTCAGTTCAACCGCTTCGCCTTCGACGAACTTGAGCGTGACGTTCAACGCCGCTTCCGGCCACTCGCTGCGCGGTGCGCACCAGCCGCGGGCGCCCTCGCCCGGGGCTTCCCAGCGGTCGATCTCGCCACCGGACATGGTCAGGCCCAGCAGGTTCTCGTTGATGGTGTAGGCCTGCTGCTTGGCGCGCACGCCGAAGCCGCGCTCTTCCAGGTACTTCTGCTCGTAGGCGCGGGTCTGGGTGTGTTCCTTCTGGATCTCGCGGATCGGCGCGACGATCTGGTAGTCGCCCAGCGCCTTCACGGCCAGGTCGAAGCGGACCTGGTCGTTGCCCATGCCGGTGCAGCCGTGGGCAATGATGTTGGTGCCCAGTTCGGCGGCGCGCTTGAGCGCGGCATCGACGATCAGGTAACGGTCGGACACCAGCAGCGGGTACTGGCCCTGGTAGCCTTCGCCGGCCCACACGAACGGCTTGACGAAACCGGCCCAGATGGCCGGGCCGCCGTTCACGGTGACGTGGCTGGTCACGCCCAGTTCGGCGGCGCGCTTTTCGATGAAATCGCGCTCTTCGTCATCCACGCCGCCGGTGTCGGCGAACACGGTGTGCACGTTGTAGCCGCGCTCCTGCAGGTAGGGCACGCAGAAGCTGGTGTCGAGTCCGCCGGAGAAAGCCAGGACGATGTCTTTGTTGGTCATGGGGTGTGGTCCGAATGTGGGGTCAATGGGAAATCAGGGGGTGCGTGGGCCGGCCAACGGCCGGCGCTACCGGGAGCGATGCGATGCAGGACGGCGACGGCGGGGTCAGCGGCCGGCGACGGCCGCCATGATGGCCTTCTGCACGTGCAGGCGGTTTTCCGCTTCGTTGATGGCGATGCACTGCGGCGAATCCATCACCGCGTCGGTGGCCTTGACGTTGCGGCGCAGCGGCAGGCAGTGGCTGAACACGCCGTTGTTGGTCATGGCCATCTTTTCTTCGTCGACGATGAAGTGCTTGTACTGGTCGCGGATCGGCTTTTCCGGCTCCCAGTTGCCGAAGAACGGCAGCGCGCCCCAGCTCTTGGCGTAGACCACGTCGGCGCCGCTGTAGGCGCTGGCGATGTCATGGCTGATCTTCAGCGAACCGCCGTTCTCGGCCACGTTCTGTTCGGCCCAGCCCATGTAGCGGTCGTCGAGGATGTAATCGACGGTCGGGCACAGCAGGGTCACGTCCATGCCCATGCGGGTGGCGATGGTCAGCGCCGAGTTGGCCACGGCGGTATTCAGCGGCTTGGGGTGGTAGGTCCAGGTCAGCACGTACTTCTTGCCGCGCAGGTCCTGGGTGCCGAAGTGTTCCTGCAGCGCCATCACGTGGGCCAGTTCCTGGCACGGATGGGTGATGGTTTCCATGTTGATCACCGGCACCGGCGAATACTTCGCGAAGCTGTTGAGCACGATGTCCTGGCGGTCGTAGGCCCAGTCCACGAACTTCGGGAAAGCGCGCACGGCGATGATGTCGCAGTAGCGGCCCAGGACCTTGGCCACTTCGGCGATGTGCTCTTCGGTGTCGCCGTCCATCACCGTGCCCAGGTTGAACTCGATCGGCCACGCGTCCTTGCCGGGCTGCAGCACCACCGCATGCGCGCCCAGCTGGAACGCGCCCAGCTCGAAGCTGGTGCGGGTGCGCATGGACGGATTGAAGAACACCAGGGCAATCGACTTGCCCTTGAGCTGATCGCCCAGCTTGTTGCGCTTGAACAACGCCGCCTGGGTCAGCAGGGCGTCAAGTTCGGGGCGGCTCCAGTCCTGGGTGTTCAGGAAGTGCTTCACGGACATCGGGTGATCCTTCGAGGCGGGCGGTGAGAGGAAAGGGACACGGAAAAAACGTACAGATGAAACTTTTCAGAACGTAGAAACGAAAAAACCCAGCCGGGAGGCTGGGTTTTCCGAACAGACAGCACGAAGCTCCGGTTACCCAGCGAAAATGTGGGGTTCCGGTCGGCGGGCACGCGACGTCATGCCCGTAGCCATACGGGCGGCGCTGGTGTCGTGCTGGAAGTCGGTGAGTTTCATGGCCGCCCATCTTTACATGCGTAGGGGGGACGCGCAACCCTGGATCGCGATCCAGGGGGCAGGTATCGACCGTTGGTCGATACCCGCGTCACGGATTGGCGGCGCCACCCTGCTCCGGCCCGACCCACGGGGTGATCGACACCCGGATCTTGAGCCGGTTGCCGGGGTCTTCCGGCAGGCGGGAGCGGTACTTGGTGCCCTTGTAGACGTAATCGACGTCATAGGCGATCGGGCGGCGGAACTCGCGGCCGACCGGGATGATCCGGCAGTCGCGGGTCAGCAGCGGCCCGTTGTTGCTGGCCGGGGCCTCGACCACCGGGGCCATCTCCTCGACGCTGCCGTCCTCGCGCTTGAAGATCGACCGTACCGAGTCCATGAAGCGGCCGAAGCGGCCCTTTTCTTCCTGGGGCTCTTCGCCGGTGACGTTGACCGGCGCCAGGGTCCGGGTCGACACCGGCTCGCAATGCTCCTCGGTGCGGGTCGCGCGCAGGGTCTGGAACACCGGTTCCACGTTGAGCACCTGCGCATAGTCGAACTTCACGTTCTCCACGATCACCACCCGGTTACGGACCTCGGCTTCCTGGGCGCACGCCATGAAGGCGGCGCTACCCAGCAGGCAGGTCAGCGTCAGCAACGAAGCGGATTTCATTGGCAACTGGTTCGAGGACAAGGGGGATAGTGTAGGCAGTGACAGGCACAAGGGGCTGAACATTACCCTTCCGCGACGCATCTGCCCATCCCGGACCGTGCCGTTTCCGACCCCCCTGCCCACCCGGGACCGGCGCGGGCGGCCGATGTGATCTAAAATCGAAGGCTTGCCCCTACACCCCCGGCCCTACGCCCCCATGACCCTGCGCCTGCACAACACCCTGACACGCCAGCTCGAACCGTTCACCCCGCTCGATCCGACCTGTCCGACCCTGTATGTGTGCGGCCCCACGGTCTACAACTACGTGCATATCGGCAACGCGCGCGGCCCGGTGGTGTTCGGGGTGCTGGCCGACCTGCTGCGGCGCCGCTTCGGCGGCCTGCGCTACGCCCGCAACATCACCGACGTGGACGACAAGATCAACACGGCCGCGCGCGAACAGGACGTGCCGATTTCGGCCATCACCGACCGCTTCGCCGCCGCCTACCGTGAAGACATGGCCGCGCTGGGCGTGGTGCCGCCGGACATCGAGCCGGAAGCCACCGCGCACATCCCGCAGATCATCGCCATGATCGAACAGCTGATCGCCGCCGACCACGCCTATGCGGCCGAAGGCCACGTGCTGTTCGCGGTGGCCTCGTTCGCTGCTTACGGCAAGCTGTCCAACCGCGACCCGGAAGAGATGCTGGCCGGGGCCCGCGTGGACGTGGCCCCGTACAAGCGCGATCCGGGCGATTTCGTGCTGTGGAAGCCGTCCAGCGACGACCTGCCGGGCTGGGACTCGCCCTGGGGCCGTGGCCGGCCGGGCTGGCATATCGAATGCTCGGCGATGGCCGCCGCGCACCTGGGCCCGACCATCGACATCCATGCCGGCGGCGTGGACCTGCAGTTCCCGCACCATGAGAACGAGATCGCGCAGAGCGAATGCGCGCACGGCGGGCAGACCTTCGCCCGGTTCTGGCTGCACAACGGCATGCTGAACTTCGGCGGCGCCAAGATGAGCAAGTCGATCGGCAACATCGAGCGGGTCCACGACCTGGTGCGCCAGCACGCGCCCGAAGCGCTGCGCTACGCGCTGCTGTCGGCCCACTACCGGCAGCCGCTGGACTGGTCCGACGCGCTGATCGAACAGTCGGTACGGACCCTGGACCGCCTGTACGGCACGCTGCGCGACCTGGCCGACGTGACCGCGACCCCGGCCATCCCGGCCGAGATCGAGGCCGCGCTGGACGACGACCTGAACACCCCGCAGGCGCTGGCCGAGCTGGCCCGCCTGGGCGCGGAAGCACGCCGTGCCGAGGCCGCCGACAAGGCGCATTGGAAGGCCGCCCTGCTCGGCGCCGGGCAGGCGCTGGGCCTGCTGCAGCAGGACCCGGCCGCGTGGTTCGGCACCGACGGCGGCGACGCCGGCGACGATGCGCGCATCCAGGCGCTGATCGACGAGCGCAGCGCGGCCAAGGCCGCACGCGACTTCGCCCGGGCCGATGCGCTGCGCCGGCAGCTGGACGAGGAAGGGATCGTGCTGGAAGACACCGCGCAGGGCGTGCGCTGGTCGCGCAAGCGTTGAAAGGCCGCCCGACCCCCGGTCGGGCGCAACCGTCGGGGTGGCCCGGCGTTCCGTGACAACCGTAGAGAGTGACGTGATCGATTCCCCGTTCCCGATTGAACCCACGGCTGCCGACGCGCAGGCCGCCATTGCCGACGAATTCGCGTTCTTCGGCGACTGGTCCGAGCGTTACCAGTACCTGATCGACCTTGGCCGCAAGCTGCCCGCCTTCCCGGACGCATGGAAGACCGAGGAGCATCGCCTGCTCGGCTGCCAGTCGATGGTGTGGATCGTGCCGGAAGGCAATGCCGATACCCTGCGCTTCCATGCGATCAGCGATTCGGCGATTGTCTCGGGCCTGATCTACCTGGCACTGCGGGTGTACTCGGGGCGCTCGGCGGCCGAAATCCTGGCCACCGAGCCGACCTACATCCAGGACATCGGGCTGTCGCGGCACCTGTCGCCGACCCGCAGCAACGGCGTGGCGGCGATGTTGGCCTTCATCCGCGAGACCGCGCAGGCGCAGTCGGCGTTGTGAGTGCCCCTGCCCCGTCCGAGCCCGGCGACAGCGCGCTGGGCCTGCTGGCCCGGCCGGGCTTCGCGCTGCTGTTGGCCTACCGGATCCTGGCGATGCTGTCCTACCAGATCGTCGCGGTGACGGTCGGCTGGCACATCTACGAAGTCACCCGCAATCCGTTTTCGCTGGGCCTGGTCGGGCTGGCCGAGGTGCTGCCGTTCTTCTGCGTGGCGCCGTTCGCCGGCTACCTGGTGGACCACCTGCCGCGCCGCCGGCTGGGCATGGTGGCCTGCAGCGGGCTGGTACTGACCGCAGTGGTGCTGACCGCCGTGGCCGAAGGCTGGCTGCCCTTCCACGGGGTGTGGCCGATCTACGCGGCGGTGGCGATGACCGGCATGGTGCGCGCCTTCCTGTCGCCGATCTACAACGCGCTGTTCGCGCGGGTGCTGGAACGGCACCAGTTCGCGCGCGGCGCGGGATTGGGGTCGGTGGTGTTCCAGGCCGGCATGGTGGTGGGCCCGGCCCTGGGCGGGCTGCTGGTGGCCTGGGGCGGCAAGAGCCTGTCCTACGGCGTCGCGGTAGTGGCGGCGCTGGCCGCGCTGGGCTGCCTGGCCACGCTGCGGGTGTCCGAACCGGTGCACAGCGGCCCGGCCGCGCCGATCTTCAAGAGCATCGCCGAAGGCGGCCGCTTCGTGCTGGGCAACCGGATCATGGTCGGGGCGATGGCGCTGGACATGTTTTCGGTGCTGCTGGGCGGCGTGGTGGCGATGCTGCCGGCCTTCCTGCACGAGATCCTGCACCACGGGCCCGAGGGCCTGGGCATCCTGCGCGCGGCGCCGGCCCTGGGGTCGGTGTGCGTGGGCCTGTGGCTGGCACGGCACCCGCTGCAGCAGCATGCCGGCCGGGTCCTGCTGTTCGCGGTGGCCGGGTTCGGGCTGTGCGTGATCGGCTTCGGTCTGTCGCACAGCTTCTGGCTGTCGGCGGTGATCCTGCTGTTCTATGGCGCCTTCGACGGGGTGTCGGTGGTGATCCGTTCGACCATCCTGCAGCTGGCCACGCCGGAGGAGATGCGCGGGCGGGTATCGTCGATCAACGGCATTTTCATCAGTTCCTCCAACGAACTGGGCGCGTTCTATGCCGGCACCATGGCCAAGCTGCTCGGTCTGGTCCCGGCCGTCGTCCTGGGCGGATTCGCCGTACTCAGCGTCGCCGGCATCACCGCCTGGAAGAACCCCACCCTGCGCCGCCTCAACCTGCGCGACCTCCAGTAGAGCGACGCCCTGCGTGGCTGCTTCAAGCATCGTGGCGAACAACCCTCAACTGATCGATCTCGAGCTGAGGGCCGGCTGCTTTTTGCAACCGCACACGACCCTGTATGGGGGCGGCCGCCGGGTAGCCCCCGTAGGGACTGTCAAAAACATGGATGTTTTTGACAAGCCCCCAGGGATGGGTTCACGGCGTGTCCCGGAGGGGGCTGCCCGGCGGACGCCCCTGCACGTAGCAGCAAAGACGCCGGCTTTGCCTTTGCCTTTGCGTAAACAAAAAACCCGGCAGAAGCCGGGTTTCTCGCGTCAATCAGCAACCAGCGATCAGTCGCCCTGCTGCTTCTGCAGGTGCTCCCAACGCTCCTGGGCGTCGATGGTGCGTTCGGCGGTCAGGCGCGCTTCGAGGCGGTCCAGGCCGATTTCTTCACCGGTGTCCACGCAGAAACCGTAGTCGCCGTCTTCCAGCCGCTTGAGCGTGCTGTTGATCTTGCCGATCAGCTTGCGGTAACGGTCGCGGGTGCGCAGTTCCAGCGAGTTCTCGGTCTCGCGGGTAGCGCGCTCGGCTTCGTCGCCGATGTCACGCACTTCTTCCTGCAGGTTGGCGATGGTCTGCTTGGATTCCTCGACCAGTTCGTTGCGCCAGCTCTGCAGGCGCTGGCGGAAATACTCCAGCTGCAGCGGGCTCATGTACTCCTCGTCCGCGCTCGGCTTGTAACCGTCGGGCAGGATGGGACGGCCGGTGGCTTCGTCGGTCTTGTACTCGACCACCTTGAACTTGGTGCGCGGGGCCGGGGCGGACGAACGCGCTGCCACGGCAACGGCGACCTTGCCAACTGGACGCGACACAGGCTTGGGGGCGGATTCGGATTTCACGGGAGTTTTTGCAGGCGATTTCGAAACGGGCACGGGATTCTTGTTTTGCGGGGCTTTCGGCGCGGGGGCTGCCGCCACCGGCTTCGGCGCGGGGGCCGGAGCGGGAGCAGGCTTGGCCGCGGCCTTGGCCGGGACAGACTTGGCCGGTGCCGGCGGTGCCGGCTTCGGTGCGGACTTCACTTTGGGTGCTGCAACCGGCTTGGCGGCCGGCTTGGTTGCCGGCTTGGCGGCCTTTACCGGCTTGGCCGGCGCAGGCTTGGCAGCCGACTTCTTCACCGGCGCGGACTTGGCCGCCGGCGTAACGGATTTCTTCGCGACCGGCGTGCGGGTCGGCGCGGCCTTCTTCACCGGCGCCTTTGCGACCGGCTTCTTTGCCGCCGACGGCTTGGCCGCCGCGGCTTTCTTCACCGGCGCCTTGCTGACCACCGGCTTTTTCGCGGGCGCCTTCTTGACCGCCTTGGCCGGCGCCTTGGCGACCGACTTCTTCACGGGTGCCGTCCTGGCCGCCGGTTGTTTGGATGCAGGCTTGCCTGCCGGCTTGGCGGCCGGTTTTTTGGCAACGGACTTGGCCGCCAACTTCTTAGCAACAGGCTTGGCGGTTTTCTTGGCGGCCTTGACGGCCTTCTTTGCAGTTTTTTTAGCAGCCACGAAACGCTCTTCCTTGGTTTCCCCGGGGCCCGGGAAAGCGGGCCTTTATAGCCTACCCGACCAGCAGCAGCAACCACTCCGCCCACTCCGTTCAGCCGGAGAACACAGCGGTGCGTGGCCGTCGCCCCGCCTGGGCGGAGCGAGCTGCGCAGTTCGGAACCTGACCCGGCGCGGGCGCCGGGAGCGGCCCGCCGCGCCTGCGCGCGGACGGGTCCAACACCCCATCCTGCGACAAATGCGGCCTTCATGCCAACTGCTCTAAGATTGGGGGGTGATCTCCCACCTGCTCATCGCCCTGCTGCGCTTCTACAAGCGCTTCATCAGCCCCCTGCTCGGGCCGCGCTGCCGGTTCGTCCCCAGTTGTTCTGAATACGCCATGCAGGCCATCGCCACGCACGGCCCCGCGCGTGGCAGCTGGCTGGCCGTGCGCCGGCTGGGGCGCTGCCATCCCTTCCATCCCGGTGGCGTGGACGAGGTGCCGCCGCGCACCGCGCACGCCGACTGCCGCTGCACAGGAAAACACTGAAATGTCCTCCACGCTCATCGTCAACGCCCGCATGGTCAACGAAGGTCGCGTCTTCACCGGCGACCTGCGCATCGACAACGGCCGCATCGCCCAGATCGGCACCGGCCTGCAGCCGCAGGACGGCGACATCGTGGTCGAGGCGGGCGGGCGCTGGCTGCTGCCCGGGATGATCGACGACCAGGTGCACTTCCGCGAACCCGGCCTGACCCACAAGGGCGACATCGCCACCGAATCGGCCGCGGCCGTGGCCGGTGGCCTGACCAGCTTCATGGACATGCCCAATACCAACCCGCCCACGCTCAACGCGGCAGCCCTGCAGGCCAAGTACGACGCTGCTGCCGGTCGCGCGCGCGCCAACTATGGCTTCTACATGGGCGCCAGCAACGACAACCTGGCCGACGTCAAGGTGATCGACCCGCTGACCACGCCCGGCGTCAAGGTATTCATGGGCGCCTCCACCGGCAACATGCTGGTGGACAACCCCGAGACCCTGGACGCGATCTTCAAGTACGCCCCCACGCCGATCATCACCCACTGCGAAGACACGCCGATGATCGACGCCAAGGCGAAGGAATACGCGGAAAAGTACGGCGATGCATTGAGCGCCGAACAGCACCCGGACATCCGCTCGCGCGAGGCCTGCCTGAAATCGTCCGAGCTGGCCGTGGCCCTGGCGAAGAAGCACGGCACCCGCCTGCATGTGCTGCACATCTCCACCGCCGATGAGCTGAAGCTGTTCGAGCAGGGCCCGCTGATCCGCGCCGACGGCAGCCGCAAGCAGATCACCGCCGAAACCTGCATCCACTTCCTGCGCTTCGACCGAACCGATTATGCGCGACTGGGCAACCTGATCAAGTGCAACCCGGCGATCAAGGAAGTGAGCGACCGCGAAGCGTTGACCCAGGCCGTGGCCGACAACGTGATCGACGTGCTGGCCACCGACCACGCCCCGCACACCTGGGAAGAAAAGCAGAAGCCGTATGCGCAGGCGCCGTCGGGCCTGCCCCTGGTGCAGTACGCGCTGGTGGCGGCACTGGAGCTGGTGCACGAAGGCAAGCTGGAGATCACCCAGGTCGTGCAGAAATTCGCGCACGCGCCGGCGCAGCTGTTCGATGTGAGCCAGCGCGGCTACCTGCGCGAAGGCTACTGGGCCGACCTGGTGCTGGTGGAAGACGTACCGTTCACGGTCAAGCGCGAAGACGTGCTGTCCAAGTGCGGCTGGTCGCCGTTCGAGGGCATGACCTTCCGTTCGCGCATCGCCTCGACCTGGGTCAACGGCCAGCTGGCCTGGGACGGCACCCAGCTGGTGGGCGCGCCGAACGGCCAGCGCATGAGCTACGACCGCTGATGCGGGCAACGGTAGTGCGCCTGGGCCTGCTGGCCCTGGCTCCGGTGGCCGTGATCGGCCTGCTGCCCTCGCCCGCCGTGGCCCAGGCCGACGCCCGCGTGGTGTTTCCGGCCAGTGCTTCGCAGGGTGCGATGGTGATCGGCAAGGTGCCCCCCGGCAGCGTGGTGCAGTACGCCGGGCGCACGCTGCGGGTGAGCGGCTATGGCAGCGTGGTGTTCGGGATCGGCCGCGACGAGAAAGGCCCGTTGCAGGTGCAGGTGCAACGACCCGATGGCGGCAGCGACACGGTGCGCATCGCGGTGACCCCGCGCGACTGGCCGGTGGAACGCGTCAACGGCGTGCCGCCCAAGACCGTGAACCCGCCGCCGGCGATTGCCGAGCGGATCAAGCGGGAGCAGGCGCAGGTGACTGCGGCGCGGGCGCGCGATGACAATCGTGCCGATTTTGCCCAGGCCTTCATCTGGCCGGTGCAGGGGCGGATCAGCGGGCGCTTCGGCAATGCGCGGGTGTACAACGGGCAGCCGGGGTCGGGGCATTCGGGGATGGATATCGCGGTGCCGACCGGCACGCCGGTCAAGGCGCCGGCCGCCGGGATCGTGACCTTCGCTGGACCCGACCTGTACCTGACCGGCGGCACGCTGCTGCTGGACCATGGGTTCGGGATCAGTTCGAATTTCCTGCACCTGTCGCGCATCGACGTGAAGGTGGGCGACCGGGTTGAGCAGGGTCAGGTGATTGCGGCGGTGGGTGCCACCGGCCGTGCCACCGGGCCGCACCTGCATTGGGGCATGAACTGGTTCGATACGCGCATCGACCCGCTGCTGGTGCTCGAACGCGGACGGTGAAGGCGTACCGACCAACGGTCGGTACCTACCGGGATGTTCGGCCGGCGTACCGACCAACGGTCGGTACCTACCGGGATGTTCGGGCGCGTACCGACCAACGGTCGTACCTACCGGGATGTTCGGCGTACCGACCAACGGTCGGTACCTACCGGGGCGGTCGGGCGCGTACCGACCCACGATCGGTACCTGCCGGGGCGGTCGGGCGTGTACCGAACGACGGTCGGGATCTGTCCGGACGGTAGTGCCGACCGTTGGTCGGCACGTGTTTCGGTCACCCGCGGGCGGCCCACCAGGTGCGCAGCAGCGTGCGCACCGGGGTGGCCTTGAGCTCGCGGCCGTGCGCCCAGGCCTGCTGGCGCGCGCGCGCGAGTGAGGCATACAGGCGACGCGGGCGCGGGCCCGCTACGCGCGCCGGCCAGTCGCGCAGGAGCTGCTGCCCCCAGCGCTGCGCCGCATCGCCCTCGCCCTGCCCCAGCAGCGAACGCGGCACCGCTGCCACGCCGGCTTCGTGCAGGCGCTGCGCCAGGGCCTGCAGCACCACCGGCGTGGCCACGTCGCCACGCGCCGGGGTCTCGAACATCACCGCTTCGACCGCCGCTACTGCCGCGCCGTACGCCTGCAGCGCGCGCCGCGCCTGCGCCGGGTCGACCGCTGCCGCGCGCGCTTCGATCAGGTCCGGCAGGGCCTGGGCGAGCTCGGCCCACGGCGCGCGCACCGGCTCGAGCATGCGCCCCAGCGGGTGACGCGAGCGCTGCGCCGACCAGCTGCGCAGCTCTTCGCCCCACCACGCCAGCTTGGCATCGGCCGGCATCGGGTCGCCGCTGGTGTTGAGGATGTCGTCGAATTCCTGCAGCAGCGCGAACCATGCCACCACCAGGGTGCGCTGGGATTCGGCGATGAACGGTTCGGCGACCTGCCATTCCGGCCAGCGGGTCCGCCATTTGTCCAGGAAGCTGTCGAGGGCGGTGGAGGTGGTCATTTGGATGTCCTGATGAAGAGCGTACCGACCAACGGTCGGTACCTACCGGTTTGTTCGACCAACGGGTGGTACCTACCGGGTCTGTTCGACCAACGGTCGGTACCTGCCGGGCCTGTCCTGCCAACGGGCGGTACGTGTCGGCCTGTCAGTGGCCGGCGTTGATTCGGGCGGCCGGCCAGGCGGCCGCTTTCTGGAGTTCAGCCGGTTGTTCGATCATGGCCTCGGCGCCCCACGACAACGGGTTGTCGTCGTCCAGGCGGTAGCCCCACAGCGCGGCCACCGAGGCCATGCCAGCGGCGTTGGCGGCGACGATGTCGCGCTCGTCGTCGCCGACATAGATGCAGGTGGCCGGATCGATGCCCATGCGTTCGGCCGCGGCCAGCAGCGGCAGCGGGTGCGGCTTGCGCTGGGCCAGGGTGTCGCCGCCGATCAGCACCGCGCAGCGCGTTTCCCAGCCCAGCTGCGGCAGGACCAGGCGCGCCAGGTACTCCGGCTTGTTGGTGACGATGCCCCAGGCACACGCCGCCCCTTCGAGGGCCTCGAGCATGCCGGCCACGCCGTCGAACAGCACCGCATGCTGACCGATCAGCGCTTCATAGCGCGCCAGGAATTCGGGCACGAGCGCATCGCGCGCGTCCTGCCCAAGCTCCGGGAAGGCCACCGACACCATCGCACGCGAGCCTTTCGACACCACCGGGCGCAGTGCCTCCAGCGTTATCGCCGGGCGCCCGCGTGCGTCCAGCATCGCATTGGCGGTGGCCAGCATGTCCGGTGCACTGTCCAGCAAGGTGCCATCCAGGTCGAACAGCACCGCCTTGGGGAAACCGGCCTCAGCCACGGCCGTCGGCGTCGGGCTTGACCGCATGGGCCAGGTAGTTGATGTCGGTGCGCGAGCTCAACCGCGCGCGGTTGCGCCACGGCTCATAGGCCATGCCGCTGACATCGCGCAGGTTGAAGTCGGACGCCCGCAGCCATTTGCCCAGTTCGGCCGGCTTGATGAATTCCTGGTAGTGGTGCGTACCCTTCGGCAGCAACCGGGCGATGTACTCGGCGCCGACGATGGCCACCGCGAACGCAGCCGGGGTGCGGTTGATGGTGGACAGGAACAGCTGGCCGCCCGGCTTGAGCAGCCGGTGGCAGGCGGCGATGATCGCGCCCGGGTCCGGGACGTGCTCGAGCATTTCCATGCAGGTGACCACATCGAAGCTGCCCGGCTGCTCGGCGGCCAGGTCTTCGGCGGCCTGCACGCGGTAATCCACGCTCACGCCCGACTCCAGCCCGTGCAGGCGGGCGACCTTGACCAGCTCCGGGGCCAGGTCGATGGCGGTCACGTCCGCGCCGGCCTGGGCCAGCGCTTCGCTGAGCAGGCCGCCGCCGCAGCCGATGTCGAGCACGCGCGCACCGCGCAGCGTGACCCGGTCCGCAACGTACTTCAGGCGCACCGGGTTCAGCGCATGCAGCGGCTTCTGCGGGCCGTCGGCGTCCCACCAGCGGTTGGCGAGCGCGGCGAACTTGTCCAGTTCGGCCTGATCGAAATTGGTGGAAGCGTGGGGGGCGTTCATGGGAAGTCCTTGGTTAGCGGACGTGGCGGATACGCTCGCGCCACTGGCGGGCGTTGGCCACGATGGCGGCAGTGTCCATGCCGACCAGCTCGCGCTGGACCAGCTTGGGCTGCCCGGCAATCCAGACATCGCTGACCTGGTGACGGCCGGCGGCATACACCAGCTGCGAAAGCACGTGGTGCAGCGGCTGGGTTTCCAGCGCCGACAGGTCCACGCAGACCAGGTCGGCCTGCTTGCCCACTTCGATCGAGCCGATGCGGTCGCCGAAGCCCAGCGCGCGTGCGCCGCCCAGGGTGGCCGCACGCAGGGTGGTGGCCGCGTCCAGCGCGGTGGCGTCATTGGCCACGGCCTTGGCCAGGATGGCCGCGGTGCGGTTCTCGCTGAACATGTCCAGGTCGTTGTTGCTGGCGCAGCCGTCGGTGCCGATCGCCAGGTTGACCCCGGCACGCTGCAGCGCGCACGCCGGGCAGAACCCGGAGGCCAGCTTGAGGTTGGATTCGGGGCAATGCACCACGCTGACGCCACGTTCGGCGCACAGGTGGATCTCCGCGTCGGTCAGCTGGGTCATGTGCACCGCGATCAGGCGGTCGTTGACCAGCCCCAGCCGGTCCAGCCGCGCCAGCGGGCGCTGGCCATGCAGCTTGATCGAATCGCTGATTTCCTGCGCGGTTTCATGCGTATGCAGGTGGACCTGCATGTCCAGCTGGTCGGACAGCATGCGCACGCGTTCGAAGTTGGCGTCGCTGACGGTGTACGGCGCGTGCGGCGCGAAGGAGGTGCCGATCAGCGGGTCGTTGCGCCACTGGTCGTGCAGCTCGCCGGCCTTGGCGAAGTACTCATCGTCGCTCCTGGCCCAGGCAGTCGGGAAATCGATGACTACCGCGCCCACCAGAGCGCGGAACCCGTGCTGCTTGTACACGGCGGCCTGGACGTCGGCGAAGAAGTAGTTTTCGTTGGCGCAGGTGGTTCCCCCGCGCAGCATTTCGGCGATAGCCAGGGTGGTGCCGTCAGCCACAAACTCCGGCCCGATCACCGCCGCTTCCACCGGCCAGATGTGCTGCTGCAGCCACACCATCAGCGGCAGGTCGTCGGCGACGCCGCGCAGCAGGGTCATCGGATTGTGGGTATGCGCGTTGACCAGGCCCGGCATCAGCGCCGCGTCCGGGCGCGATACGGTCTGTTTCGGCGCGAACCGCGTACGCGCCTCGGCACGCGGCAGGATCGCGACGATCTCGCTGCCGCGCACGGCCACGGCATGGTCTTCCAGCACCACCGCATGCGGTTCGATCGGGACCACGTAGCCGGCTTCGATCAGCAGGTCACAGGGTTCGGGAATGCGTGCGGTGTCGGTCATGCGGTCTCGCTTTGGGGGGCGGCGATCCGACGCTGCGGGATCACCGCGATGTGCGGGTAAGGTAGAGCCGACTGTCAGTCGGCTGCCGTTCGCGACGCGCGTTCAGACTCCGCTTAGAGCAGCCGACTAACAGTCGGCTCTACGTCGGCTCTACGTCGGCTCTACCGTCATTCGACGTCGTCGAATTACTTGCCGGCGCGGGCCGAGTATTCGCCCGAGCGGGTGTCGACCTTGATGATTTCATCCTGGTTGACGAACAGCGGCACGCGGACCACGGCGCCGGTTTCCAGGGTGGCCGGCTTGCCGCCGCCGCCCGAGGTGTCGCCACGGACGCCCGGGTCGGTTTCGACGATCTTCAGTTCAACGAAGTTCGGCGGCTGCACGAAGATCGGCGAGCCATTGAACAGGGTCACGATGCAGGACTCTTCACCCTTCAGCCAGTTCTTCGCATCGCCGATGCCGGCCTTGTCGGCCTGGACCTGTTCGAAGGTTTCCGGGTCCATGAAGTGCCAGTACTCGCCGTCGCTGTACATGTAGTCCATGTTGGTGTCGACAACGTCGGCCTTTTCCACGTCATCGGTGGCCTTCATGGTCATTTCGACCACGCGACCGGTGCGGATGAAGCGGTACTTGATCCGGGTGAAGGCCTGGCCCTTGCCCGGCTTGACGTACTCGGTCTCGGTGATGACCGCCGGTTCATTGTTGACCAGGATCTTCATCCCGTTCTTGACGTCGTTCATGCCAACAGTGGCCATGCTGAAACTCCTGAATGGGCAAACGCCGCGCAGGCGCGGCGAGCCGGATAGAATGGGAAACCCACCGGCGACGGCGGGGAGACACGTTTTTTCTGACCCATATGATAACCGCAGGCCCCCATTCCATGCAGCTTTCCGCCACGCCACTGCCCACCCCCGTCCGCTGGCAGCAGCTGTGGCGCGAGGCGGTCCGCGACCCGCGGACGCTGTTGGACCAGCTGGGCCTGGACCCCGGTGCCCTGCCGCTGTCGGGTGAGGCCGCCGCCCAGTTCGCGCTGCGGGTGCCGCAGGGCTTCATCGCCCGCATGCGCCGCGGCGACCGCGACGACCCGCTGCTGCGCCAGGTACTGCCGGTCACCGATGAACTGCAGCATGTGCCGGGCTTCAGCCTGGATGCGGTCGGCGACGGCCTGGCGCGCAAGGCCACCGGGGTGATCCAGAAGTACCACGGCCGTGCCCTGCTGGTGACCACCGGCAGCTGCGCGATCAACTGCCGCTACTGCTTCCGCCGGCATTTCGACTACGGCACCGAGAACGCGGCCCGCGAAGGCTGGCGCGAGGCGGTGGACGCGATCGCCCAGGACCCGGGCATCGACGAAGTCATCCTGTCGGGCGGCGACCCGCTGTCGCTGGCGACCCACAAGCTGGTGGAGCTGACCCAGGCGCTGAAGCAGATTCCGCACCTGCGCCGTCTGCGCATCCACAGCCGGCTGCCGGTGGTGCTGCCGGAGCGTGTGGATGAGGAACTGGTGCAGTGGATCGCCACCCTGCCCTGGCCGGTGGCGTTCGTGATCCACGCCAACCACGCCAACGAATTCGACGCGACCGTGGACGCGGCCATGGCCCGCCTGCGCGGCGCCGGCGCCACCCTGCTCAACCAGGCGGTGCTGCTGCGCGGGGTGAACGACTCGCTGCAGGCGCTGCAGGACCTGAGCGAACGCAGCTTCGCCGCCGGGGTGCTGCCGTATTACCTGTACCAGGTCGACCGGGTACAGGGTGTGGCGCATTTCGAGGTGGACGATGCCACCGCCAAATCGCTGCACGCGCAGCTTACCGCGCGGTTGTCGGGGTACCTGGTCCCGAAGCTGGTGCGGGAGATTTCCGGGGATTCCAGCAAGCGTCCGGTGTAGGGCGCAAGCGCCCTACACCGCGCCGTGTTCTCACCGCCCGGATTCGATCATTTCCACGACCTCGGTCGCGCTGATCGGCACGCTCAGCCAATACCCCTGCGCCAGGTCGCAGCCGCGCTGGCTGAGCAGGTCGAACTGCACTTCCTGCTCGATACCCTCGGCCACCACGGTGATGCCCAGCGCATGCGCCATGGCGATGATCGCCGTGGTCAGGGCCAGGTCGTCCGGGTCGCGCTGCATGTCGGCGACGAAACTCTTGTCGATCTTGACCCCGTCCACCGGCACCTGGCGCAGGTGGCTCAGGCCGGAGAAACCGGTGCCGAAGTCGTCCAGCCACACCTTCACGCCGGTGCGGTGCAGCTTGTCCAGCAGTGCGGCGGCCAGCATTTCATCGCCGATCACCGCGGTCTCGGTCAGTTCCAGATGCAGGCGCGAAGCCGGCAACCCGGTATCGCGCAGGCAGTCGGCCACCAGGCTCGGCAGTTCGCCGCCGCGCAGCTGGCGCGGGGACACGTTGACCGACACGAACATGCCTTCGCCATCGACCGAATGCGGCCACTGCACCGCTTCCATGCACGCTGCGCGCAGCACCTTGGGTCCGATCACTTCGATCAGGCCACTCTGCTCGGCCACTTCGATGAACACCGACGGCGGAATCGTGCCCAGGGTCGGGTGCTGCCAGCGCAGCAGCACCTCCACCCCCACCATGCGCCGGTCGCGGGTGCGGAAGATCGGCTGGTAGACCAGGCGCAGCTCGCCCCGTTCCCAGGCGCCACGCAGTTCCTGTTCCATGTGCACGCGCCGCTCCACCGCATGGTCCATGGCGCGGCTGTAGTAGCGGTAACAGTTCTTGCCGGCAACCTTGGCCTGGTACATGGCGATGTCGCCATTCTTCAGCAGCGTGGTTGCGTCGGCCGCATCGTCGGGGAACAGGGTGACGCCGATGGAGGTGCCCAGGAACAGCTCCCTGCCCTGCACCACGAGCGGTTTCCCCAGTTCGCGCACCAGCAGCTCGGCCAGCTGGCGGGCAGCGGCGGCGACGTCGCCGTCGCCGATCAGGATCACGAACTCGTCGCCGCCAAAGCGTGCCAGCAGCGCTTCGTCGCCACCGGCCTGGGCCACGGCGGCACGGATGCGCTGGGCGAACTGCAGCAAGGCTTCGTCGCCGGCTTCATGGCCAAGGGTGTCATTGACGCGCTTGAAGTCGTCCATGTCGGCAAACAGCAGGCCCAGCCGGTGCCCGGACGCGCGCGCGGCCATCAGCCGGTGGTCCAGCGCCTCGCGGAACGCCAGGCGGTTGGTCAGGCCGGTCAAGGCGTCGGTGTACGCCATGTGCCGCACTTCGCGGTCGTGGCGGGCAATGGCTTCGCTCATCCGGCCGAAGGCGCGGACCAGTTCACCCACTTCGTCCTGGCGGCTGTTGTGGCTGAGCTGCGGGCGGTAATCGCCGGCTTCGATCTGGCGTGCGGCCGCGGCCAGGCCGCGGATCGGGGCGACCAGGGTGCGCTGCACGTAGATGATGACCACCACGCCGATCGCCAGCAGCAGGCCCAGCATCAGCAGCAGCCAGCCCAGGTGGCGCTTGCCGACCTGCTGCAGGCGCTCCCCCAGGGTGGTGTTGGCCCGCTGTTCCATGGCCTGCACATCGTCCAGGGCCATGCCGACGCGAACACCGCCGATGCGCTGGTTGCCGACCATGATCGGCATGGCGTTGTCGAGCACCTTGGGCGATTGCTGCACCACCAGCTTGCGCGCGGCCACCGCGCCGGCTGCGAGCGGGTCCTGCATGGGCTTGCCGAAGTCGATCACCTCGGAACTGCCGTCGTGGATCAGCTTGCCGTCTTCGTCGAACACCAGCACGTAGCGCACCACCTGCTGCCGCGAGGTGTTGCGCACCAGCGCACCGACCTGGGCCAGGTCGTTGTAATACAACGGGTTGGCCAGCGCGTCGGACAGCTCACGCGCCAAGGCCTCGCCGCGGCTGCGCACGCTGCGGTCGAACAGTTCATGGATGACGCTGCCGCTGAGGTTCTTGACCTCATCCTGCATCGCCGCCTGGCGCCCCAGCACCACGGCCACGATCGCCACCACCACCACCATCGCCCCGCCCATCGCCAACACGAAACGGGACTGCATTCCGGAACCCAACGGCCTCATTCCACTTCCATCCGCACGCGTGTAAGACCCTGTTTCAATTCATCCAAACGGTGCTGCATCTGCGCATCGACCCGATGGAACCCGGACGTACCAAAAAATGTTTCCAGCGCGTCCTGCGCCTGCGGATCCGAGGCGGCATCCAGCAACACCTGCTGCAAACGGTCGCGCACCCGCGGATCCAGCCCGGACCGCACCATTTCCACCGCACGCGGGTACGGTTCGGTGCGGAAGATCGGGCGGAAATCCCGCCGGAACGTGGCCGGGATGCGGTGCTCGTCGACCCAGTCGACGCTGCTCACCGCGCCGGCATCGACCACGCCCTTGTGCACGAAGGTGGCGATGTTCGCCTCCGACCGCGCGAACACGTAGCCCACGGTGTCCGGCGCGGCCGCGTCGCGCGCCGACAACAGGATCTCCGGGGTCAGCCCGTTCTGCAACAGGGTCATCACCGGCACCAGGTAGGCGCTGGTGGACGCCACGTTCTGCAGGGCCAGGGTGTGGCCCTTGAGATCGGCCAGCGAGGTGATCGGGCTGTCGCGGCGGACGAAGAACACGGTGTGGTACTCGCGCACGCCGCTGCGCTCGGTCAGCAGCAGGGGCTGGGCGCCGCTGCGCAGGCCCAGCGCCACGGCGGTGCCGGCGGTTTCGGTGACCCAGTCGACCCGGCCACGGCGCAGGTAACTGGCCATCCGCTGCGCGTCGGGGGCCATCAGGATGCGCCCTTCGGTGATGCCGACGTCGCGCATGCGCGGGACGACGTAGTCGAGCAGGGGCTGCAGTTGCGCATAGTGTGACTTGGGGTTATCGCTGATCCGGCCCAGCACGAGGACGTGACCCTGGCCGCTGGTGTCAGGGCCGGCAACCGCGGTTCCAGCCATCGCCATGATGCCCAGACACAGCAGCGCTCCCTGCAACAGCCATCGCAGTCGCGGCAATCCCATTCGCTCCCCCCAAGGAATGGCAACAGCCTACCCGAAAAAGTGAGACGTGCGTCAGCTCATTCGGGCTGGGCGTTGGCCAATCGCGCCATCCGCTGGGCGTCGGCGAGGATGCCGCGCAGCAGGCGCACTTCCTGTTCGCTCAGCTCGGTGCGCAGGAACAGGCGGCGCAGCTTGCGCATGGCCGAGTCGGGCGCGCGGCCCTTGTGGAAGTCGATATCGTCCAGGGTCTGGCCAAGCTGGCCGAACAGGCCTTCGACCTGGGCATGGCTGGCAGGCTGTTCGCGGTGTTCAGGGTCGGCCGGGGCGGCGGCGTCGACCCCGCCCAGCACGGCCATGCGCAGTTCGTAGGCAAGCACCTGGACCGCAGCCGCGAGGTTCAGCGAGCTGAACTCGGGGTTGGACGGAATGTGCACGGCGAGGTGGCACAGCTGCAGCTCCTCGTTGGTGAGGCCGGTGCGCTCGCGGCCGAACACGAAGGCGACTTCGCCCTCGGGCTCGGCGGCCTTGGCCAGGCCACGCTGGGCGGCCACGGCGGGAAGGAGCTCTTCGAGCTGGACGCGGCGGGCCCGGGCGGTGCAGCCGAGCACGAGCCGGCAGTCGGCGACGGCGTCGGCCAGGGTGGCCACCACGGGGGCGTCGCCGAGTACGTCTTCGGCACCGGCGGAGCGGCGGAAGGCCTCTTCATCCAGCGGTTTTTCCGGCGCCACCAGGACCAGCCGGCCCAGGCCCATGGTCTTCATGGCACGGGCGGCGGCGCCCATGTTGCCGGGGTGCTGGGTGCCCACCAGGACGAAACGGATGCGGGACGGAGCGGAATGTGCGGACATGAACAGGCCAAACGCGAGCAGGACAGTCACAAATGGTAAACTGTGCGGCCGGCCTTTGCGCCGGGACCGCTCTTTTCCCCCGCCAGTACCCCATCTCTGCCTTTACGGGAGCTTTTCGCCATGCAGAAACCCGCCGTCACCGTCATGGTCAAGGCCGCCCGCCTCGCCGGCAACGTCCTGTTGCGCAACATCAACAAGCTGGAGGCGCTCAACGTGGTGCAGAAGGGGCGCATGGACTACGCCAGTGAAGTCGATGCGGACGCGGAAAAGGTGATCATCAAGGAACTCAAGCGCGCCTACCCGGACTACGGGATCATGGCCGAGGAAGGCGGCGTGCAGGCCGTCAACCGGTACATGTGGGTGATCGACCCGCTGGACGGCACCAGCAACTACCTGCGCGGCTTCCCGCACTACTGTGTGTCGATCGCGCTGGTGGAAAACGGCGAGCCGATCGATGCGGTGATCTTCGACCCGCTGCGCAACGAGCTGTTCACCGCCAGCCGGGGCGCCGGGGCGGTACTGAATGACCGTCGCATCCGCGTGACCGACCGCAAGGACCTGTCCGGGGCGATGATCCACACTGGTTTCGCGCCGCGCGAGCGCAGCCGCACCAGTGCGCAGCTGAAGGCGGTGGACGCGTTGCTGGTGCAGGCCGAAGACGTGCGCCGCACCGGTTCGGCGGCACTGGACCTGGCGTACGTGGCCTGCGGCCGCGCCGACGCCTATTTCGAGGCCGGGGTGAAGGCATGGGACATCGCGGCCGGCGTGCTGCTGGTCCGCGAAGCCGGCGGCCGGGTCTGCGACTTCAAGGGCGCGACCCCGGCCCGCATGGACAGCCGCGGCCCGGAAACCCAGCAGATCGTGGCGGGCAACGTGAAGAACAGCGACGTGCTGCAGAAGGTCCTGGTCAACACCGGCTACGCCGCCGAGTTCGACTCAAAGTTCTGATCGACCTGATGTGGGATTCAAGCAACGGCGCCTTCGGGCGCCGTTTTTGTTTGGGGATCCGCGCGTAGAGCGCTGGCTGCCTTGGTCCTGCGTGTGGGGGCGAGGGAGGGGTAGGCCCTGGCCGGACACGCGTGCCCCGCTACCCCCTCCCACCCCGCGCCCCCGCGCGCAGACAATGAAAACGCTAGTGCTTCCCAGCGCGGGAAGCCCAGCAGGCGAAGGCTTTTTGCATTGGGCACCGACCAACGGTCGGTACCTACCAATGCCGCAAAAGAAAACGCCCGACCAAAAGCCGGGCGTTCGCAGCAAACTTCAAGGACCGCATCACGCCACGGTGTTGCTCGCGGCCTTCAGCGCGGCAATGCGCTCTTCCAGCGGCGGGTGGCTCAGGAACAGCTTCTTTGCCGTGGCGCCGGCGATGCCGAACGCGGCGATCTGGGTCGGCAGGGTGCTCTGGCCGTGGTTGAGCTTCAGGCGCTCCAGCGCGGCGATCATCTTCTGGCGGCCGGCCAGGTGGGCGCCGCCGGCGTCGGCGCGGAACTCGCGGTGGCGCGAGAACCACATGGCGATCATGGTGGCGAACAGGCCGAACACCATTTCCAGCACGAACACGATGATGAAGTAGGCAAAGCCACGGCCGCCGCCTTCGCGGTTGCCCGACAGCGCGCTGTCGATGATGCCGCCGACCACGCGCGCCAGCACGATGACGAACGTGTTGAGCACGCCCTGCAGCAGTGCCATGGTGATCATGTCACCGTTGGCGACGTGCGCGATTTCGTGGCCCAGTACGGCTTCGGCCTCGTCTTCGCTCATGTTGTGCAGCAGGCCGGTGGACACCGCCACCAGCGCATTGTTGCGGTTGGCACCGGTGGCGAAAGCGTTGATTTCCGGGCCGTCATAGACCGCGACTTCGGGCATGCCGATGCCGGCTTCGCGCGCCTGGCGTTCGACCGTGGCCAGCAGCCAGCGCTCGGTGGGATTGCGCGGCTCGGTGATCACCACCGCGCCCGTGGAGCGCTTGGCCATCCACTTGGACAGCAGCAACGAGATCAGCGACCCGCCGAAGCCGAAGATGGCCGCAACCACCAGCAGGCCGCTCATGCTTGCCGGATCGATCCCGGCCAGGCGCATTACGAAGCCTGCCAGGATCAACACGGCGAAGTTGGTCGCGAGGAACAGGGCAATACGACTGAACATGGGAAAAGGACGCTTTTCAGGTGGTGTTGGTGCAAATCTGCGGGGACTTCATGTTGAATTCAAGTCGCAACCTGACCGACGATTCATAGTTCATGTCCATGACTGCCTACCGCGGGCGCTTCGCCCCCTCGCCCACCGGCCCGCTCCACGCCGGGTCCCTGCTCGCCGCCTTCGGCAGCTGGCTGCTGGCCCGACACGCCGGCGGGCGCTGGCTCGTGCGGGTTGAAGACGTCGACCCGCCACGCACCGTGCCCGGCGCCATCGACCAGCAACTGGGCGCGCTGGCCGCGTTCGGCCTGTCCAGCGACGCGGCCATCGTCCACCAGAGCCAGCGCGACGCCCTCTACCAGGCCGCACTGGACCGCCTGCTGGCCGAGGACAAGGCCTTCGCCTGCCAGTGCAGCCGCGCCGAGCTGGCCGCCCGGGGCGGTATTCATCATTACTGCGTGGCACGTACCGAGCGTGCCCAAGCGGCCATCCGCCTGCGCGTGCCGCCGGGCAGCGTGGTGGGGTTCCAGGATGGCCTGCGCGGTGCGATCCGCCAGGACGTGCATGCGGAGGTCGGCGACTTCGTGCTGCGCCGCGCCGACGGGTACTGGGCCTATCAGCTGGCGGTGGTGGTCGACGACGCCGACCAGGCCATCACCGACGTGGTGCGCGGCGCCGACCTGCTCGATTCCACCGCGCGCCAGATCCTGCTGCAGCAGGCCCTCGGCCTGCCCACCCCGCGCTACCTGCACCTGCCGCTGCTGCTGGAACCGGACGGGGTCAAGCTGTCCAAATCGGCCGCCGCACGGCCGGTCGATGCCGATCAACCGGTGCCCGCGCTGAAGCAGGCCTGGGCGCAGCTTGGCCAGGATCCGGCGTGGCTGGTGACGTGCGGCAGCGTCGCCGACCTGCTGGAACGGGCCGTCGCCGGCTTCGACCCGGCGCAATTGCCACCGGGTGACATCCGGCTGGCCGCCGACGCCCGGTGAGCCCCCATTTACCGCCGCGATGTTGCAGAATCGCGTTCCCCCTGCTGGCTCCGGAGTAGCTGCTCATGACATCTCGCGTCGCACTGGTCACCGGCGGTACCGGCGGTATCGGTTCCGCCATCTGCCAACGTCTGGCCGACCAGGGCCATCGGGTTGCCACCAACTACCGGGACGAGGCCAAGGCCTTGGCCTGGCGCGAGAAGATGCTGGCGCGCGGCTGCGACGTGGCGATCTTCCCCGGCGATGTCGCCGACCCGGCCACCGCCGAACAGATGGTGCACGCCGTGGAGGCCGCGCTCGGCCCGATCGAGATCCTGGTCAACAATGCCGGTATCACCCGCGACACCACCTTCCACCGCATGCGCGCCGACCAGTGGCACGACGTGATCAACACCAATCTCAACTCGGTGTTCAACGTCACCCGCCCGGTCATCGAAGGCATGCGCCGCCGTGGCTGGGGCCGGGTGATCCAGATCAGCTCCATCAACGGCCTGAAGGGCCAGTACGGCCAGGCCAACTACGCCGCGGCCAAGGCCGGCATGCACGGCTTCACCATCTCGCTGGCGCGCGAGAATGCCGGTTTCGGCATCACCGTCAATACCATTTCGCCCGGCTATGTCGCCACCGACATGGTGATGGCCGTGCCCGACGAAGTACGCGCCAAGATCATTGCGGATATCCCCACCGGCCGCCTCGGCAAGCCCGAAGAAATCGCCTACGCCGTCGCCTTCCTGGTGGCCGAGGAAGCCGCCTGGATCACCGGCTCCAACCTCGACATCAACGGCGGCCACCACATGGGCTGGTGACGGTTCCCACGGCCGACCAACGGTCGCTACCGGTATACCCCTCAAAAATGCTGCACCTCACCCGCCCGCCCACCGCAGGAGGAGCCCCCTTTTGTCAAAGGGGGCGCGCCGAAGGCGCGGGGAATAGGAAGCATGCCCCGGGGGCCCACGTTTTGCGCAGCAAAACGTGGGCGGCGAATGATTGCGCAGCGCAGCCCCGGTTGCGGAACCTCATTTTGCTGCACAAATTGCTGCGCAGCATGAAGATGTGCCATGAATGACCAAAGGAGGTTGCAACCGGTGCTGCGCTGCGCAATCATTCGCCCTTACGCTGACGAGTGACTGCTTCATGGCTGCGAACCGCATCATCAAGAAGTACCCGAACCGCCGTCTCTACGACACCGAAATTTCCAGCTACATCACCATCGAGGATGTGCGCCAGCTGATCCTGGACGGTGAAGACTTCGAAGTCCGTGACGCCAAGAGCGGCGACGACCTGACCCGTTCAGTGTTGCTGCAGATCATCGCCGACCAGGAACAGGACGGCGAGCCGATGCTTTCCACCCAGCTGCTCAGCCAGCTGATCCGTTTCTATGGCGATTCGCTGCAGGGCTTCATGGGCAATTACCTGGAGCGCAGCATGCAGGTCTTCCTGGACCAGCAGCAGCAGTTCCGCCAGCAGATGGGCAACCTGCTTGGCCAGACCCCGTGGGCGATGATGAACCAGCTCACCGAACGCAACCTGGAACTGTGGCAGGACTTCCAGCGCAACATGGGCGGCGGCTTCGGCCCGCGCCCGCCGGGCACCTCGACCGGCACCGGCACGGGAACCGGCAGCGGCAAGCCCGAGGCCCCTGCGACCGGCAAGACCCGCCGCTGATCCAACGTCCCGGTACCGCCGGGACGCACGAAAAAAGGCGCAGCCTCACGGCCGCGCCTTTTTCGTTTCAGCCGCCTGGCACTCAGCGCTTGGGCTTGGCGCACCCGGTGCAGACCCGTTCCACCTGGTATCCCTTGGCGCGCAGCTTCTCGACCACGCCGTCGTCGCCCAACAGGTGCAGCGAGCCCACCACCACCAGCGTGCCGCCCTGCCCGGCCTTGAGCTGCTGCTCCAGCTTGGGCACCCAGGCGTCGTTGCGGTCGGTATTGATGCGCTTGTACAGCTGTGGATATTCGCCCCGCATGTCCGCGGCCATCGAGGTCCACAGCAGCTTGTCGTCGCCACGGCGCCAGGCGTCGTGCAGCTTGCGGCCCATGGCATCGGCCTGGTCGGCCTGTTCCAGCGCCTCGGCCACCATCTGCTGCTGCTCCTGGGCCGACATCCCTGACAGCACCGCCACCTGCGTGTCGATATCTTCCAGGCCACTGGTCGGCTTGCCCGCGTCGGCGGCACGCGACATGAAATGCCGGTCCAACCCAAGCGCCGGATCCAACCCCATCTTGGCGAACTGCGACAGCGTGATGGTCAGGCCGACAAACCACGGCTTCATGCCCTGCAGCTGGGTCAGCGGCAGGTTGTTGGCGCTGGCGTAGGCCTGCAGCCTGGTCCAGGTGGCCGCATCCAGGTCACGCTTGAGTTCGCTGCCATCGCTGCGCATCGCCGCCTGCAGCATTTTGCGGGTCAGGTCCGGCGACTGCATGTCCTGCGGCGAGAGTTCAAACACCACCCGCCGCGAGGCCGCGAACGCCTGGTCCACGTCGGCCGCCAACGGGTAATCGTCGGCGCGCAGCAGGTGGAACGAACCGAGCAGGTACACGCGGCTGTCCCCCGGGCCGGTCACCTTCCACAGCAGCGGCACCGGCGCGCCGGTCCTGGCCGCCGCCGCCGGCGCGGCCAGCGCCGTGGCACCGCCCAGCAGCAGCCCGGTGGCCAGCAGCAGCGGTGCGGCCAGTCGCGTCAACATCGTCATCATCAAACCCCTCCCTGGGGTGCGTGGTAGGCCTGCTCGCCGGCATCCACCTTCAGATCCAGGCGGTTTTCCGGCGGGGTCAGCGGGCACGTGGCGAACGGAGTGAACGCGCACGGCGGGTTGTAGGCGTGGTTGAAATCGACCACCACGGTGCCGCTGGCATCGGGTGCGGGCAGGTCCAGGTAGCGCCCGGCCGGGTAGCTGCCGTGGCCGCTGGTGCGGTCACCGAAGATCACGAACAGCTCGCGGCCCGGTTCCCCCAGTGCTTCCAGGCGCCACGTCCTGCCGTCACGCTCGAATTCCAGCGCACCGGCATTGGGCATCTCGGTGGTGAGCCCGGTGATGTCCACGATCGGCAGGGTCTTGCCGGCCGGGTGCGGCACGAACCGTGCCGTGATGCGCCAGTCCGGACCGCCCGGCCAATAGGTCAGGCCGGTGAAGCCGGACCGCGAATAGGCGTCGGCGTGCTTGACCCGCAGCGCATAGCGCTCGCCACGGTGGATCAGGCTCAACTGGCCCTTGCCGTCATCGAACGCAATCCGGGTCGGCTCCGGATCGCGGTCGCTCTGGAAGCGGATCGGCCCGGTGACTGGCTTGCCGTCCACGCTCACCGCTGCGCCGCGCTCGGGCGTGAAGGTCAGCCGGTCGCCATTACGCGCCACCATGCCCAGCTTTGCCGGACCCACGGCCAGGCGGATGCCGCTGCCCGGACCGCTGCCGATGTAGTGGGCCTTGTATTCCAGCCAGTGCAGGCCGACCAGGCTGGTCCAGCCGTCGGGCGCCTGCAGCTCGGTATACCGCTGCTGCCGCCACTGCTGCTGTTCGGCGGCGAACGCCGGATCCACCGGCGCCGGTACCGGCGCGGTTTCAGTGTCGCCGCAGCCTGCCAGGCCCAGCGCCAGCAGCGCCGCGCCCAGTCCCCATCCCCAGATACGCATCGTGCTCCCCTTCAACGTCCGCGCAGGAACCAGCGGTCGATCTCCGCCAGTGAAAAACGGGCCCAGGTGGGCCGGCCGTGATTGCACTGGCCGGACCGTTCGGTGATTTCCATGTCGCGCAGCAGCGCGTTCATTTCCGGCAGGGTCAGTCGCCGGTTGGCGCGCACGGCGCCGTGGCAGGCCATGGTCGACAGCAGTTCGTCGCGTGCGCTGGCGATGCGCCGGCTCTGGCCGTGCTCGCGCAGGTCGGTCAGCACGTCGCGCAGCAGCCCTTCGGGTTCGGCGTTGGCCAGCAGCGCGGGAATGCTGCGCACATGCAGCGAGCCGGGACCGGAACGGGTGATCTCGAAGCCCAGCGCGATCAAGGTGTCGGCTTCACGCTCGGCGGTGTCGGCATCGCGCTCGCCCACGGCCAGCGTGATCGGCACCAGCAGCGGCTGCGCATGCAGGCCGCTGGCGTCATGCGCGTTCTTGAGCCGCTCGTAGCCGATCCGCTCGTGCGCGGCATGCATGTCCACCACGATCAGGCCTTCGGCGTTCTCGGCCAGGATGTAGATGCCGTGCAGCTGCGCCACCGCATACCCCAGCGGCGGCACGCCGCTGTCGGCTGCGGTGACGGGAAGGCCCTGTTCGCTGGGCATGGCCGGCAGCGCCGCATCGCCCGCCGGGCGCGCATACAGCGCGGCGTACGCCGACGGCGCATCGGCCACGCGCAGCCCCAGCGGCGACTGCTGCGGGCGCCAGGCCGGCTGGCCCATGCCACCGCCACCGCCACCGCCACCGCCGGCCAGCGCGTAGCCGGCACCCGCTGCGGCGCCGGCATGGGCCGGTGCAGCGGTCTCGGCCACGCCCTCGCTGCCCGCACCGACGGCGGTCATGCCGGCGCGCGTTTCGGCCAGCGCTTCCTTCAGCGTGCGATAGACGAAATCATGGATCAGGCGGGAATCGCGGAAACGCACCTCGTGCTTGGCCGGGTGCACGTTGACATCCACGCGGGTCGGGTCCAGTTCCAGGAACAGCACGTACGCCGGCTGGCGGCCGTGGAACAGCACGTCGCCGTACGCCATCTTCACCGCATGGGCCACGCTGCGATCGCGCACCGAGCGGCCATTGACATACAGGTACTGCTGGTCGGTGCTGGCGCGCGAGTAATGCGGTTGCGCGATCCAGCCATGCAGGCGCAGGCCGGCACCGCTGTGGTCCACGCGCATGGCCTGGTGGGCGAAGTCCTCGCCCAGCGTCTCGCCCAGCCGCGCATCGGAGTACAGGTCGCCCGGCTTGTAGCGCCGCGACGGCTTGCCGTTGTGCGACACGCGCAGCTCCACGTCCGGGCGCGCCAAGGCAAGCGAGCGCAGCCATTCTTCGATATGGCCCAGCTCGGTGCGCTCGGCGCGCAGGAACTTCCGCCGCGCCGGCACGTTGTAGAACAGCTCGCGCACCTCCACGGTGGTGCCCGGTGCATGCGCGCGCGGCGTCACTTCACCCAGCTTGCCGCCTTCGATCTGCAGGGCCGAGCCGTGCTCGTCGCTGCGTCGGCGCGAGGCCAGGGTAAAGCGGCTCACCGAGGCGATCGACGGCAGCGCTTCGCCACGGAAGCCCAGGGTGGCGACTGCCTCGAGGTCATCCAGGCTGGCGATCTTGCTGGTCGCATGGCGTGACACCGCCAACGGCAGTTCTTCGGGGGCGATGCCACCGCCGTCATCGCGGATCCGGATCAGGCGTACGCCGCCCTCTTCCAGGTCGATATCCACGCGGGTAGCACCGGCATCCAGCGCGTTTTCCACCAGTTCCTTGACCACCGATGCCGGGCGTTCCACGACTTCGCCCGCGGCGATCTGGTTGATGAGGATGTCGGGAAGTTGGCGGATGGTCATGCGGGAATGATATCCGGATCGTGGGGATGGATTCCGATATCAATGGGCCCCCAGTGGGCACGTTGGGTCCGGGCAGACGCCACGAACATGAAACCCGCCGAAGCGGGTTTTTATTTGCTGCCCCCGGCGACCGTGCTGGCGGCATCTATTTCCGCCTGTGCTTTGGCCGCGTAGAGCGTGCCGGGCGGAGGTTGGCGGCTGAAGAAGGTATGCACGCCGTCAAGTACCGCACCGGCGATCTGGCGCTGGTAGGCCGGGTCCATCAGGCGGCGCTCTTCGTCCGGGTTGGAGATGAAGGCGGTTTCCACCAGCATCGCCGGCATGTCCGAGGTGCGCAGCACCGCGAAGTTCGCGCGCTCGATGTTCGGCTTGTGATTCTTGCCGATGCGCTTCAGGCCGCCCAGCACGTGCCCGGCCGCATCTTCGGAGGCCTTCATGTACCCGCTCTGGGCCAGGTCCAGCAGCACGTTGGCCAGCGTGCCCTCGGTCTGCTGCAGGCGCACGCCGCCGACCAGGTCGGCCGCGTTTTCCTTGTCGGCCAGCCAACGCGCGCGCTGCGACGAGGCGCCCTTGGTCGACAGCACGTAGACCGACGAGCCTTTGGCCGCGCGGTTCTCCGCCGCGTCCGCGTGGATCGAAATGAAGATGTCGGCCTTGGCCGACCGCGCTTTCTGCGCGCGCATCGGCAGCGGGATGAACACGTCGGTGTCGCGGGTCAGGTAAGCCTTCAGGCCCGGCGTCGCATTGACCTGGCGGGCGAGCTCGCGTGCCACTGCCAGGGTGATGTCCTTCTCGCGCTTGCCGCTTGGCCCCACTGCACCCGGATCCTGGCCGCCATGGCCCGGATCGATCGCCACCACCAGCGGGCGCATGCCCGACTGCATCTTGACCCGCGACGCATCGCTGGGCATGACCGGGCGCGGCGGCACCACCGTGGCCTGCACCGGCGCAGGAACGACCGCCGCCGTGGGCTGGCCCGCAAGGATGGCCGCCGGCGAGGCTGCGTTGCTGGCCGCATTGGCGGTTCCGGCTGCCGCGACGTTGGCGGTGGTTGCCGCGGACGGGGCACTCGGCGTCGGCGCTGCCGCCGCCGCACTGGCACTCGCCTGCTGGCGGACCGTGGCGGTCAACAGCGCCGCAGCGCGCGCCGCGTCATTGCGCGCCTGCGCGGCTTCGGCCGGGGTCGGCGGGAGCGTGCGGATTGTTGCGGCAGGCACGGGCGCTGGCTGGCTCGCCACGGCCGCGGGCACCGGCGCGGTGCCGGTCGCAGGCGCCGCCGTTGCCGGCGCGCTGGCAACAGGCGCCTTCACACTGGCGGGGGCGTCACCCGGCCATTCGATCACCAGGCGCGAATCCTCGCCCTGCTTCAGCAGCTGTGGCTTGAACGGCGCGACCGATTCGGCGAGGTCGAACACGACCCGGAACGTCCCGGGCACCGGCTGCCCCGTGCGTACCGCCGTGACCACGCCCGCAGGCGCCGGCATCTTGAGGGTGCGCACCGCGCTGGAGTCCGGGAAGTCGACCACCAGGCGGTTCGGGCCCGACAGGCTCAGGGTCTTGTACCCGCCGCTGCCGGTCAGTGCGATCTCGGCGCGGGTACCGGTGGAACCCGTCTCCAGCCCCACCTGGCGGATTTCGCCCGCCCATGACAGCGCGCTCGCCAGACACAGTCCGACGGCGGCGCAGATGGCGGTGAGTGGTTTCCCCATTGGCATGGGTACGGATTCAATCACTGCGCTGAATGAAAAGCAACACCTTTTCCCTTAATAATCCGTAACCTGGGGGTGGTTCCTCCTGTCACCCCACAGAAAGGGCCTGCAAGTCGCCCCCTTGCGGGAGCCGCTGCAGCCATTCCTGCCCTGCCGGGCTGGAGGCGGTCAGCCGGGCATGCCGGCCCTGCCCTTCGATCGCCAGCGCCACGATCAGATCGGTGGGCGGCAATGCACCGGCCCCGCGTTCGGGCCACTCGACCAGCCACAGCGACGCGCTGTCCTCGTCCAGGCCAAGGAAATCCAGCTCCTCGGCCTGGCCGATCCGGTACAGATCCAGGTGCCAGGCCTCCTTGCCATCGGCCAACGGGTAGCGCTCGATCAGGGTGTAGGTGGGGCTGCGGATCCCGCCTTCCACCCCCAGCGCGCGCAGCAGTGCCCGTGCCAGGGTGGATTTGCCCGCGCCCAGGTCGCCCTGCAGCTGCACCACTGCATGCGGCGGTCGGGTGGCGGCCAGCCAGTGGCCCAGCAGGTCGGTGTCCTGCGGTTCTGCCAGGAAGAAGTCGATCATCGGTATCACGGTTCCGGGTTCACCCGCCGGCGCAGCGGCACCAGCAGGTCGGTGGGGAGCAGGCCGCGCTGGCCCTCACGGGCCGCGTCGTCGCCCGCCAGGGCGTGCAGCAGCGCGCCGGCGCTGGCCGCGTCGAACGCCGACAGGCCCTGCGCGCGCAGCGCTGCAATGATGCCGGGAAGCAGGTCGCCCATGCCCCCCACGGCCATGCCGGGGTTGCCGGCGGCGATGACACGCGGACGCGCATGCGGCGCAGCGACCACGGTACCGGCGCCCTTCAGCACCACCACTGCGTGGTGCCGTGCGGCCAACGCAGCGGCGGCGCCGAAGCGGTCGGCCTGTACCGCCGCCGCATCGGTGCCCAGCAGGCGCGCGGCCTCGCCCGGGTGCGGGGTGAGGATGGCATCGTGCAGCGGCCGTGGCTGGGCAGCCAGCAGGTTCAGTGCGTCGGCGTCGATCACCAGCGGGGTGCCACTGGCCAGCACCTGGCGCCACAGCTCATGCGCCCAGTCGTCCTGGCCCAGCCCCGGGCCGATCGCGATGACCGTGGCGCGCGGCAGCAGCGCCTGCAATTCATCGCTGTCCTGCACCGCGTGCGCCATCGCCTCGGGCAGCCGCGCCAGCAGCGGCGCGACGTGCTGCGGCCGGGTCGCCACGCTGACCAGGCCGGCACCGGCCCGCAGCGCCGATTCGGCTGCCAGCATCACTGCGCCGCCGCTGCCGGCATTGCCACCCACGCACAGCACATGGCCGTTCCTGCCCTTGTGGCTGTCCACGGGGCGTGGCGGCAGCAGCGGCGGCAGGCGCTCGGCCGCCCACAGGTCAAACGATTCAGCAAGCTCGGGCATGCCGGGATTCTATACTTGTCGCCATGTCCGCGGTTCCCCTGCCCGCTCCTGTCCACCTGGCCCGTGCCGCCGAGCGCGTGCGCGCGCTCGCGCGCGAACACGGCTTCCAGCGCTGCGGCATCGCCGGCATCGCGCTGGACGAGGACGAAGCGCACCTGGCCGACTGGCTGGGCAAGGGCCTGTACGGCACCATGGACTGGATGGCGCGCCATGGCAGCCTGCGCGCACGCCCGGCCGAACTGCTGCCCGGCACCGTGCGGGTGATTTCGGTCGGCATGGATTACGGGCACAAGGACGACCGCCAGGCCTGGGACACCCTGCACGACGGCGACCGTGCCTATGTGGCGCGCTACGCGCTGGGCCGCGACTACCACAAGCTGATGCGCAACCGGCTGCAGAAGTTCGCCGACGCGCTGGCCGCCGAGATCGGCGCCTTCGGGTATCGGGTGTTCGTCGATTCGGCGCCAGTGCTGGAGCGCGCACTGGCCCGCAACGCCGGGCTGGGCTGGATCGGCAAGCACACCTGCCTGATCGATCGCCAGGGCGGCTCGTGGTTCTTCCTGGGCGAGATCTACATCGACCTGCCGCTGCCGGTGGACACCCCGGCCACCGCGCACTGCGGCACCTGCACGCGCTGCATCGATGTATGCCCGACCCAGGCCATCATCGGCCCGCAGCGGCTGGACGCGCGCCGCTGCATTTCCTACCTGACCATCGAGCACGACGGCGCGATACCCGAGGACATGCGACCGCTCATGGGCAACCGCATCTACGGCTGCGACGACTGCCAGCTCGTATGTCCCTGGAACAAATTCGCACGCCGCACCGACGAGCCGGACTTCCGCGCGCGCAACGGTCTGGACAGCGCCAGCCTGGCCGATCTGTTCGCCTGGGAGGAAGACGAGTTCCTGCGCCGCACCGAAGGCAGCCCGATCCGCCGCAGCGGACACGAGCGCTGGCTGCGCAACATCGCCGTGGCGCTGGGCAATGCGCCCGGCCACGCCGGCACGCTGGCCGCACTGCAGTCCCGCGCCGACCACCCCTCCGCGCTGGTCCGCGAACACGTGCAGTGGGCGCTGCAGCAGCACGCCGCGCGCCAGGGCGTGCGACCATGAGCGCCCGTTCGTACCGTTTGACCCGCCATGGACCGTAGCGCGCAGATCCTCACGCCCAGCCAGCTCAACGTGCTGGCCCGCGACCTGCTGGAAGGCACGTTCCCATCGGTGTGGGTGGAAGCCGAACTCGGCAGCGTGACCCGCCCGGCCTCCGGCCACATGTACTTCACCCTGAAGGATGCGCGCGCACAGATCCGCGCTGCGCTGTTCAAGCCCAAGAGCCAGTGGCTGAAGTTCGTGCCGCGCGAGGGCATGCGCGTGCTGGTGCGGGGACGGCTGACGCTGTACGACGCGCGTGGCGAATACCAGATGGTGCTCGATCACATGGAGGAAGCCGGCGAAGGTGCGCTGCGCCGGGCCTACGAACAGCTCAAGGCGCGGCTTGAGGCCGAAGGCCTGTTCGCCGCCGAACGCAAGCGCGCCCTGCCCGCCCACGTGCGTCGGCTGGCGGTGATCACCTCGCCCACCGGCGCCGCCGTGCGCGACGTGCTGAGCGTGCTGCAGCGCCGCTTCCCGCTGCTGGAGGTGGACCTGCTGCCGAGCCTGGTGCAGGGCGACAGTGCCGCCGCGCAGATCACCACCCTGCTGCGCAGTGCCGATGCCAGCGGCCGCTACGACGTGATCCTGCTGACCCGCGGCGGTGGATCGATGGAAGATCTGTGGGCGTTCAACGACGAACAGCTGGCCCGTGCGATTGCGGCCAGCCAGACGCCGGTGGTGTCGGCGGTGGGCCACGAAACCGACTTCAGCCTGGCCGACTTCGCCGCCGACCTGCGCGCGCCGACGCCGTCGGTGGCCGCCGAGCTGCTGGTGCCCGACCAGCGTGACCTGCAGCTGCGCCTGCGCCGCTTCGCGGCGCGTCTGGTCCAGCTGCAGCGGCATGGGCTGGGCCAGGCCATGCAGCGTGCCGACCGTGCCCTGCTGCGACTCAATGCACAGAGCCCGCAGAATCGCCTGCAGCTGCTGCAGCGCCGCCAGCAGGACCTGGGGCGGCGGCTGGCCGCGACCTGGCAGCAGCAGCACGAACGCCGCCTGGCGCGACTGCGCCACGCGGCGGCGGTGCTGCGCAATGGGCACCCGCAGCGACAGCTGGATGCAGGGGCGCAGCGCCTGCAGCGCACGCTGCCGCGCATTGAAGCGGCCATGGCGCGGCAGCTGCAGCGCGACACGCTGCGCCTGCGCGGGGTGGCGCGCTCGATGGAAGCAGTCAGCCCGCTGGCCACGGTCGCGCGCGGCTACGCCATCCTGACCCGCGACGACGACGGCCGCCTGGTGCGTTCACCGCTGGATGTCGCGCCCGGTGACGCGCTTACGGCGCAGGTCCAGGACGGAAAGATCAACGTCAAGGTGACGTAGCGCCACGCGGTGTTTTCGTCAGCCCCCCGCCGTCTCGCAGAATTTCTGCCGGTACTCCATGGCCTTGGGCATCAGCGCCTGCAGGTTCTGGATGCGCGTGCCCGGGTTCGGGTGCGTGGAGGAAAACTCCGGCGGCGACTGCCCGCCGCTGGCCTGGCCCATGCGCTCCCACAGCGGCACCGCCTCGCGCGGATCGAAACAGGCGGCAGCGGCCAGCATCAGCCCGACCTCGTCGGCCTGGGTTTCGTGGCTGCGCGCGTAGGGCAGCAGGTAGCCATAGCCCATCGCCGACATCACCATCTGTTGCTGCTGCGGGTCCATGCCACTGGCGGCACCGGCCATCTGCCCGATCTGGGTAAGCTTCTGCTGGGCCATGCGCTGCGCGCCATGGCGCAGCAGCGCGTGGGCGATTTCATGCCCCATCACCACCGCCATGGCGTCCTGGGTCTGCGCGACCGGGATGAGCCCGGTGTACACCGCCATCTTGCCGCCCGGCAGGCAGAAGGCATTGGCCTGGTCGGACTGGATCACGTTGACTTCCCACTGGAAGTCGCGCGAGAAGTGCGCCGGCGTCATCCCGTGCTCCTGCGCCAACGAGGTTTCTACTACATCGACCTTGCGGATCAGCCGTTCGGCAATCGCACGCACATCGCGCGAGACCTGGGCATTGGGATCCAGCGGGCGCTCCTGTTGCAGGATCTCCTGGTAGGCCTGCAGCCCCATCGCCATTTCCTGGTCGGCATCCAGCGAACTGTCGATCAGTACGCTTTCCCCGGTGTAGGGGTCCACGCTGCGGTTGGAGAACCAGTAGTACGCGGCGTAGCCAGCGAAGGCCAGCAGTACCCACCAGCGGATGTTGCCGAACAGACCCGGGCGCCGCGCCCGTTGCTGCTGCTGACCACCAAACGGATCGCTGCGCATGCTGGTGCTTCCTGAAAAGGGTGGAAAATCCTACCGCCAGATCCCGGGGGTCAGATACCCCGGACCAGGCGGAACCCGATCCTGGCGCTGGTCGTGTCCGAATCCTGTGATTGCCGCCAGGCGGCACGGGTCTGCTCCGGTGCGTTGGCCCAGTTGCCGCCGCGGATCACCCGCTGCCGGCAGCCCGGGTTGAACCAGGCCAGCCCGTCGGCCGGGGCGCGCCGGTAGCTGGCGTGCCAGCAGTCGGCCACCCACTCGCTGAGATTGCCGGCCATGTCATGCAGGCCCCAGGCATTGGGCTGGAAGCTGGCCACCGGGGCCGGCCCCCACCAGCCGTCGCCGTAACCGACGAAGGCGTTGAACCAGCGCCGTCCGGACGGCGAGACGTCTTCACCGCCGGTGAAGTTGCCCGACAACGGCGGCGGCGTGCCGGCGTTGCCCCACGGGTAGCGGCCACTGGTACCGGCGCGCAGGGCGTATTCGAACTCCGCCTCGCTGGGCAGCCGGTACGAGCGCCCGGTCTGCTCGGACAGCCACATCGCGTAATGCTCGGCGTCGCGCACGCTGACATGCATCACCGGCGAGTTGGCCATCGCCGGGGTACCGTCATAGCCCGAGCGCCAGTCCACGCCGCTGCTGCGGGTGAAGTTGCCGCTGCGCTCGTCGTAGATGATGGAATGGCCGCGCCGGGTGGCGCGCGGGCGCGCATTGCTGGCCTGCACGTAGCGGCGGTAATCGGCCACGGTGACTTCGGTGATCGCCATTGCGAAGCCACGCTCGAACCGGACGTAATGGGCCGGCTTCTCCGCATCGCTGGCACCGGGCTCGCTGGCGCCGGCGCCCATCTGGAAGCCACCGTGCGGTACCACGATCATCTGCGGCCCGCGCCCGCCATCGCGCAGGGCGTCACTGAACACCTGGCGGGGGCGGAAGCTGCCGTAGTGGGTGGCCAGTTCGATGCGCTCGCGCAGTTCGGCCACCACCGGGTCGCCGGGCAGCGCGATGCGCAGGGCGTCTTCCAGTTTCTGCCGCGCCGGCTTGAGGCCCTGCGGCGTGGCCAGGTCGCGCAGGCCCTGGTCGCGCAGCCGCACCAGCGTCTGCGCACGGATGGCTTCGATCCGCTCGAACGCATCGTTGATGGTCGGCGCCGAATCGCGCACCTTGGCCGCTTCGGCCAGCCAGGTGCCGGCGGCGGTGAAATCGGCGGCGCGTGCGGCGGCTTCGGCACGCCGGATCAGCGCGCTTTCGGCGGCCGCCAGGCCCTGCCGCGCACGCGCGTTGTCCGGCTGCAGGGCCAGCGCGTCGCGGAAGTTGGCGATGGCGCCGTCGCCGTCTTCGCCGATGCGGTCGGCGCGCAGGTCGTCCTCACCGGCGCGGTTGTACGCCACCACCCGTTGCGCCAGCTCCACCTGCGACTGCAGTTGCCGCACCTGCGGATCGTCCGGAGCCAGGGCCAGCAACACCAGCGCGATGTCCCCGGCCTGGGCCAGCGCTTCGCGCTGCCGCAGCGGACGCGCCAGCAATGCGGTGGCCTGGTTGAGCAGGCGCTGGCGGGCGCGCGCCAGGCCGGCAGTCGCCTGGCGGTCCTTGGGATCACGCTCGAGCAGCGCCAGCCAGAGGGGAATGGCATCGGCGGCGGTGGCATACAAGCGGTCTTCCGCCAGTGCCTTGGCGGCATCCCGCCGCGCCTGCGCCACGCCGTCGTCGGCAATGACCACCGCTGGCGGCTGCCAGCGTTGTGCGGTCTCCGCCGCGTCCTCCCCGCCAATGGTGACCTGCGCCGGCGCCAGGTCGGCCGCCTTGGCTGCCTTGGCCGCCTTGTCCGGCGCCGCCCGCGGGCCCGGATCGGCCGTGCGCGGGGTCGCCGCGGGCGTTGAAGGCGCCTCGGGCGAGCACGCTGCGGTCGCCAGCAGCAGCGCGGCCAGCAGCAACGGGGCGGGTCCGGGAATGCGCAATTCGGGTTCCTTCAACGAGCCAGGTTCGACGGTAGGCTATTCTCCCTCACCTGAGCAAACCTGCAGTAGACGGAACCCCTACGTGGCCTATTGGATCAAAACCCCGGCGGAACTGGACGAGCGCTACCGCCAGCGCCCCACCCGGATCGGGCTGGACACCGAATTCATCCGCGAACGCACCTACTGGCCGCAGCTGGCACTGGTGCAGATGGCGGTCGGCGATGAGATCCTGCTGATCGACCCGCTGATCCCCGGCATGAACGCGGCGCTGGCGACGTGGCTCGCCGACACCTCGATCCTGAAGATCATGCACAGCGCCAGCGAGGACCTGGTCACCTTCAAGGTGGCCTGCGGCGTGTTGCCGCGCCCCCTGTTCGATACCCAGATCGCGGCGTCGCTGGCCGGCATCGGCGGCGGCCTGGGCTACCAGAAGCTGGTTACCGCAATCACCGGAGTGACCCTGGCCAAGGGCGAGACCCGCTCGGACTGGATGCGACGCCCGCTGTCGGACGCGCAGCTGGAGTATGCCGCCGACGACGTGGAATACCTGTTCGCCATCCACGATGCGGTCGATGCGAAGCTGGGCGAACTCGGCCGCCGCCAGTGGCTGCAGGACGATGCCGAACGCCTGCTGGCCAGTGTCGAGCACGACGAGGAACGCTGGCCGCACGTGGCCATGCGCTCGGCACAGTTCATGGACGCCGACGCCCAGCACCGGCTGCTGCGCCTGCTGCGCTGGCGTGATGTGCAGGCGCGCGCCAGCGACAAGCCGCGCAGCTGGATCCTGGACAACGAACTGGCCGCGGTGCTGGCGCGTACGCCACCGGCCGATGCCGCCGCGCTGGCGAAGGTGATGGACGGTTTCCCGAAAGCACCGCGCAAGCTGGCCGCGCAGGTCTGGGAGGCGCTGGAAACACCGCTGCACGATGAGGCGGAGGCGCCGCTGGCATTGGCCGCCAGCGACACCAACAAGCAGACCTTCAAGCGCCTGCAGGATGCGGTGGCCAAGCGCACCACCGAGCTGGGCCTGCCCGACGGCGTGCTGGCCTCGCGCAAGCACCTGGAGAGCTACATGGAAAGCCGCCAATGGCCGCAGTCGCTGGCCGGGTGGCGGCAGGCGGAACTGGAACCACTGCTGGCGCCGTTGTTGCCTGCTGCGGGTTGAGACCGCGCCGAAAAGGCCCCGCTTGTGCGGGGCCCATTCTTCAATGGATCACCAGTTGAGGTTCAACGAGACGCCCACAACGCGCGGTTCGTTGTACACCGCCGCCATGTAGTTCTCGATCACGCCCTTGAGGTTCTTCTCGTTGGTGATGTTGCGCGCGAACAGCGCCGCTTCCCACGCCCCGTAGTTGCCCGAGTAACCCAGCTTCAGGCCACCTTCGAAGCTGCCCTTGGAATTGAACTCGGCCGAGTCATACAGCACGAAGCTGGTATGGCCCTGCTTGTTCCAGTCGGTGGACACGAAGAACACGTCGCTGTCGTTGACCGGGAAGTCGTAGCGCGCCGCGAAGTTCAGGTTGTACTTCGGCGCGTTCGGCAGCGGGTTGCCGTTGATCTGGGCGAACGTGTTGGCGCCCACCTTGATGGTCGGGTCATTCACGGTGCACACCACCGCGCCGTTCAGCGCGCAGACCTGCGCATACACGCGGTCATCCTGGATTTCGCTGTGCAGCAGGCTCACGCCGGCGCTCAGGCTCAGGTTCGGGATCGGGCGCAGCTCCATGTCCGCTTCCAGGCCGTAGGCCTTGGCCTTGTCGGCATTGAACAGCACGCCGTTGCCGTTGGAATCGTTGCCGTTGAGCTGGATGTCGTTGACCACGTAGGTGAACGCGGTGGCGTTCATGCGCAGGCGGTTGTCCCATAGGCTGCTCTTCACGCCCGCTTCCCAGGACAGGATGGTTTCCGAATCGGCGGTGGTGAAGTCCGCGTTGAACACCGCCGAACGGCCTTGGATGGTCGGGCCGCGGAAGCCACGCGCCACCTTGGCGTACACGCTCACCTGCGGGTTGAACGCGTACATCGCGCTCACGTCCCAGCTCGGGGTGGTGTCGGCCATTTCCACGTCGGTACGGCCACGGTAGGTCACCACCCCGGCGGCCGTATCAGCGGTCTTCAGCAGCCGGGTACGCTTCTCGTCGCGGGTCTGGCGCAGGCCGGCGGTCAGGGTGAACCTGTCGGTCACGTCATAGCTGACCTGGCCGAAGCCGGCCCACGAGGTATTGGTGTTGCGCAGGCGCACCCAGTTGTTCGGATTACGCGCGGCGCCCTGCAGGAACCAGGCGCGCTGGTAGAAATCGGTGGTGTCGCGGCCATCGAAGTAGAACGCGCCCACCTGCCACTTCAGGCGGTTGTCATCGGCATTGGCCAGGCGCACTTCCTGGGTCCACTGGTCCAGGTCGCGGATCTGCCCCATCGACTGGCCATACCCGTTGGGCACGCCGTTGACCGGGAAGTTGGCCGCCGCGCCACCGTCGGTGTCACCGCGGCTGTAGCCGGAGGTGGTCTCGTAGGCGGTGATCGAGGTCAGCGAAATGTTGCCGAAGTCGTACACGGCTTTGACCGAACCGCCGTAGGTCTTGTACGCCTGCGGGTTGTTGTCGGCTTCGTCGTAGGCCACCTGGTCGCGCGGCGCGTCGGTGGTGTTGGAGCCCTTGGTGATCGCGCTGCGCAGGAACAGGGTCGAGGTGCCTTCGTAGTCGCGGGCGTGCGCCGAGGCCAGCAGCGAGAACGCATCGCTGGGCTGCAGCAGCAGCTGGGCACGCACGTTGCGGTCGTCGAAGCCGCCCATGGCGTTCTTCTTCGGGGACACCGTGCCATCGGCGCTGGGGCCGGTGTAGGTGTTGTCCACGTAGTCGTCGCGGTGCTGGTACAGCGCCGACACGCGGAACGAGGCGATGTCGTTGATCGGGCCACCGAAGCCGCCGTCCACCGACACGCTGCCGTAGCTGCCGTAGCTGGCCTGCACGCGGCCGCTGTAATCCTGGCTGGGTTTGATGCTGTCGAACTTGACGATGCCGGCGGTGGTGTTGCGGCCGAACAACGTGCCCTGCGGGCCACGCAGCACTTCGATCTGGTCCACGTCATACACCGGGTTGGACTTCAGCACCACGTGCTCAAGCACCACGTCATCCTGGATGATCGACACCGGCTGCGACGCCCCCAGGTAGAAGTCGATGTTGCCCAGGCCGCGGATGTAGAAGCGCGGGAAGATGCGGCCGGTGGTGGTTTCGGCGTAGAAGCTTGGCACCCGGCCACTCAGGGCCAGCAGGGTGTCATCGCCGCCGGCGGTGTAGTCGCGCAGGCGCTCGCCCTGGACCACGCCGACCGAGACCGGCACGTCCTGCAGGTTGCGTTCGCGATGGTCGGCGGTAACGGTGATCGCATCAAGCGAGGTCGGGCTGGCGTCCTGGGCCAGCGCACCGCCGGTGGACCCAAGCAGTGTGGTGCAGGCCAGCGCCAACACGTGCAGGCGGGGCGAGCGAGGAGTGGACGCGGACGTGGTGCGATGGTACGACATTCGGGGCTCGGGCAATCCGTTTGCGATGCGGCAAGGTATTGCGCCGATGTTTCAGCGTGGTTTCAACGGGCGTAGATCCGGCGGTGGCGTCTGCGACTCCCCCTCGCAGACGCCACCGCACCGATCAGGCCGCGACGCGCTCCATGCGCGCGGGCTGCGCGTCGGCCAGGCGGAACTGCCCGACCGATTGCTGCAGCTCGGACGACTGCGCGTTCAATGCACGCGCAGCGGCCGAAGCCTCCTCGACGAGGGCAGCGTTCTGCTGGGTCACACCGTCCATCTGCACGATGCTCTGGTTGACCTGCTCGATCCCTGCCGCCTGTTCCTGGCTGGCGCTGGCGATCTCTTCGATCAACCCGCCCAGCTCCCCAACCGATGCCACCACGCGCTGCAGGGTCTGCCCCGCCTGGCTGGCCAACGCACTGCCATCGGCCACCTGGGTCGCCGACGCGTCGATCAGCGCCTTGATCTCCTTGGCCGCACTGGCCGAGCGCTGCGCAAGCGCGCGCACTTCGGAGGCCACCACGGCAAACCCGCGGCCTTCCTCACCCGCACGCGCCGCTTCCACTGCGGCATTGAGTGCCAGGATGTTGGTCTGGAAGGCGATGCCATCGATGACGGTGGTGATGTCGGCGATGCGGCGCGAGGACGCTTCGATGCCGCCCATGGTTTCCACCACCTGCGCCACCGCGTTGCCACCCTGCACCGCCACCTCGGCCGCTTCCGCCGCCAGGCGGTCGGCACGGCGGGCGTGGTCGGCGTTCTGCTTCACAGCGGCGGTCAGCTCTTCCAGCGATGCGGCCGACTCCTCCAGGCTCGCGGCCTGCTGTTCGGTACGCTTGGACAGGTCGTCGTTGCCGGCGGCGATCTCCGCCGACGCGGTGGCGACCGACACGGCCGCCTGCTGGATGCCACCGACGATGCGGGTCAGCTGTGCCACGGTCGCGTTCGCATCGTCGCGCATGGTCGCGAACACGCCCTGGAACTGGCCTTCGATGCGCGCACGCAGGTCGCCGTCGGCCAGCGCGCGCAGCAGCGTGGACAGCGCGCTGAGGTTCCGGTCGGCGGTGACCATCAGGGTGTTGAGGCCTTCGACCATCACGCGGAAGTCATACTGATAGGCCTCGGCGTTGCCGCGCACGCTGAAATCGCCGGCCGCGGCGGCCGCCACCAGGTGCTTGATCTCGCCGTTGATCGCCTGCAGGCGGTCGCGTACGCCATTCACGGCCTCGGTGATCCGCGCCTTCTCGCCCGGCAGCTGCTCCATCGGCTGCGACAGGTCGCCATCGGCGTAGCGGCGGACCAGGTCCACCATGCGCATCTTGACCCCGATATGCGCGGCGACCAGTTCGTTGGTGCCGGTCACCATGGTGCCGAACTCGCCTTCGAACCGGCTGGCATCAATGCGGTAGCTGATGGCGCCTTCGGCGTGGTGCGGGCTCATTTCGTTCTGTGCCGCGATGATCTCGCGCAGCTTGGCCTGCATCTGCTGCAGCGCGCCCATCAGGCGGCCCACTTCATCGGCACTGCGCACCGTGATCGGCTTGTCCAGTCGGCCGGCGGCGACGTCGCGCGCCACCTGCCCTGCCTCGGCCAGCGGCACGCTGAGCAGACGGCGTACCACGACGATCAGCGCCACGATCACCGCCAGCAGGCCCAGGCCGGACACCACCGCGATCTGCAGCATGAGCTTGTGCAGCACCGCCTGCAGCACCGAGGTGGGCTCCAGGCCGAGCACCGTCCACTGCCACGGCCCATAGGCCTGTGCATTGACGAAGTAAGGTTGCACCGGGGTGCCGTCGGCGCCGCGCAGGTGCAGCGTGGCCGTGCTGGCCTTGCCGCTCAGCAGCGCCTCCAGCGTCGCCTGGTCGGCCGGGTCGACGCGTGCGGACAAGCGCGCGCCCTCACCGGCGTTCGCGGCCATCACGGTGCCGAACGCATCGCCGGCGCGCGTATTGACCGCCAGGAACTGGCCTTCCTTGCCGAGCTTGGACTCGCGCAGGCGGGCCTTCAACGCCGCCAGGCCCTCGGTGTAGTTCTGGCCGACGAAGGCGATGCCGGCTACCTCGCCCGCCGCGTCCTTGATCGGCATGTAATGGGTCATGTAGTCCACCCCGAACAGCTTTACCGGACCGGTAAAGCCTTCGCCCGCCAGCATCTTCGGATAGGCCGGGCTGGCGTGGTCGAGCACGGTGCCCATGGCACGCGCGCCTTCGGCATTACGCACCGAGGTGGACACGCGCACGAAGTCGTCGCCATCGCGGACGAACACGGTGGCCACGCCACCGCCGGTGGCTTCGGCAAAACGATCCACTGCCGCTTCCTGCAGGTTGAGCACCTCCTTACCCAGCCGCAGCGTCGGGGTCTGGCGCTCGCCCACGGTGACCAGTTCCGCCGGGGCCACGCTGACCTCGCCGGACGGCAGCATGGCGCGGAACATGCCGGCCATGCGCTGGGTGCTGTCGCTCAGGCTGCGGTCGTACAGCTCGACCGAATCGCGCATGAGCTCGGTGGAGGTCTGCAGACCGGCTTCAACGCGTTGCTGGTAGCTGGTGGCGGCCTGGCGGTAGATCAGCACCGCCAGGACGACGAACGCAAGCGTGGTGATCAGGCCCATCAACAGCGCCAGACGCGCGCCGATGGAGGTTGAGAAAACGGTGGCGGCACGGGTCGTCATCGTTGGTACTCGGAGGGAGGATTTGGATTGAGAGATACGTCACACTTCTTATCGGCACCGAAGTGGTCCTCTTTACGTAAAAAAAGTCAGAATCCCTCTTCCTTTCGTTTTACCCAAGTTATTGATCTTCAAGTACTTCCTTCGAGAGGCATCTTCACGAACCCGCACATTCGTTCAGGAATGGACGAAAAATCCTAAAGATGGGGGCGGCCGTGCCGCCATTGCATGGCCGCGTCGGTCCCAATCCACCTGCAGCGATGCACCCTTGGCAGCGCGTGGACGCGGCGCTACACTGGGCGTTCGCGGCACCCACGCCGCGTAGCAGTACATCTGGGGCCATAGCTCAGCTGGGAGAGCGCGTCGTTCGCAATGACGAGGTCAGGAGTTCGATCCTCCTTGGCTCCACCATTATTCAGACAGAACAGCGCGCCGAGAGGCGCGCTGTTCTGCATTTCAGGGACCCGACGCGCGACGACGGCCTGAAACAGGAGTTGATCACGCCGCGCCGCCCGCAGTAGAACGGGAGGGTGGAGTGCGTCATCCGGATACTCGAGGAGAAGTGCGTGCCGCGCTACCGCTTCGAGAGCCAGATACAAGCGCTGGCGATGATGATTCCGGATGCGGCCAGGTGCGGCTTCACTTGCCCTACGCCGTCAGCAGGAGCCGGCACCTTGTAGGATCGAGTTGCCAGGCAAGCGGCAATTATCGATAAGTGGTACATCCCGCGCTCGAATGCGGGTGGCGAGAATGCAGGCACCCCGCGATCCGCCCCGAGAGACAAGCGACTGGCGGTAGAAGACCCTGTACAGGCGGAGGCCCAAAAGGATCTGATCGAGGGTAGTGGCGGCTAATCCAGCGCCATATCATGCTCGCAGGCCAGTGATGGTGCAGCTTGCCCGCGAACTGTGCTTGGGAGGCGACGTGAGTATCCGGTCCGGGGGCATGCCCCCTGCATCGCCGGGACACGCATGGCGTGCCCCTGCGATGACCGAGCGGCCGCTCAGCCGGTGTTGCCGTCCTTGATCGGGGGGCGGCGGCTTTCCTCCTGCCGGACCTTCTCATCGGTCTGGCCGGGACGGGTCTTGGCGACCTCGTCCTGCCTGTGGTCCTGCTGGGCTTCGTTGACATCTTGCTGTTTGCCGGGCTGCGTGTCGTTGTTCATGCTGCGTGCTCGTCGTGGCCAGCCCTCTCTGGGCATGGGCCACACCGTAGCGCCGGGCGTGTGATGCACGGGTCAGCGGGTGGGCCATGCCGGGTCATATCCAGGCGGGGTCGCCCAGCGCCTGGGCCAGGCAGCGCGACATGGTTTCGCCGTCGACCGGCTTGAGCAGGAACGCACGCGCGCCGCGCGCCATCACCCGGGCGCGCAGGGCGTCGGTCGGGAACGCGGTCATGAAGATCATCGGGACGCGACAGCCGCGCGCCAGCAGTTCGGCCTGCAGCTGGTCGCCGTCCATCTGCGGCATCTGGATGTCGGTGAGCAGGCAGTCCGGCGCGTCGCCCTCATCGGCCAGGAAGGCGGCCGCGCTGGCGTAGGTGCGCACCTCGTATCCGAGCGCCCGCACCAGGCTCGACAGGGACTGGCGCACGCCGTCATCGTCGTCAACGATGGCAATGCGGTAATTCGGTTTCATGCCCCTTTATGCCCGATGCGTCCGCGCGCGTGAACCATACACAGGTTTTGTGCGCTCGCGTTCGCGCGGGCGTGCTCAGGACGCCGGCTGGCCCACCCCCAGCGCCTCGGCCTGCCGCACCAGGTCGGCCAGCGCACGCACGCCCATCTTGCGCATCACGTTGCCGCGATGGATCTTGACGGTGATCTCGCTCAGGTGCAGCTCGCCAGCCACCTGCTTGTTCATCAGCCCGGCCACCACCCGCGCCATCACCTCGCGCTCGCGGGGCGTGAGGGTGGCGTAGCGCGCGACCAGGGAATCGCGGGCGGCGCTGTGCTGGCGACGGCGCGTATCGCGCTCGATCGCCGCGCTGACCGCGTCCAGCATGTCCTGGTCGCGGAACGGCTTGGACAGGAAGTCGACCGCGCCCGCCTTCATGGCCCGCACCGTCATCGGGATGTCGCCGTGTCCGGTCATGAACACGATGGGCAGCTGGATGCCGTGCGCGGCCAACTGGCCCTGCAGGTCCAATCCGCTGATCCCGGGCAGGCGCACGTCCAGCACGATGCAGCCGGGTACCGCCGGGAGCGCCGCCTGCAGAAGCTCGGCCGGAGAACCCAGCACCCGCGTCTGCAGGCCTACCGAACGCAACAGGCTGTCCAGCGCGTCGCGCACCGCCGGATCATCGTCGACCACGACGACCAGGGGTTTGGCAGGCGCGGCAGCACCACGCGGCGGTAGGGCGGTTGTCATGACGGTGCGCCTTCTGCTGTGGTGGCCAGCACCAGCTGGAACCTGGCACCACGACCGGGGACATTGTCCACCGACAGCCTGCCGCCATGTGCCTCGGCGGTGGAGCGGCAGATCGCCAGCCCCATGCCCATGCCCTGCGGCTTGGTGGTAAAGAAGGGTTTGAACAAGGTGTCCAGGTGATCCGGCGGAATGCCCGGACCGCTGTCGGTGATGCTTATCGTCACTTCACCCGGCTCGCCTGCCCGGGCGTCGATCTGCACTTCGCGTGCAGCTTCCTGCCCGGCCATGGCCTGGCAGGCGTTGACCAGCAGGTTGACCAGCACCTGCTGCAGCTGCACCCCGTCGCCCATCAACGGCGGCAGCCTGCCGACCACGGCGATGCGCAGCTGTACCGATTCTCGGCTGAATTCGTGCTGCACCAGGCGAACGGCGTCGTCGATCAGCGTCAACGCATCCAGCCGCTGTGGCGGCGTGCTGCGCTTGGCCAGGAACGCGCGGACCCGTTTGACGATCTCGCTGGCCCGGCGCGCCTCGGCCACGCTTCGGTTGATCGCCGCATCCACTTCCTGCAGGTCGGGGCTGTCGCGGTGCAGCCAGCGCAGGCCCGCCTCGCCATTGGTCACCACCGCCATCAATGGTTGGTTGACTTCGTGCGCCAGCGTGGCCGCCAGCTCGCCCAGCGTCGCCACCCGCGTGGCATGGGCCAGTTCGGCCTGCGCACGCCGCGCGGCATCTTCCGCGCGCCGACGTTCGGTGGCATCGGTATGGGTTTCCATGACGCCGACCGCCCGCCCCTTGCCGTCGCGCTGGATGACCCAACGGCTGTCCAGCACGCGCCATTCCCCCGCACGGGTGCGTTGTTCAAGCACGCCTTCCCAGCTGCCCAGCGCGAGCAGCGCGGCTTCCACCTCCTCCCGCGCCTGTGGATACCGCGTGGAGAGCAGCGTGTCGGCCACCTGGCCGATCGCCTCGCCCGCCGACCAGCCATACATCTGCACCGCAGTGCGGTTCCAGAAGGTGATCACGCCGCTGCGATCGCGAACGAAGATCATGTCGTGCGACAGGTCCAGCAGCATCGCCTGGCCGCGCAGGCGCTGCATGGCGTGTTGATGCTGCAGCGCCAGCACCGCAGTGATGCCGATCGCTGCCAGGCTGACCAGCGCGCGGAAGGTCTGCGACCCGACGTGGTTCAACCCGTGCGAGTCCACGTAGGCCACGACGGTCAGCACGATCCCCGCCACCGCGGTGGCGACCAGGTCCACCCGCCGCCCGGTGCGCGCTGCCAGCAGCACCGCCACCACGTACAGCACCGCTACCGCGCCTTCCAGCGTGGTGAGGACATCGACCAGGAAGATGCACAGCGTCAGCAGCGCGGCCGCGACCCGGTACAGCGCGTGGCGAGTGGACACGGTCGGGCCGGCAGGCATCGCGCAATGACCTTCGGTGGGAGGGGCACAGTATCCCCCGCCCCGGCGGGCGGTTGATCCCTCAAAAGAGGGATGTGCCGGGACCGGCCCCAAACCAACGTATGACCCGGAAAAACGATCGCGCAATACCCCCGCCGCGTCCCGCCGCCTAGTCTGGATTCGTCGCCCCACCCCGCTACCGAGACCCGCCATGAATGAGCTTTCCCCGCACGCGCGCCAGACCGTGGCGCTGCACACCCCGTCCGATCTGGGCCAGCAGGCAGTCAAGGACATCGCCGGCGCCCTTACCGTGCTGCTGGCCGATGTGTTCGCGCTGTACCTGAAGACCAAGAATTTCCACTGGCACCTGTCAGGTCCGCACTTCCGCGATTACCACCTGATGCTGGACGAACAGGGCGAGGAGATCTTCGCCATCACCGATGACATCGCAGAACGCGCACGCAAGGTGGGCGGCACCACGCTGCGCTCGATCGGCCAGATCCACCGCATCCAGCGCCTGCTCGACAACGATGCCGACTACGTGACCGCGCAGGACATGCTGGCCGAGCTGGCCGACGACAACCGCCGCCTGGTCAGCTTCCTGCGCGCCACGCACGCGGTGTGCAGCAGCCACAACGACGTGGCCACCACCAGCCTGGTCGAGAACTGGATCGACCAGGCCGAGCGCCGCAGCTGGTTCCTGTTCGAAAGCACCCGGAGGTCGCCATGAAGGCCACACCGAACCACGCCATTGCGGTCGGCAGTCCCGCACCGGCCTTCCAGCTCCCCGCCACCCCCGACCAGCGCCTGGGCCTGGACGAGCTGCGCGGTCGCCCGGTGATCCTCGCGTTCTACCCCGCCGACTGGAGTCCGGTGTGCGGCGACCAGCTGGGGCTGTACAACCAGCTGCTGCCGGAGTTCCACCGCAGCGGCGCGCAGCTGGTCGGCATCTCGGTGGACGGGGTGTGGTGCCACGCCGCGTTCGCGGAGCAGCGACACCTGCATTTCCCGCTGCTGGCGGACTTCGAGCCCAAAGGCGAGGTGGCGCGGCGTTACGGCGCCTACCGCGAACAGGATGGGGTCTGCGAACGCGCGTTGTTCGTGCTGGATGCCGACGGCATCGTGCGCTGGAGCTGCATCTCCCCGTTGGGCGTCAATCCCGGTGCCGACGGCATCCTTGAAGCGCTGGCCCGGATCACCGCCAACGCGACCTCCCCTGCAGGAGCCTCGTCATGAAAGGTCTTATCGTTCCGGTCAGCGCGCTGGACCACAGCCAGGGCCCGCAGGGCGCGCCGATCACCCTCGTCGAGTATGGCGACTACCAGTGCCCGTACTGCGGCGAAGCTTACCCCGTGCTCAAGGCCGTGCAGCAGGCGATGGGCAAGCAGTTGCGCTTCGTCTTCCGCAACTTCCCGATCACCGACAGCCATCCGCACGCGCTTGCCGCCGCGCGTTTTGCCGAAGCCGCCACCGAGATCGGTCGGTTCTGGGAAGCGCATGACCTGCTCTACCAGCACCAGGACGCGCTCACCGCCAGCGACCTGGCGCGCTATGCGCAGGCGCTGGGCGTGAACGCCGCGCTGATGGAAGCCGCAGACAACGGCGCCTTCGACGCGCGGATCGAGAGCGACTTCATGGGCGGCGTGCACAGCGGCGTCAACGGCACGCCGTGTCTGTTCATCAACGGCACGCGCTATGACGGCCCGCGTGACGTGGACAGCCTGGTCGCCGTGATGACCGGCTTGGCCTGACCCGTTACGCCGGCGCGCCGGGGCGCGCGCCGGCACCTTTGCGGCCACGGTCAACCCGTCTGCCGTGACCGCCGCCACTGCAGCGGACTCATCCCCATTTCCATGCGGAACATGTAGTTGAATGCCGACGCCGAGGCATACCCCAGCTCGTGGGCGATGGTGGTCGGCGTGCGTCCCTGCGCCAGCCACTCGATCGCGCGCAGCAGGCGCAGCCGCGTGCGCCAGTCGCGCAGGCTCATCCCGGTGTCGCGTTCGAAATGGCGCGCAAGCGTGCGCGATGAAGCCCCCAACAGCCGCGACCACGCCTCCACGCTGCGTGCATCGCCGGGCTGGTCGTGCAGGGCCTGGCACCAGCGCTGCAGCCTTGCATCCTGCGGCCACGGCAGGTGTCGCCGATGCTGGCGCTGGCGCTGCAGCTGCGTGGTGACCAGCGCACACAGGTGCAGGTAGTAACCTGCATCGTCCTCCGGTCGCACCTGGCCCAGCTCCACGATCAGCTCGCGCAGCAGCGGCGACACATCCAGTACCGCGCAGTGATCGGGCATATGCAGCGCAGGATCATCGGCCACGTACAGATTGCGGAACGCCGCCGCACTCAGCGCGCCGGTGTGGTGCAGCATGCCGGTCGGCACCCACAGCGCTTGTTGGGGCGTGATCACGTGCCGCGCGTTGCGGGCCGTCACCTGCAGCACCCCTTCGGTGGCGAACACCACCTGGTTCCAGTCGTGTACGTGCGGCGGAAAACGCTCGCCGGCGGCCAACTGCTGGCTGCGCGCCATGACCGGCCAGGGTAGTGCGTCCAGCGAAGGCACCGCCACCTCGCGCCAGGGGCTCGCAGCGGATGCAGTGCGGGGTTGGCGGCTGGTCGACATGATGGGTCATTCTATCGAAAGACAGCCGCCCGGGCGGCGGCAGACCATGGGCGCATCGCCCCCGGGACACCACCATGCCTGCCTTCCCCGCCCCCACCACTACCGGCACCGCACTGCACCCGTGGCAGGTCATCAGTGCCGGCATCTGCGCGCTGGTGCTGACCGTCGGCCTGGCGCGCTTCGCCTACACCCCGCTGCTGCCGCTGATGCGCGAGGATGCCGGGCTCAGCGCCGCGCAGGGCGGCTGGCTGGCCACCTTCAACTACCTGGGCTACCTGCTCGGCACCCTGCTCGCCGCGCGGGCAGGCGACATGCAGCAGAAATTCCGCTTCTACCGCATCGGGCTGGTGCTGGCGGTGGCGGCCACCGCGCTGATGGGCGTTACCACCCAGCCATGGGCGTGGAACCTGCTGCGCTTCGTGGCGGGTCTGTCCAGCACTGCCGGGCTGTTGCTGGCGTCCGGGCTGGTGCTGAACTGGCTGCTGGCCCACCAGTACCGCCCACGGCTGGGCCTGCACTTCGCGGGACTGGGCCTGGGCATCGTGGTCTCCGGCGCGGCCACCGGGCTGCTGGCCGGGCATGCCGGCTCCAGCACCCAGTGGATCTGCCTCGGCCTGCTCGGCGTGCTGTTCCTGGTGCCGGCCTGGGCCTGGATGCCCCGGCCCTCCCCGATCCCCACCGGCCAGGCAGTGCAGGCGCCGCCGCCACCGGGCCGGCGTTGGCGCCGCCTGCTGATCGCGGCGTACTTCTGCGCTGGCGTCGGCTTCGTGGTCAGCGCCACGTTCATCGTCGCCATCCTGGAGCAGACCGCAGCCTTCCGCGGCCACGGGAGCGCGGTCTGGGTGCTGGTCGGGCTGGCCGCGGTGCCGTCGACCTTCGCCTGGGACCGGATCGCCGCCCGGCTGGGTCTCATCCGCGCCCTGGTCCTGGCATTCGCCCTGCAGGGCGCGTCCTTCGTCTTGCCGCTGCTGGACGACGGCCTGGCCGCTGGGCTCGGCAGCGCGCTGCTGTTCGGCCTGACCTTCGCTGGCATCGTCAGCCTCACGCTCACCGTGGTCGGCCGCCATTACCCGCACAACCCGGCCAAGGCCATGGCCACCCTTACGCTCAGCTACGGCGTGGCCCAGATCCTCGCGCCGGCACTGGCTGGCACCCTGGCCCGCAGCAGCGGCAGCTACCAGGCGTCCCTGGTACTGGCGGCGATCTTCATGGCGATCGGTATCGCGCTGCTGGCTGCCATGCCGACGGAAGCGGGCGATCATGCAGCAGCGACCGTCACGCGCGACACCGGCGCATGAATGTCGGTTCATGCGCAGCGCTCACCTGCGATCAAGCACTTGAGCCAGCGCAGCAACGATTGTGAATTTTTTTTGTCGAAATGCTTGCCGAACCCTGCAGACCTCCGTATTATTCGCGTCCTCGCCAGCGGCAACGCAGCGATGAAGTGGCCGAGTAGCTCAGTTGGTAGAGCAGGGGATTGAAAATCCCCGTGTCGGCGGTTCGATTCCGTCCTCGGCCACCATGATTTCAGAGACCTGCAGAAATGCAGGTCTTTTTTTTTACGCATGCGGACGCGACGACCGCCACCTGCCCGCACGGCTGACGAAACCTTTACACCCGCATCGGGCCTGCACTCTACTCTCGGGCGTCCTACCGGGAGACCCACCATGCGCCTTCGCCCTGCCCTGCTTGCCGCCGGCCTGCTGCTGGCCAGCCTCGCCGCCTACGCCGCGGAACCGGTGCGTTCGGTGCCGGCCCTGGACATGGGGCGGTATGCCGGGCAATGGCACGAGATCGCGCATCTGCCGGTGTCGTTCCAGAAAAAGTGCGTGGGCGACATCACCGCCACCTACGCGCTGCGTGCCGATGACCGGATCAGCGTGCACAACGCCTGCCGGGTGGACGACGGGAGCCGCATCGAGGCCGAAGGGGTGGCGCGACCGGTGGAAGGCGAACCCGGCCAGTTGCAGGTGCGGTTCGTGCCGGACTGGCTGGCCTGGGTGCCGCTGGTCTGGGCCGACTACTGGGTGATCGCATTGGATCCCGATTACCAGTGGGCGGTCGTCGGCGATCCGGACCGCAAGTACCTGTGGATCCTGTCGCGGTCGCCGCGAATGGATGCGTCCTTGTTCGCGCGCCTGAAAGGACAGGCCGAGGCGATGGGGTACGACCTTGCGCCGTTGAAGGTCATGGCGCCGGTGGAGTGAGACGCTGAAGGGCGCCGTACCACCGATGTGGCGCCACGCCTCGATCTGACCCTGCGCCAGGACGTTTGCCACGCCTCCGTTTGACCCTGGGCCAGGGCGTTTTGCCGCGCCGACGTTTCGCCCTACGCTTGGACGGTTGCCCCCCGGCACCACAACAACCATACGCCGTAGTATGCTTCTACGTACGCGGCACCCGCACGAGGATTTGCGCCCATGTTCCGACGTCTCCGTACCGCCTTGACCGTGGCCCTGCTGGCCGGCACCGCCCTGGGCCTGGTGGCCTGCAGCACGAACGTGAAGCGGGTTTCGCCGCCGGCCGCCAGCGTGCAGCAGCTGACCGTGGGCGCGAACGGCACCTGGACCCTTGCCCTGCGCCTGCAGAACTTCAGCTCCATGCCGATGACCTTCGACAGCGTGGACCTGCAGATGCAGGTCGGCGAACAGGATGCCGGCAAGGTCAGTGCGCGCCCGGGCATCTCCATCGGTGGCGTGTCCGCCGACGTGATCAACGTTGAACTGCAGCCGTCCTCGGCCGCGCGCCTGGTGGTGGCCGACGCGCTGGCCGGTAACCGCACCCTGGCCTATTCGCTCAAGGGCAGCGTTGCCGCCACCCCGCAGGAAAAGAAGCAGCGCAGCTTCGAAATCGAAAACCGCAGCACCCTCAACCAGGCCCCTGGCCTGCCCGGCGTGCTGCGTTGAGTCCTTACCCACTTTTCTGCATCTGATCGAGACCTGACGATGAGCAGCTACACCGCACCGCTGACCGATATCCGCTTCGCCCTGCACGACGTGCTGAAGGTGGAACCGCTGTTCGCCCGCCTGGGCTTCGCCGACGCCACCACCGACCTGGTCGATGCCGTGCTGGAAGAAGCCGGGCGTTTCAGCACCAGCGTGCTGGCGCCGCTCAACAGCGTGGGCGATGAGATCGGCTGCGTGCTCGACCAGGCCAGTGGCGAAGTCACCACCCCGCCCGGTTTCAAGCAGGCCTATGCGCAGTTCGTCGACGGTGGCTGGACCGGCCTGACCGCGGCCCCGGAACTGGGCGGCCAGGGCCTGCCGCACACCCTGGGCGTGCCGCTCAACGAAATGATCAATGCCGCCAACCTGGCCTGGGGCAACTTCCCGCTGCTCTCGCACGGTGCCATCGAAGCGCTCAAGCAGCACGGCGAAGCCTGGCAGCAGGAGGCCTTCCTGAAGCCGCTCATCGAAGGTCGCTGGACCGGCACCATGTGCCTGACCGAACCGCATTGCGGCACCGACCTGGGCCTGCTAAAGACCAAGGCCGAACCCAATGCCGATGGCAGCTATGCCATCACCGGCACCAAGATCTTCATCACCGCCGGCGAGCACGACCTCACCGACAACATCGTGCACCTGGTGCTGGCCAAGCTGCCCGACGCGCCGGCCGGCGCCAAGGGGATTTCGCTGTTCGTCACCCCGAAGTTCAAGGTTGACCGCGAAGGCACCGTCGGCGAGCGCAACGCACTGCGCTGCGGCTCGATCGAACACAAGATGGGCATCAAGGGCTCGGTCACCTGCGTGATGAACTTCGATGGCGCCGAAGGCTACCTGGTCGGCCAGCCGCACAAGGGCCTGCAGGCGATGTTTACCATGATGAACACCGCGCGCCTGGGCGTGGGCCTGCAGGGCATCGGCCTGAGCGAGCGGGCGTACCAGAACGCGCTGAAGTACGCGCGCGAGCGCCTGCAGTCGCGTTCGCTGAGCGGCCCGAAGAACCCGGACAAACCGGCCGACCCGATCCTGGTGCATCCGGATGTGCGCCGCATGCTGCTCTCGATCAAGTCGCTGGTGGAAGGCAGCCGCCTGCTCGCGCTGCACGCGGCCACCCTGATCGACGTGGCCCACCACGCTGAAGATGCCGCCGAACGCGAGCGTGCCGAAACCCTGGTGAGCTTCCTCACCCCGATCTCCAAGGCCTGCCAGACCGAATGGGGCATCGAAAACACCTACAACGCGCTGCAGTGCTTTGGTGGCCACGGCTACATCCACGAACACGGCATGGAACAGCTGGCCCGCGATGCCCGCATCACCACGCTGTATGAGGGGACCACCGGCATCCAGGCGCTGGACCTGATCGGCCGCAAGACCGCCGCCAGCCAGGGCGCGGGGCTGAAGCTGATGCTGGCCGAGATCGAGGCCTTCGCCAAGGCCAATGAAGGCAACGAAGCGCTGGCCGAGTTCATTGCCCCGCTGCGTGCCAAGGCGCAGGAATGGGGGCAGCTGACCATGGCCACCCTGCAGCGCGCGGCCGCCAACCCGGACGAACTGGGCGCGGCGAGCTTCGATTACCTGTTCTACTCCGGCTACGTGGTGCTGGCCTACTGGTGGGCGCGCAGCGTGGCCGCCGCCGATGCATCCACGCAGAGCGAGGCGTTCAAGCAGGCCAAGCGCGAGACCGCCCGTTTCTACTTCGCGCGGATGCTGCCGCGCACGCTCGGCCACGCCGCTGCCATCCAGGCTGGCGCGGACTCGCTGATGGCCATGGAAGACGCGCGGTTCGGGGCATAAGAGCCGTACCGACCAACGGTCGGTACCTACCGCAGTGCGGTTGCCGCATCGCGGTTGCCGCATCGCCGGCGTGCGGCCGGCGCTGCATCTGAAAGACCAGGAGCCCCCTGTTGTTAAAGGGGGCGCGCCGCAGGCGCGGGGTATAGGAGGTATGCCCGGGTCCCGGATGGGTCGCCTATACCCAAACTGCAAGCAATCCGGTATAAGCTGTTTTCCCGATGGAGACAGACACTACACGCCTAGGTCTGATCGATACCGGAGCCTTGCCCGCCCCGGTCGCCGAAGCATCGCCGATCGCCACGCTGCATCGGCCCGGGAGCGTCCGGTTGCTGTCCCTGGACGCGCATGGACGGGTCCTGGACTGGATCAACTGGCAGGACGCGGCCTGCCTCTACTCGCGCGATGCCGTTGCCTGGACCCTGGGCGACCCCTGCCTGCATATCCACGGTGGCATCAACCGGCTGACCGGCCTGCAGAGCGGCGTCGACCTTCACCCGATCATCGCCGCACGCGGCCACGCCCGTTCCCGCGCCATCGACCCCACCCCGAACCTGTCCAACCAGGCGCTGTTCGCCCGCGACGCGCACCTGTGCCTGTACTGCGGCCAACAGTTCCACCGCCCGCAACTGACCCGCGACCACGTCATGCCGCTGTCCAAGGGTGGCCAGGACGTATGGGAAAACGTGGTCAGCGCCTGCTTCCACTGCAACTCGCGCAAAAGCGACCGCACGCCGCAGCAGGCCGGCATGCCCCTGCTTGCGGTGCCGTACCGGCCCAGTTGGATCGAACACATGATCCTGTCCAACCGCAACATCCTGGCCGACCAGATGGCTTTCCTGAAGGCGCAACTGCCGAAACGCTCCAAACTGGCGGCCTGAGCCTGCGACCGGTTGTCGCAGGCCACCCTCACCGTCTGCTCACCAACTGAGCGGTTTGCTTGCCCCACCCCGGTTTGGGGGGGAAAATAGGCGCTTGAGAAAAAGCGCGATAAACATGATCGATTCCGCACGCTATCCCCGCCTGTCGCGCATCCAGAATCCGGATGACCTGCGCAGGTTCGAAGAATCCGAACTGCCTGCCATCGCAGATGAACTGCGTGCCTACCTGATCGAGTCGGTCGGCAAGAGTGGCGGTCATTTCGGCGCCGGGCTGGGCGTGATCGAACTCACCGTGGCCCTGCATTACCTGTACCAGACGCCGGTTGACCAGCTGATCTGGGACGTGGGCCACCAGACCTATCCGCACAAGATCCTCACCGGTCGCCGCGACCAGATCCACACCGTGAAGCAGAAGGACGGCGTGGCGCCGTTCCCCAAGCGCGAGGAAAGCGAGTACGACACCTTCGGCGTCGGCCATTCCTCCACCTCCATTTCCGCCGCATTGGGCATGGCGATCGCGCGCCAGCGCGAGGGCGACGACCGCAAGGTGGTGGCGGTGATCGGCGACGGTGCGATGACCGCCGGGATGGCCTACGAGGCACTCAACCATGCCGGCGGCATGGAGCAGGAACCGAACCTGCTGGTGATCCTCAACGACAACAACATGTCGATCTCCGAAGCCGTGGGCGGGCTCACCAAGATCCTCGGTCGCGCCACCGGCAACCGCACGCTCAATGCGCTGCGCGAAGGCGGCAAGAAGATCCTCGGCGACAAGAAGAAATCGCCGTCCGCGCGCTTCGTCAAGCGCTGGGAAGAACACTGGAAGGGCATGTTCGTGCCGTCCACCTTCTTCGAGGAAATGGGCTTCCATTACACCGGCCCGATCGACGGCCATGACGTGCCTGCGCTGGTGGCGACCCTCAAGACGCTGCGCGGCCTGAAGGGCCTGAAGCTGCTGCACGTGATGACCACCAAGGGCAAGGGCTACGAACGCGCCGAGGGTGACCAGATCGGCTACCACGCAGTGGGCCCGTTCGACCCGGAAAAGGGTCTGGTGGCCAAGGGGGGCAGCAAGAAGCCGACCTACACCGACGTGTTCAGCGACTGGCTGTGCGACGCCGCCGCGGCCGAACCTCGCCTGCTGGGCATCACCCCGGCCATGCGCGAGGGCTCGGGCCTGGTGCGTTTCAGCAAGGAGTACCCGGAGCGCTACTTCGACGTGGCCATCGCCGAGCAGCACGCGGTGACCCTGGCCGCCGGCATGGCCACGCAGGGTGCCAAGCCGGTGGTCGCGATCTACTCCACCTTCCTGCAGCGCGCCTACGACCAGCTGGTGCACGACGTGGCCGTGCAGAAGCTGGACGTGCTGTTCGCCATCGACCGCGCCGGCGTGGTCGGTCCGGACGGCGCCACCCATGCCGGCAACCTGGACCTGAGCTTCCTGCGCTGCGTGCCGCACATGGTGGTGATGGCCCCGTCCGACGAAGCCGAATGCCGCCAGATGCTCAGCACCGGGCTGCAGTACGAAGGTCCGGCGGCGGTGCGCTATCCGCGCGGCAGCGGCACCGGCGTGGACGCCGGCAGCGACCTTTCCACGCTGGAGATCGGCAAGGCCGAACTGCGCGTGCAGGGCAACGGCATCGCCCTGCTCGCCTTCGGCAGCACCGTGCCGGCCGCCGAAGCGGTGGGTCGCGAGCTGGGCCTGAGCGTGGTCAACATGCGCTTCATCAAGCCGCTGGATCGGGCCCTGCTGCTGGAACTGGCCCGGACCCACCAGGGCTTCGTGACCATCGAAGACAACGTGGTGGCGGGCGGCGCCGGTTCCGGCGTGGCCGAACTGCTCAACGCCGAAGACGTGCTGCGCCCGTTCCTGCACCTTGGCCTGCCCGACAGCTTCCAGCACCATGCCAGCCGCGAAGACCTGCTGGCCGAAGCCGGCATCGATGCCGCCGGCATCCGCGCCGCGGTGTTGAAGCGCTGGCCGAAGCTGGGCAAAGAGGCCCTGAGCGCGTGACGTAGCGCCACGCGCTGCGTGGCTGCTGTCCCGGCCCGGCAGGGGACACGCATCGCGTGTCCCTGCGCGGGTACGCCTTAGCGGACTTCGAACTCCGCGCGGCAACCGCCATTCACCCAGACGCCGTCGCGGTCATGGCCCCAGGTGCGGCCTTCAATGCAGGCGGTTCGCGAGGTCTGCCGCACCAGGCGGACGTCGCGGCGCACGCTCACGTTGCACCGGCGCATGCGCTGGTCGTTGGAATCGCAGCTGATGATCTGGCCGCGCCCACCGCCCCAGCCACCGCCGTTGTTGCCCCAGCCGCCGCCGTGCGAAGGACGGCCGCGCTCGGAAATGAATTCGGCGCGGCACCCGCGGGTCACCCACACCCCGTTGCGGCCCTGGCCCCAGGTGTCGCCTTCAATGCACGGCGAACCGGAGATCTGCCGCACCAGGCGCGCGCGGCCATCGATCGGGCACTGCTGGGTGCGGCCCTTGACCGACTCGCAGCGCACCGGACCGTCGTTATAACCATCGTCGTAACGCTGTGCCTGCGCGGTGCCGGCCAGGGCCATCAAGGCGACCGGCAGCAAGGCCCATAGTCCGATCTGCGTTGCCTGCTTCATTGCGATGGTCCTCGTGCCGGTTGGATGAATAGGCACAGGATCAGCGAAGTGGCGGCGTTCGCCTAGAGGCGCCGCGGGAATATTTCAGGCGCGATTCAACAACCCCACGCGGCGCTGACCGGTCCATGCGGACTCAGCCGTACTGCACCGCGTCGACGAAGGCGTCGCCCACTTCCACCCGCACACCGCTGCTTGCACCGGTTTCGGCATGGTGTTCGCGCGCCAGCGAGTCGGCGAAATCAAAGGCGGTGGCGCCACTTTCAAAGGCGACGGGCGCCGACTCGCCAGGCGGGACAACCTGCCACTGGCGGTGCTGGTGTTGCACTTTGATCATCATCGGAGACGTCTCCAGTAGCATCCTGCGTGGGCAAGGCAAGGCCTGATGCGGCGGAGCGGCCTCGCGGGGAATCTTGCATGGCGCGGGTTCCATCCCGACGCTGCAACGACGATACGTCCGTAATGCTGACGGCACTATCGGATTTATCTGATTCTCGGACCTGTCCGACGCGTGGGCTGCCGGTTCACCGACAGCCCATCACGCCGCACTCACGGGCGGGATCGGTACCCCGGGCCTAGCGTTCGACCGGCAGCGACATCACAAAGCGGGCGCCGCCACCGACCGCTTCCTCGGCGACGATGCTGCCGCCGTGGCGCAGCAGGATTTCGCGCGCAAGATACAGGCCCAGGCCACTGCCACTACCGCTGGGCCGCAGCCGGTGGAACGGCTCGAAGATCGATTGCCGTGCCTGTTCGGGAACCCCGTCGCCCTCATCGCTCACCGACAGCAGGCCATTCGACTGCAGTTCCACCATCACCGTGCCGCTGCCACCGCCATGCGCGATGGCGTTCTGCAACAGCCCGCTGATCACCCGGTGCAGTGCATCGGGATCGCCGCGCACCCACAGCGCCTGGTCCGGCGCATCCACCGCGAAGGCGTAGCCGGCGTCGATCAGCAGCGGCGCCACATCGGCGGCCACCTCACGGGTCAGCGCGGCCAGGTCCACGCGCTGGTGCTGGCTGCGGTGATGGTCCAGCCGCTGCAGGTCCAGCAGCTGCTCGGCGATGTTGCTCAACCGGCCGAGGTCGCGCTGCAGGCGCGAACGCACCTGCCCCGGCGGCAGGTCGGCAATGCGCGTGGCCAGGATCGCGATCGGCATGCGCAGCTCGTGCGCGGCGCCGACCAGGAAACGGTCCTGCGCGTCGTAGCTTTCGCCGATGCGACGCACGGCCGCGTTGAAGGCATCCACCAGCGGCACGATCTCGCGCGGCACCGCGTGCGTGTCCAGCCCACGTCCGCGCTCCGTGATCTGGATCGCCGCAGCCTGTGCCGCCACCCGGTTCACCCCGCGCAGCGACCGGTGGATCGCCCACGGTGCCACCACCAGCGTGATCACGATCAGCGGCAGCGTGATCCAGCCGCCGAGATAGCCGATGATCACCGCCAGCTGCCGCCAGAAGCCGCGCTGCGGCAAGCCGCCCACCATCACATGCAGGCGCCCGTCCTCGCGGTCGGACACCCACACCCGCATCGCCAGCTCCAGCCCGCGGCTGCGCGTGCGCACATCCGTCGGTTCCACATGCGCCAGCTGGTCGGCCAGCGGGCGATACACCGCCGGCAGCGGCCCGTGTTCGATCCGGTGCCCCTGCTCGTCGGCGGCGGCAAACCAGAACGTGGACGGGCGGTCCGGCGCCGCTTCATTCACCGCCGCCCAGTCCACCTGCAACCTGCCCTCCTGCAGGCGGATGGCATCGGCCACCGCTTCGCTGGTTTTCCAGTCCACGTAGGCGGTGCTGCGGTCGCCATAGACCAGCGCGATGCCGGTCAATGCAATCAACACCATCGCCACCTGGATCAGGCAGATCTTCCACGCCAGGCTGAACGACAGCGAGCCGGGTTTGAGGAACTTCATGCGCTTTCCTTCAGCAGGTAGCCGATGCCGCGCATCACGTGGATCTCCACCTGGGCGTCGGCATCGGCCAGCGCGCGGCGCAGCTTCGAGACATGCGCGTCCAATGCGTTGGACTGGATGTCGTCGTCGAAGCCATACACCGCTTCCTGCAGCGCCGCGCGCGCCACGGTGCGGCCCTGGCGCAGGGCCAGCGCTTCCAGCACCAGCAGCTGCCGCCGCGGCAGCGCCAGCAGGGCGCCGTCCACCGTGGCCTGGCGCGCCACGAAATCGAACTGCAACCGCCCCAGGCCAAGCACCGGCAGGGTGATCTGCGCCGGTCGCCGCGAAATCGCGCGGATCCGCGCCAACAGCTCTTCCACCGCGAACGGTTTGGTCAGGTAATCGTCCGCGCCCACGTCCAGCCCCACTACCCGGTCGGCCACCGAATCGCGCGCGGTCAGCATGATCACCGGCAGGTTCGGCACGTGGCTGCGCGCCACCCGCACGAAATTCGCACCATCGCCGTCGGGCAGCTGCCGGTCCAGCAGCAGTACCTGGTGCACCCCGGCCTTGAGCGCTTCGGCGGCCTGGGCCATCGACACCACCAGGTCCACGACCATGCCGTGGCGGCCCAGGCTGGCCTGGATGGCACCGGCAAGTTCGGGGTCGTCTTCGAGCAGCAGGATGCGCATGGGCGGGGGCAGGCAGGGGCAGAGGCCGCCGATGGTACCCCGCCCGTTGACGCAACGTTCCCACAATGTCCGCAGGACACCATGCGGGTTTGATCGTCGCGCAGGAGCATCCATGCAGAGTGGTTCACGGAAGACGGCAGCAGCGGGCCTTGCCCTGTTCGGCGTGCTGGCCAGCACCAGCGTCCTGGCCCAACCGGCCCCCGGGGCCAAGGCGCGCAGCAGTGTCGGCCTGGCGGTGGTGGCACAGAAATCGCCGTATGCCGGCTACGACACCGATGTGCTGCCGGTGCCGGTCATCAACTGGGAAGGCCGCAGGTTCCACTTCCGCGGCGGCAGCGTCGGCTACACCCTGTTCGACAACCAGCGCACCAGTGTGTCGCTGCTGGCCTCGCCCTACGTCATGCGCTTCAAGCACAAGGACACCGACAATCCGCAGCTGCGCCAGCTGTCCAACCGCAGCATGTCGGCCATGGCCGGCGTGGCGGTGCGCCATACTGCGCCGTGGGGCGTGCTGCAGGGCAACGTGCAGGCCGAAGTCAGCGGGCACGGCGGTGGCCTGGCCGCCGACGCCAGGTACAGTTATCCCATCCCCACCGGCAAGGTAATGCTGGTGCCCGGCGTGGGCGCGAACTACGCCAGCAGCAGCCTCAACGATTACTACTTTGGCGTGAGCGCGGTTGAAGCGCAGCGCAGTGGCCTGCCGACCTATCGCGCTGGCAGCGGCGTAGCCCCGTACCTGGACCTGAGCGCGGTGATGCCGCTGGGCCCGCACTGGACCGCCACCGCATCCCTGCGCCGCACCCTGCTTTCCAGCGCGGTCAAGAACAGCCCCATGACCGTGGGCACGCACATGGACAGCGCGCTGCTGGCGCTGAGCTACGGGTTCTGAGCATGCGTACCGGCATCGTACGGCGCGTGGCCACCCTCGCCCTGCAGATCGACCCGGACCGCAGCCGGGTACTGCACTGGATCGTGCACACCCCGCTGCCTGCACTCGGCGGCCAGACCACCTTCGAACTGGCGTGCAACGGCCAGGGCGAGCGGGTGCTGGCACTGCTGGACACCCTGCTGGCGCAGCCCGGCGCACCGGTCCGGCAACTGCCGCAGGCCCCTGCATGAACCGCCCCTTCCCGTTGCTCAGCAGCACCGACGCGGCCGATGCACCGGCCCTGGCCGCCGCGCTGATCGACTTCGACCGCGCGGTGCAGGCCCTGGTGGAACAGGACCCGGACACACACGGGCGATTCTCGCGCGCATACGTGACCGCCCTGTTCCGCGCCTGCCTGCAGCCGCCCGACGTCGGCGCGGGCATGCCGCGCGGGCGGCCGGACCCGGACATCGCGCATGCGCTCAAGCAGTGGATCCAGGCACAGCTGCAGCGCTACCCCGGTGAAGCCGACGACCACCGCCTCACCGCAGCGCGCCGCGCTGCGCACGGCTTCTGGCTGCAGTCGATGGCCTGCCCGATCGACGGGGATGGGCAGCCGCGCGCGGCGCGATTGATGGATGGGTTGCTCGCGTTGACCCGCCCGGACCCGCAGACGCGCTGACAGCGCAATTACGACCAGTTGCATGGTCAGCCCCTGCGTTGGCACGCACTGTCCAGGGTCCATCCCGCCCACTGGACGAACGGCCGATGCGCGTTCCCTCCGACCTCCCCCCCCGCCTTCCGCCCCGCGTTGAAACCCCCACCCCGCTCACCGAAGCGATTTCCCCGGAGACGGCCGAGTGGGAGGCCGCGGCCGATGCGCTGGACGCGCTGCGCTCGCCGGGCGCAGACGACGGCGATGACCGCCATGACCACCCGCGCGACGACGATGCGCGTCGGCAGCGTCCGCATGCGGACGAGTGCGACGAGGAGGAAGACCCACCCACCGGCGAGCAGACCCTGGGGCGCCGCCCGTACCTGAGCAATGGCTTCTGGGTGCTGCCCGAGCCGCACCTGGCGCTGCGTCAGGCGTCGGCACCGGGCCGCAGTCCGTTGCTGCCCGCAGCGGCGGCCGTGTTGGCCGCCGACCAGTCCGGTCACCGCGCCGCCCGCAAGGGACCGGACGACGGCGACGACGATGCCCGCCGGGAACCCCCGGCCGGCAACGAAGAAGGCGCGGCTGACGAGTAACATGCGCTTCCCGATCCTCACGGCGCATTGCCGCCGGCCCGCTAGGCTGCTGCTGTTTCTTCAACGGCGACGAACGCGATGCGTGGATGGATGGGGCTGCTGCTGATGGCGATGACCGTGCCGGCATGGGCGCAGCAGGATGAAAACGAAACGCCCGCCTTCGACCGCCCGGGATTGGGGTTTGCCGCCTCGGTGCTCCCCGCTGGCGGGGTCGCGCTGGAACTGGGCCTGCCCGACTATCAGCGCGACCGCGACGACGCCGGGACCCGCAGCACCGAGTACGGCACCGACGTACGACTGCGCGTGGGGCTGGGTGCGCAGCTGGAACTGCAGGCCTTCGGCAGCCCCTGGAACCACCTGCGCGAAGCGCCGCGCGATGCGCCCGCCACCACCGCCCGCGGCGCTGGCGACAGTGGCCTGGCGCTCAAGTACGCCCTGCCGCTGCAGTCCGATCGCCATGCCGTGGCGCTGCTGGCCAGCAGCAGCTTCGGCACCGGCTCCCGTGACTTCAGCGAAGGTGGCACCCAGTACGAACTCGGCGCCAGCTACGAACTCACCGTCAACGAACGCTGGAGCGCCGCCTTGTACGGCAACGCCACCCGGGGGGCCGGCGAGGACGCATTCACCTGGTCGCCCAGCCTCAGCCTGGCCGCAACCGACACCGTCAGCGCCTACCTCGAAGCCGGTTTCACCCACACCCACGGCGAACCCGCGACCTCCGTCGCCGGCGCCGGCGTGACCTGGATGCCCACCGAACGCATGCAGCTCGATGCCTCGCTCGATCTGGGGCTGGACCGCGACAGCCCGGATCTACAGGCCGGACTGGGTGTTTCGCTCTACTTCGAGTAATCGGTGTCCGGGTTGAAAAAAGCCTGTGCATCACTGCACAGGCTTTCGTTGAACGTCCTGCCGCATTGTGGGTCAGGTCACCTTCTTGGCGACCGTCATGCCCAGCACGAACAGGATGACGGCGATGATGATGCCTGCCCAGAACAGGAACTTGGCCACGCCAATGGCAGCGCCGCCAATGCCGGCAAAGCCGAGCGCGCCGGCAATGATGCCGATGATGGCGAAGATGATGGCCCACTTGATCATGTTGTTCCTTTCCCCGGTTGCGGGGATGACTGACAGGCCTCCACGCTAGCGATCCAGGCGTGCCGCAACAGTGAATGGGGTGCGGGTGTCGTGTGAAGGCACTACGTTGTCTGAACAGGGCACGCTACGTATTCAGCTGCATCTGTAGGAATTTTCCGACAGACGGTAGGGCGTGAACACCCGCCTTAACCACTAACCCATTGAATTTAAAAGGGCGTCCTGATGAACGTCATCACACCACTGAATGTGTGACCGTTGCCTCAATTTCACCGCATGGTCACAATGATGACGTTCCCACCGGCCCGTACCGCCATGCGCGCATTCGTCTCCAAGCAGCATCCCGCCCTGCTCAAGGTCTACTTCGCGGCCTGTTATCTGGTGCTGATCGAAGAAGTGATCCGCGCGATCAGTTGACCGCGTTGCGTACGCGCTCAAGCGCCCGCCCAAGTTCGGGCAGGCGGAACGGTTTCTGCAGACCGTAACGTCGCCGCAGCCGCTCGGGCAGCGTGTCCCTTCCGTATCCGCTGAGGAACATGTAGGGGATTCCCCGCTCTTCCAGGACGTCAGCGACCGGGAACGACGTTTCGCCGGCCAGGTTCACGTCCAGCAGCGCCACATCGAAACTGCAGCGCTCTGCCGCACTCAGCGCTTCTTCCAGCGTGCCGACCAGCGCTACCACTTCGTAGCCCACATCGACAAGATAGTCTTCGACCATCATCGCGATCATCGATTCGTCTTCGACGATCAGCACGCGCGCAGTCACGGGTGCACCTTCAGGGTGTCGTCGCCCGGCGGGAACACCACGCGGTAACGCAGCCCGCCCGGCTCGAACGACAGTTCCACCGTGCCGCCCAGGTCGTGCTTGAGTCCCTTCTCCAGCAGCCGCGAACCAAATCCGCGCTGGCTCGGCGGTTGCACCGGCGGGCCACCCCTTTCCTGCCACACCAGCTCGACCATCTCGCGCCCGCCCACCGACGTCTTGTGCCAGTGCACCGACACCCGGCCCTCTGGCCCGGACAGGGCGCCGAACTTGACGGCGTTGGTGCCCAGCTCATGCAGCGCCATGGCCAGGGCCAGCGCGCGGCGCGGGTCCAGCCGGCAGGGTTCGCCCTCCACATCGAACCGCGTGGCGGGGGCATCCGCATGCGCCATTGCGGTCGCCTGCACCAGCTCCTGGAGGTCGGCGCTGTGCCAGTTTTCGCGGGTCAGCACATCATGCGCCGCCGACAGCGCCACCAGGCGCTGTTCCACCTTCTCGCTGGCCTCGGCCAGGTCCCTGGCGTTGTGGCAGGTCTGCCGCGCGATGGACTGCACCATCGCCAGCGAATTTTTTACCCGGTGATTGAGCTCGTTGATGAGCAGCTGCAGGTGCTGCTCGTGGCGCTTGCGCTCGGTGACGTCGCGGGTGGTACCGGCAATGGCCTCCACTTCGCCGTCCGGGCCGATCACCGGGGTAAAGATGTAATCGTAGATACGCACGCCCTGGGTGGTGTGCGGGAACGGCACGTCCCCGCGGATCGGCTGCTTGGTCGCGATGACCCGTTCGATCTCGGCGTCGTGCATCGCCGCATGCCAGGGCTCGTAGCCTATCTCCAGGCAGGTCTTGCCGATCGCCTCATCCCAGGTCATGCCCCACATGTTCAACAGCGCCTTGTTGGCGTAAATGAACCGGTGCTGCAGATCGAACACGTAGGACAGATCTGGCGTGGCCTGCAGCAGCGCCTCGTAGATGCGCCATTTGGCGGTGTTTTCTTCTTGTTGCTGCAGCACGGATCAGGCCTGGGGTCGTTCGGCGCAGGATAGGAGCGCAGGCGTGAAAGCAGGATCATGCTTTTGCCGAATCTGGCCGGTGGCTAGCGCGCCGTTCAGGCCCGGGGCCATGGGGGCCAAGGCGCAGGGCGCCCCCGTTCCATCGGCTGGTAGACCAGGCCCGCGTATTCCGCGACCGGCCCGGCCACCCGGAACCCGAAGCGCAGGTAGGCGCCGACCGACCCCACCGACGCCCGTACGGTCACCACATCGGACCGGGTGCAGGCGAGCAGGGCCTGCATCAACGCCCGCCCTACCCCTTTGCCCTGGTACCCCGGCGCAACGAACAGCGTGGCCACGTGCTGCCCGCCCGTGAGTTCGGCCACGCCCACGACCTGGCCGTCGACTTCGAAGACGAACATGTCGTTGTCATCGGAAAAGCGGCTGGCCATGCCGTCCACCGAGACGATCTCGGCAAAGGTGGCGATGCCCTCTGCGGAGAGTGACGGCGCGACCGTTTCCATGAAGGACGCCATGCACACCGCGCTGGCCTGCTCGAGATCGGTAGCTCGTAGTCGTCGTGTTGTCATCCTGTACCTCCATCCGGACCGGCTCGAAGCTGACACTCACAGGACGCACCCGTTGGTGCTGACCATGCGCCAATCATGGACCCGGTGACGCCGCACGCATCGAATAAAGAGGTGCTCGCGACATGCCGGCGCATTGCTGCTGACCCACGTCGCAGTTCCTGGCACTGCGCGTTGACAGCCTTCACTCGCGGCTCGCAGGATCGCTGCGTCGCCGACTCCACGGTGACCGGAATTGGCGTTCCGAAGAAAGGCGCATCGACGCCCAGCAGTGTAGTCCACAGGGCGTTGGAACTTACTTCAAACGAGGACGTCCTTCATGTCATTCGACCCTTTCGCCGCGCCTACGCGCGTAACCGTAGACCTCAACTACTACTTCAGCGCCATCGCCGAGACGTTGGATTGGGGCAGCCCCGCGTGGGTAACGCTTGAATCCAAACTGCGTACGGATATACGAACGTCGGATCAGCTGACAATGGGCGAGATCCTGAAGGCCATTGCTTCGACACGTTGCGATGCCACGGCGAAGCCAGGCATCCAGGTCCATCGCCTGATTGGCGCCAATGACCCTTCCAGGCACGACGTATTCCGCGCGATCCGACGCTTGCTGCGGATCTACGACCTGCGCATCGTGGAACTGCTTGAACTTGTCGATGTCATTGAACGTTGCCCCGGCAACGTCGAGGACATGAGCATCAGGAATCTGCTTGCGCTGATTTCCCTTGTAGATACCGACGAGGTCCCGATGGCGCCTGTTGCATCTCCACTTCCCGCTGGAACAGGTTACCCGACCATGCCGCACTAGCCACAAACCACAAGAGGAAGGCTCCCCCAGGGGGCCTTCCATTCGCCATGCCGTAACGGTCAGCGCGACTTGCTGATTACAACTTTTCCATTACTGGCGTGAACAAAGAAACTGGCACGCTTCGAAACGCACTTGTTTCTGACATCTGAAATCTGACCATTGAACTGCGGCGCAATGATCCGCGCAGGCTTATCACCGTGCGTGACAGCGACTTGCAGAGCGGAGAAATTGTGCACACTAGGCTTCATGGCTGTATCCGACATGTTGGTGGACGATTTCCGGCTCGTTGAGAAACGCAAATGGCATGCCACGTCGCATCAATCCTATACGGGTCCGACCGCCGACAGTCGGGATCCCCATCGCAAACTTCTGCATTGCTGATTGAGCATTGACCAACGTGGACACCAGGTCGACTGCAGATTGAACCGGCAGATTCGCCCAATCGAACTCCGGGCTGCCCTCGGACCAGGGAAGGTCGGCCGGCACGACTTCGTCGATTCTAGCCTCGAACGGCTCGGGAATCGCCACTCCCTGCTCCCGCAGATGACCCAGCACGGATGTAACTACGCTCTCCCTCTGAGCAGAGAGGCTTTCCACAACGGCCCGGTCAATCGCCCACCGCGTTGTTGGATTGAACCCCATGAGCAAACTGGCCACCGCGCTTGCCTGCCCTGCCCATGCTGCGCTGCAGTGAGGCGCATGCTTGAACACCTCAACCGCGCTTTCGTTGGCGACGCTGACCCTGATGACCTTGATGTATTCATCTGCCGGCCCATAGCCAGCAATGAGAAATTGCAGATCATCCAGGAAGCTGTGTGCCGCCGGATCCGCCGCGTCGAAGCCAACCTGCATTTCCCACTGCGGGCGGACGTAGTCCAGAAACATGCTGACTACCTGCTCGATCGAATTGAATCCCTGCTCATTTGTCCGGCAGCGCCGCCGGAACCTCTCAGCAACCTCGGCGATAACCACGCCATTGAGCGAGCCAAGTCCGGACGTTGTGGCGGCGACGGAGCACTCGATGTTCTGCGGGTCAACATCTTCGTGCAGCGGGAACATCTTCTGCACGCCGCCCATGATGTTGGTGGGTGTGTACTGAAAATTTCGCTCATCGTAGGCGAGCAGCAGACGTCCTTGAGGATCCGTCATTACTTCGCCGCGCTCGTCGCGCGCAAGGGCATTCGGAACCCGGAACGGAAAATAGGCTCGCTCGATGATGCTTGAAAGCGAATCACACCCTAAAATTACGCCGTGATACGTAGCAACAACGACGTTTGTGGTCATGCTCGCCTCGGGTGATCTGATCACCGCTGGTTGATCGCAGAATGAACCCTAACAACCCGGCAGACCTTGAGCAGTACAAACAGTTGCAAAAAAAAAGGGCTCGCACTTGAGTGCAAGCCCTTGATCGTGTCACCAACAATGGTCGGGACGGCCGGATTTGAACCGACGACCCTCTGCCCCCCAGGCAGATGCGCTACCAGGCTGCGCTACGCCCCGATGTTGCTGGTGTTGTCCCCGCCTTGCAGCGGGCCGACGAGTATAACCGGTTTGATCAAAAAAGGCTTCAGCGGCGCAGCAGCTGCAGCACTTCTTCCAGTTCCATCCGGGTCTGCTTGATGATCTGGTTGCTCAGTGCCGACTCGTCGCGTGCGCCGGCCCCTTCCAGGCGCAGGCGCGCGCCGCCGATGGTGTAGCCCTGCTCGTACAGCAGGCCGCGGATCTGCCGCACCATCAGCACGTCGTGGCGCTGGTAGTAGCGGCGGTTGCCGCGTCGCTTGGCCGGTTCCAGGCTGGGGAATTCGGTTTCCCAGTAGCGCAGCACGTGCGGCTTTACATCGCACAGCTCGCTGACTTCACCAATGGTGAAGTAGCGCTTGGCCGGTATCGGCGGAAGTTCGCGGTTACTGCCCGGATCCAGCATATGCCTCTACCCTTTCCTTGAGCTTCTGGCCCGGACGGAAGGTGACCACCGTACGGGCGGAAATCGGAATTTCCTCGCCGGTCTTCGGGTTGCGGCCCGGGCGCTGGTTCTTGCGCCGCAGGTCGAAGTTGCCGTAGCCGGAAAGCTTTACCTGCCGTCCCTGTTCCAACGCTTCGCGCAGCACATCGAAGAACGCGTCGACAAATTCCTTGGCTTCGCGCTTGTTCAGACCGACTTCGTCGAACAGCTTTTCGGCCATCTCCGCCTTGGTCAATGCCATCTGCCTGCTACTCCCCTGTACTGCCCGCTCAACCGCGGATCCGGGCGTGGTGTTCACGCTCCATCGCGGCCACCGCCTCGGTGACCACTGCTTCCACGTCTCGATCCGTGAGAGTGCGCGACTTGTCCTGCAAAATCAAGCCCATAGCGAGACTCTTGAAGCCCGGCTCTACGCCCTGGCCCACGTACCGGTCGAACAGGGTCACCCGCTGCAGCAGCGGGCCGGCGGCCCGGCGCAGGGTGGCTTCCAGGTCGGCCCAGGTGGCGCCGTCGGGCACCAGGAAGGCCAGGTCGCGGCGCACCGAGGGGAACCGGGACAGCTCGCTGGCCCGCGGCAGGGCGCGGGCGGCCAGAGCCGCCAGGTCCAATTCGAAGCCGAATACGTCGGCGTCGATGTCCATGGCCTTGGCCACGCGCGGGTGGATCTGGCCGATCCAGCCCAGGCTGACGCCGTCGCGCAGGACCTCGGCCGAACGCGCCGGGTGGCCGTACGGGCGGGTGGCGGGCACGAAGGTGAGCACGGCGCCGGAGGCGGCCGCCAGCGATTCCAGGTCGCCCTTGAGGTCATGGAAGTCGACCTTGCGGGTGGCCAGGCCCCATTGTTCGGGGGTGGCGTCGCCGCACACGGCCACGGCCACGCGCTGGGTTTCCAGCGGTGCGGCGCCCTGCCCGGCCTGCGGGTGGAACACCCGGCCCAGCTCGAACAGGCGCACGCTGGCCTGCTGGCGGGCGGCATTGCGGCCCAGGGTCGCCACCAGGCCCGGCAGCAGCGCCGGGCGCATCACTGCCAGTTCGGCCGACAGCGGGTTGGCCAGTGCGACCACGCTGTCCTGCAGCTGCCACTGGGCCAGCAGACCGGCGTCGACAAAGGCGTAGTTGATGGTTTCCTGCAGGTCGCGGGCGACCAGCTGGCGACGGGTGCTGAGGTCGTCCAGGCGGGTCTCGCTGGGCATGGCGATGCGCGCCGCACCGCCCGGCAGGGTGGTGGGAATGCGCTCGTAGCCGTGGATGCGGGCCAGCTCTTCGATCAGGTCTTCTTCGATGGCGATGTCGAAGCGGCGGCTGGGCGCGGTGACCTGCCAGCCGTCGGCGGTGGCGGCCACGTCCATGCCCAGCGCGCGCAGGATGCGCTCCACGTCGGCGTCGGCAATCTGGATGCCCAGCACGCGGGCGATGCGCGCACGGCGCAGGCCGATGGTGGCGGTGGCGGGCAGGTCGCTTTCGCGCACCGCTTCGGTCACCGGAGCCGGGGTGCCGCCGGCCAGGTCCAGCACCAGGCGGGTGGCGTATTCGATCGCGGTGCGCGGCAGCGCCGGGTCCACGCCACGCTCGAAGCGGTGGCCGGCGTCGGTGTGCAGGCCCAGCTTGCGGCCACGACCCATGATGGCGGCCGGCGCGAAGTGCGCGGCCTCCAGGAACACCGCGCTGGTGTCGTCGGTGACGCGGGTGTCGTAACCGCCCATGATGCCGGCCAGGCCCACCGGGCGGTCGGCATCGGTGATCACCAGGAAGCCGTCATCCAGCGCGGCGTCGCGGCCGTCCAGCAGTTTGAGGGATTCACCGGTGCGCGAACGGCGCACGCCGATGCTGCCCTGCAGGGTGCCCAGGTCGTAGGCATGCATGGGCTGGCCCAGTTCCAGCATCACGTACTGGGTGATGTCGACCAGCAGCGACACCGGGCGCACGCCGCTGCGGCGCAGGCGCTCGGCCATCCACAGCGGGGTGGCGGCGCGCGGGTTCACGCCTTCGATCACGCGACCCAGGTAACGCGGCGCGTCGGCGCCGGCGTCCAGGCTGATGGCCAGTTCGCGGCTGCCTACCGCCGGCACCGGCGCGGCGTTGAACGGCACCACTTCGCTGGCGCAGGCGGCAGCCACGTCGAAGGCGATGCCGCGCACGCTGAAGCAGTCGGCGCGGTTGGGGGTGAGCTTGATCTCGATGCTGGCATCGGGCAGACCGAGGTAATCCACCAGGCTCTGGCCGACCGGGGCATCCGCGGGCAGTTCCAGCAGGCCGGAGGCATCGCTGTCCAGGCCCAGCTCCTTGGCCGAGCACAGCATGCCGTTGGAATCCACGCCGCGCAGCTTGGCCGCCTTGATGTTGAAGTCGCCGATCTTCGCGCCGATCATCGCAAGCGGGGCGACCAGGCCGGGGCGCGCGTTGGGCGCACCACACACGATCTGCAGGTGCTCGCCCTGCCCGGCGTCGACCTGGCAGATCTGCAGGCGGTCGGCTTCGGGGTGGCGCTCGGCAGTGACGATGCGTGCCACCACCACGTGGTCGAGGCTGGCACCGAGGTCGGTGACCTCTTCCACTTCCAGTCCGATGGCGGTCAGCACCGCGCTCAGCTCGTCGCGCGAGGCAGTGGTGGGAACGTGGCTGCGCAGCCAGTTTTCAGAGAATTTCATGGTGTCACCCTGGTGGGCCGGCGCATGCGCCTGGCTTTGACGGTCTTGGATGCATTCCAGCCGGGCATGGCACGGCTCTACGCGGAGGTGCTTACGCGAATTGTTTGAGGAAGCGCACGTCGTTTTCGAAGAACGCGCGCAGGTCGTTCACGCCGTAACGCAGCATGGCGAAGCGCTCCACGCCCAGGCCGAACGCGAAGCCGGTGTAGCGCTCCGGGTCGATGCCCACGTTGCGCAGCACGTTGGGGTGGACCATGCCGCAGCCGAGTACTTCCAGCCAGCGGGTGCTGCCGTCGGGCTGCTGCCAGGCGATGTCCACTTCCGCGCCGGGTTCGACGAACGGGAAGTAGCTGGGGCGGAAGCGCATGTCGAAATCGCGCTCGAAGAACGCGCGCACGAACTCGGAGAGCGTGCCCTTGAGGTCGGCGAAGGTCGAATGCTCGTCCACCAGCAGGCCTTCGACCTGATGGAACATCGGCGAGTGGGTCTGGTCGCTGTCGCTGCGGTACACCTTGCCGGCGGCGATCATGCGCAGCGGCGGCGCGTGCTCGCCCATGTAGCGCACCTGCACACCGGAGGTATGCGTGCGCAGCAGGCGGCCGTCGCCGAAGTAGAAGGTGTCGTGCATGGCACGCGCCGGATGGTGCGGCGGGAAGTTCAGCGCTTCGAAGTTGTGCCAGTCGTCTTCGATTTCCGGGCCTTCGGACAGTTCGTAACCCAAGCGGCCGAAGATCTCGGTGATGCGTTCCAGGGTGCGGGTTACCGGGTGCAGGCCACCGCGTTCGGCGCCGCGGCCCGGCAGGGTGATGTCGATCGCTTCGGCGGCGAGGCGCGCGTCGAGCGCGGCGTCTTCCAGCACGGCCTTGCGTTCGCCCAGCGCGGTGGTCAGCGCGTCGCGGGCCTGGTTGATGGCTTCGCCGGCAGCCTTGCGTTCGTCGGCGGGCAGCGTGCCGAGCTGCTTGAGCTGGGCGGTGATGCTGCCGCTCTTGCCGAGCAGCGCCACGCGCAGGGCTTCGAGCGCTTCGGGGCTCTGCGCGGCGGCCACGTCGGCCAGGGCCTGGGTGGTCAGGGATTGGATGTCACTCATGGATAGCCGGGGCCTCGCGTCGGTCTGCCTTCGCGATGCACGCCGGGCCGACACCCGTCGCCACCGCCACAAAAAAGAATGGGGAAGGACTTGCGCCCTTCCCCATGCATTGCCTTACCCGCCGCCATTGCGTTTGCACGGCAACGGCGGGGAATGGACTTATGCCGCCAGTGCGCCCTTGGCCTTTTCGGCCAGTGCAGCAAAACCCGCTGCGTCGTGCACGGCGATGTCAGCCAGCACCTTGCGGTCCAGGGTGATGTTCGCCTTGAGCAGGCCGTTCATGAAACGGCTGTAGCTCAGGCCGTTGATGCGGGCAGCCGCGTTGATGCGGGTGATCCACAGCGAACGGAAATTACGCTTCTTCTGCTTACGGCCGATGTAGGCGTACTGCTGTGCCTTGATGACGGCCTGCTTGGCAACGCGGAAGACCTTGCGGCGTGCGTTGTAGTAACCCTTGGCAAGGGTCAGGATTTTCTTGTGGCGGCGACGCGCCTGTACACCACGCTTTACTCGAGCCATGGGTCAGTCCTCAGAGGTAGGGAAGCATACGAGTCAAACGGCCTGCGTCTTCTGCACGAACATGGTTCGTCTGACGCAGATTGCGCTTCCGCTTGGTCGACTTCTTGGTGAGGATGTGGCTACGGTTGGCGTGGCCAGCCTTGAACTTGCCGGAGGCGGTCTTGCGGAAACGCTTGGCCGCCGCCCGGTTGGTCTTGATCTTGGGCATTGCAATGTCCTTGATGGTGTTTTGTCACTGACCAGGGCGGTGGCGATGCCACACTTTCCGTCCGTGCCCTTGCCTGCTTGTAAGCCCGGGATCCCCATTGGGAACCAGGCCGGTCCTGTTGCCGTTGAAAAGCGTGAAACCGTTCAAAACAGCAGCCCCGCAAAAACGGGGTCGCCCATTATGCATGGGTTGGGGAACGGGTGCAAGCTGTTGATCAGGCGGGGTTTGCCGGGTCTTGGGCCTGGAACCTGAACGAAACGGAAGGCATTGCCGTCACAGCGACTGGGTGTGGCCGGCTGGGTGTGGCCGGCGGGGTGTCGCCGATTGGGTGTCGCCGACTGGTTGTTGCCGGCGGGGTGTCGCCGATTGGGTGTCGCCGACTGGGTGTTGCCGGCGGGGTAGAGCCGACTGTTAGTCGGCTGCCCTTGGCGGCATGGCGGGAAAGCAGCCGACTAACAGTCGGCTCTACCCCCGTCGTACCCCGTCGCACCCCGTCGCACCCCGTCGTGCCCCGTCGTACTTCCGTCGCCACCTCGCCGTCGCCTGCCCAGGAGCCGACGAACCGGGGGATCCGCGGCCACGGTCGACGTGGCGCGCGTCGCGCCTGAGCGCGATTACTTCTTCTTCGGGGCGATCATCATGACCATCTGCCGGCCTTCCAGGCGCGGACGGGACTCGATCACGATGTCTTCGCCCAGATCGGCTTCGATCCGGTTGGCCATCTCGCGACCCAGTTCCTGATGGCTCATCTCGCGGCCACGGAAGCGGATGTTGACCTTGATCTTGTCGCCTTCTTCCAGGAAACCGCGCATCTTGCGCAGCTTGATCTGGTAGTCGCCTTCGTCGGTGACCGGACGGAATTTGACTTCCTTGATCTCGACCTGCTTGGTCTTCTTCTTGGCCTCGTTGGCCTTTTTCTGCGCTTCGAACTTGAACTTGCCGAAGTCCATGATCTTGCACACCGGCGGATCAGCCTGCGGCTGAATCTCGACCAGGTCCAGACCTTCGTCTTCGGCCATCGACAGCGCTTCGTCACGCGTCAACACGCCAATCATTTCACCGTCGCTGCCGATCACGCGTACGCGCGGCACCCGGATTTCCTGATTCTTGCGGTTCTGTTTGTTGTCAGGGGTACTGATATTGCAATCTCCCAGAGGAATCAAACCGGCCCTCGCGGATCAGCCGCAGGGCCGGGACTTTCTTACACAGACTGTTCTGCCTGCAACCGATCGATGAAGGCCTGGACGGACATGCTGCCCAGATCCTCGCCCGATCGCGTACGCACGGCCACGGCGCCGTTTTCCTTCTCCCGGTCGCCCACCACCAGCAGGTACGGGACCCGCTGCAGCGTATGCTCGCGAATCTTATAACCGATCTTCTCGTTACGCAAATCGGCGTTTACCCGGAAGCCTTGATCTGCAAGGGTTTTCGTTACTTCACTTACGTATTCAGCCTGGGCGTCGGTGATATTGGCCACCACCACCTGGGTCGGCGCCAGCCAGGCCGGGAAATGGCCGGCGTGGTGTTCGATCAGGATGCCGATGAACCGCTCCATCGAGCCCACGATGGCCCGGTGCAGCATGACCGGGTGCTTCTTCTGGCTGTTTTCGTCCACGTACTCGGCGCCCAGGCGGCCCGGCATCATGAAGTCGACCTGCATGGTGCCCAGCTGCCAGGTCCGGCCGATGGCGTCCTTCAGGTGGTACTCGATCTTCGGGCCGTAGAAGGCGCCCTCGCCCGGCAGCTCCTGCCATTCCACGCCGCAGCTGGCCAGCGCCGAGCGCAGCGCCGATTCGGCCTTGTCCCAGGTGGCATCATCGCCCAGGCGCGATTCCGGACGCAGCGCGATCTTGACCTGGATCTCGTCGAAGCCGAAGTGCTGGTACACCGCCAGCGCCTGCTGGTGGAAGGCGGTCACTTCCGCCTCCACCTGGTCTTCGGTGCAGAACACGTGGCCGTCGTCCTGGGTGAAACCGCGCACGCGCAGGATGCCATGCAGCGCGCCGGAGGGCTCGTTGCGGTGGCAGGCGCCGAACTCACCGTAGCGGATCGGCAGGTCGCGATAGCTGTGCAGGCCCTGGTTGAATACCTGGACGTGGCCCGGGCAGTTCATCGGCTTCAGCGCATAGGTACGCTTTTCCGATTCGGTGAAGAACATCGCGTCCTGGTAGTTGTCCCAGTGGCCGGACTGCTTCCACAGGCTCACGTCCAGGATCTGCGGGCAGCGCACTTCGCCGTAGCCGGTCCTGCGATAGACCTTGCGCATGTACTGCTCGACCACCTGCCACAGCGCCCAGCCCTTGGGGTGCCAGAACACCAGGCCCGGGGCCTCTTCCTGCAGGTGGAACAGGTCCTGCTGCTTGCCGATGCGGCGGTGGTCGCGCATCTCGGCTTCTTCGATGCGCTTGATGTAGGCCTCAAGCTGCTTCTTGTCGGCCCAGGCGGTGCCGTAGATGCGCTGCAGCTGCTCGTTCTGCGCGTCGCCGCGCCAGTAGGCACCGGAAATGCGGGTCAGCTTGAAGGCCTTCAGGAAGCGCGTGTTCGGCACGTGCGGGCCGCGGCACATGTCCACGTATTCCTGGTGGTAGTACATGCCCATGGCCTGGATGTCCGGGGACATGTCCTCGATCAGGCGCAGCTTGTAGTCCTCGCCACGGGCCTTGAAGATCTCGATCACTTCAGCGCGCGGGGTCATCTTCTTGACCACGTCGTAGTCCTGCGCGATCAGCTCGCCCATGCGCTTTTCAATGGCGGCCATGTCGTCCGGGGTGAACGGGCGCTCGGAGTGGATGTCGTAATAGAAGCCTTCGGCGATGACCGGGCCGATCACCATCTTCACGTCCGGGTACAGCTGCTTGACCGCATGACCCACCAGGTGGGCGGCGGAGTGGCGGATGATCTCCACACCCTCCTCGTCCTTGGCGGTGATGATGCGCAGGCTCGCGTCGTGGTCGATCACGTCACTGGCGTCGACCAGCACGCCATCCACCGCACCGGCGATGGTGGCCTTGGCCAGGCCGGCGCCGATCGACTGGGCGACCTCCATGACACTGACGGGGTTTTCGAACTCACGGCGGCTGCCGTCGGGAAGCGTGATCGCAATCATGGCTCTGGCTTTGTGCTTGGGGGGCCTGGGTGCAGGCCGGGGAAACGGGAGTCGAGGGGCCCGGGCGCGGCCGGATAAAAGAAAAGCGCCACGAAGGCGCCTGTCAGGGGGCCGTCGGGAGCTTCAGCGCTGGGCGGTGGTAGTGCTCATGTCGCACGCTGGACCGGCGCGTGGCGCGGGTCACCTTGTTGCCTCGAGGTGGATGCAGCGATCTTAAACCAAATGCCGGGGGTTGCCCAATGGGGGGTCGACACCGCGAGGGCCGACCCACGGTCGGCGCTACCGGATTCCCCCTGGTGCCGGGTCGGGATGAACCGCCCGCTCTGGCGCGCGCAAACGGCAATGATTACCATGCGCGCATTGCCGGAGCGCCCGGCCCGCCTGCCTGCCCCGAGGATTTCAATGCCCTGCGCCGCCCCCATGGCCCGCACGCTCCTGCCCTGCGCGGCGTGTCCATGCTGACCGCCGACGCCCTGGCGCTGCTGTACTGCGCGCTGGCCGGCGCTGCGTCGGCTTTTTCGGCGCTGGCCTTCTACGCCGCATCGCCGCACTGCGGCTGGCCGCGCCTGCGCCGCGCCGGGCGGCTCGGCCGCCAGCTGGGGCTGGTGGCGGCCGCCACCTCGCTCTGGCTGTGGATGGGGCAGCTCGGCTTTGCCACCGGCTTCTGCGTCACCCTGGGCGGCTGGATGCTGACCGCGATGGTGCTGCCCTATCTTGCCGCCTGGACGCGGCCGGACGCGGAGGCGCGGCGCTGATGTGGGCACGTGCGCTGGCCGGCCTGCTGGCAGGCTTCTTCGTGGCGGCCGCGGCTGCCGGCCTGATCACCTGGGTGCCGCCCGGTCCGTGGCAGGCCGTGATCGTGCCCAGCATGGTCGCCTTCATCCCGCTGTGGATGCTGGCCGCGCTGTGGGCATTCGCGTTCCGTACCGGGCTGCGTGCATGGGGGTGGCTGAGTACCACCGCTGTGTCCGGCTTCGGCCTGCTGTGGCTGCTGCGCCACGTCGATTGGGTGCAGTGAGGCCTGTCCGATGAAATTCAGTTCGCTCACCCTGCGCACCTTCACTACCGTGCACACCTGGGTCGGCTTGGTGGCCGGCTTCGCGCTGTTCGTGGCGTTCTATGCCGGCGCCATCACCGTGTTCCACCACGACCTGCCGCTGTGGCAGTCGCCACAGGGCATGGACCACCCGGCGCAGACGCTGGACGATGCGCAGCGGCTGCTCGATGGCGTGCTGGCCAGACACCCGGATGCGCGAAGGCACGTGGGCATGACCTTCCCCGGCGCGGAAACGCCACAGTCCATCGCGTACTGGCAGGACGCCAAGGGCACCTGGCTGTTCGCCTGGGCCGACCATGTCGACGGCAGCCCTACCCAGCCGCAGGCCGGGCTGGCCGAGCTGGTCAATGAGCTGCATTACACACTGGGCCTGCCGGTGGCCGGCATCTACCTGATGGGCGTGGTCAGCCTGCTGTACGGACTGGCGCTGCTGTCGGGGCTGGTCATCCACCTGCCCAAGCTGGCGGGCGACCTGTTCGCGCTGCGCCCGGGCCGCAACCTCAAGCAGATGTGGCAGGACGCGCACAACGTGATCGGCGTGCTCAGCCTGCCCTTCCACCTGCTGTTCGCGGTGACCGGCGCGCTGCTGTGCCTGATGTTCCTGCAGATGGCGGCGCTGAATCCGCTGATCTACGACGGCAAGCTGCTGGCCGCGATCCCTGGCGCCACCGATACCGCGCCGATCCGTGCGCCGGCCAACCAGCCGGTACGCGCAGGCAGCCTGGCGATGCTGCACGCACGCTCGATCGCGGTGGCCAACGAGCTGGGCCAGAAGCACTTCGAGCCGGCCTATCTGAAGCTGGCCAATGCCGGCGATGCGAACGCCACCATCGAGATCACCGGCGACGGCGGCGTGTCACTGGGACCGCTCGGCGCGGTCGCGCTGGATGCCAACACTGGCGAGGTGCTGCATACCCAGCTGCCCGGCCAGCGCGATGCCAACCATGCCACGCTGGCGGCCGCCTACGCGCTGCACTTCGGCGAGTTCGGCAATGGCTGGGTGCCGTGGCTGTATTTCGCGCTCGGCCTGGGCGGGGCGTTCCTGTTCTATTCGGGCAACCTGCTGTGGATCGAATCGCGGCGCAAGCGCCGGCAGGCCACGCAGGGGCGCGCGCAGGTGAACATGGCGCGGGCCACGGTGGGGGTGTGCATCGGGCTGTGCGTGGCGGTGTCGGCAGCGTTCGTCAGCGTCCAGCTGCTCGAACACCTGGCGCCGGCGCACGCCGATGCCGGCATGCGCTGGACCTGCTTCCTGGCCTGGGGCGGCTGCGCGCTGTGGGCGGCACTGCGGGCGCCGTCGAAGGCGGCCGTGGAGCTGCTGTGGGCAGCGGCGGTCGTCACCGCGTTGATTCCGCTGGTGCACGGTGCGATGAGCGGCTGGTGGTTGTGGACCAGCGCCACGCACGGCTACTGGCCGCTGTTCTGGGTGGACGGCGTGGCCCTGGCGATGGCGCTGGGCTTTGCGGCGATGGCGCGGGCCACGCAGCGCCGGGCCCTGCACGGCGACCCGAACAGCGTGTGGGCGCATCCTGCAACTAACGCCTGATACGCGTCGCGCCACGCCCTGCGTGGCCCTACGCTGGATTTCAGAATTCTTCAGGCGATATTCCAGCACTTCAGACGGGGCGCTGGCGTAGTGGGTTCCTCACCCCAAGGAGCTCCACCCATGCATCGAACCCTTCCCGCCCGGTTGCTGGCGCTCGCCGCCTGCCTGCCCCTCGCGGCCCCGGCCGCCCCGCCGACGCTGGACCCGGCCCCTCTGGCCGCGCTGGAAGCGGCCATCGCCCGCGACGACATCAAGCAGGTCACCAGCGTGCTGCTGCTGGTGGACGGCAAGGTGGCCTACGAGCACTACTTCAATGGCGCCGACGCCGAAACGCTCAACGACGTACGCTCGGCCAGCAAAAGCGTGACCGCCCTGCTGGTGGGCGCGGCCATCGGCGACGGTCACCTGCCCGGGGTGCAGGCCCGCGTGTATGACTACTTTCCCGAATTTACCGCCGGCCACGCGGTGGACCCGCGCCTGCGGGGCACCACGGTCGAAGACCTGCTCACCATGAGCAGCTTGTGGGAATGCGATGACCAGAATCAATTTTCCGCCGGCAACGAAGAGCGCATGTACGTGACCGAGCGCTGGCTGGACTTCGCGCTGTCGCTGCCGGTGAAGGGGTTCGCACCGTGGATGACCCGCCCCGAAGACAGCCCGCACGGCCGCGCGCACGCCTACTGCACGGCCGATTCGTTCGTGCTGGGCGCGGTACTGGAACGGGCCACGACGCTGCCGCTGGCCGACTACGCCGCGCAGGCCCTGGAGCGGCCGCTGGGCATCACCCGCAGCCACTGGAACCGGTCCCCCGAAGGCATCGGCATGGGCGGCGGCGGCACCCGCTACCGCACCCGTGACCTGGCCCGGCTGGGCGAGCTGGTGCTGGCCGGGGGACGCTGGCAGGGCAGACAGCTGGTGCCTGCCGACTACGTCGCGGCGATGATCCGCCCGCAGGCGCAGACCGACGACGGCAGCGACTACGGCTACCAGTGGTGGGGCCTGAAACTGCCGGTGGAGGGGAAGGACACCACGGTATGGGCGATGTCGGGCAACGGCGGCAACTATGTGTTCGTGATGCCGGAGAAGAAGCTGGTCGCGGTGGTCACCAGCAAGGCCTACAACCGCAGCTACGCCCATCCGCAGTCGCGCCGCGTGCTTACCGGGTTCCTGTTGCCGGCGTTGCGCTGAGGCCTTTCAGGTCATCCGGGCGCCAGGACGCGGCCAGTACCTGCGCCCGCTGCGCGCTTACATCCGCCTCGATCCGGGCCAGCAGGCGCTCCCACCCGGGCGCCTGCCGCAGCGGGGCGAACAGCGGGGTGACGCGCAGCCACGCGGCGTCGCGGAAGCCGGCATCCACCGCGCGGTGCAGGTCGGCGATGGCCGCCGTGGTGTTGCCCCCGGCCTGGTGCAGCAGGGCCCGTTCCACGCCGGCATCCGACCAGCCATCGTCCGCCTGCGCGGAAACATCATCCAGCCGCGCGGTAATCCATTCCAGGGAGGGCGTGCCGTCTGGCGGCTGCAGGCCGGCCAGGGTCTTTCCCAACGACTGCGACGGGCGCAGCAGGCGGCCCTGTTCGAAGGCTTCCGCCGCGCCTCGCGGGTCGCCACCCATCAACAGCAGTTCGCCGTGCAGGCGCAGCAGCTGTGGATGTGGGGTGCCGCGCGCGAGCGCCTGGTCCAGCGCCTGCCGCGCCCTCACCTGCTCGCCCATGTTCATCAGCGCACGCGGCCACGCAATGTTGCTGAAGACATTGTCCGGGTACAGCTGGAAGTTGCGCGCATGGCGGCGTGCGGCGGCGTGGGTGAAGCCAAGCAGCTCCAGTTCGCGGGCGACCTGCACGTCGCGGAAGCGGATCCGCTCCGGCGCGCGCAGGCTGAGGTTGGCCTTCAGCGCCTGCGCCAGGTGACCCTGCTCCTGCTGCAGGTAGGCCAGCGAGGCGCGGGTGCGCTCATCGTCGGGATCGCGCAGCAGCGCCTGCTCGTAATCGGCCATCGCCTGCGGCATCGCACCAAGGCAATCATGGGCGTACCCGCGCAGCGCATGCGCTGCTGCGTCGTCAGGGGCCGCCTGCAACACCTGCCCGGCCAGCTGCAGTGCCTCCTGCGCGTTCCCCGGCTTGCCATTGAACAGGCAGGCATCGGCGGCCAATGCACGCGCCAGGCCACGCCGTGCAGCGCTGGAATCCGGGTCGATCTGCAGCGCCTGGCGGTACAGGGTAATCGCACGCTCGTTGTTGCTGGCCTGCCCGATACCGGCGTAATACGCGGCGCGTTGCAGTACCGGATCGGCCGGTGAGCGCGGTGCACTTCCCGGCCACGCGACGATGATGGCGATGGCGGCGCCGGCAACACCCACGCCCGCCGCCAGCCAAGCCCAACGCCGGTGCGGGCTTCGTTGCCATCCTTCGGTGGTCGTCGCTGTTGGCGTTTCCGGTGCCCACGCCTGCAGCGGCGCGCACAACTGGTAACCGCGCCCCCGCACGGAGCGCACGTAGCGCGGCTGGCGGCTGTCATCGCCCAATGCCTGGCGCAGCAGTTTCACCCGCTGGCTGATCGCGTCCTCGCCCACCACGGCCGGCGCCCAGACCTGCCGTGCCAGCGTATCGAAGTCGACCACATCGGTACCGTGCTCCAGCAGGCAGTCCAGCAGACGCCAGCTCAGCCCACTGACCGGCAGCGCCACATCACCGCGCCGCACCTGCTGCGCGGCGCGGTCGATATGCAGGTCCAGCAGCTGAACGCTCGTCATGGCGGCAAGCATAGTGCAGGCCCGCCCGGCCGGGGCGCCGGATTACGGTCGGAACGGCGCGGCCATGGCCTTGAGCAGGCTGGCCTGGTCGTCATCGCCGGTCAGTTCCCAGGTAAACACGCCGCGCAGCGTCTGGTCCCTTGCATAGTCGGCGCGTAACGCAATCGAGGTCGGGTCTTCGTAGCTGATGAAGACCTTGTCGGCCGCGTTGTACAACCACGGCGTCTGCGCCACCGGGTGCCAGTGCCGCTGCCAGCCGGGCTTGTCGAGGAATTCCTGCTTGATGCGGCGCCAGTCGCCGGCATCGAACGGAGCGCTGTAGGGCTGGTACAGGCCATCGGCAGATCCGGTGGTGACTTTGAAGCCGCGCCCGTAGAACGGCACGCCCAGCACCAGCTTGTCGTTGGGCACGCCATGCTGGCGGTAGTAATTCACCGCGCCTTCCACGCTGTTCCAGCGGCGCTGTTCCGGTGCGAGCGGGTCCTGCGGCACCTCGCGCAGCGGCGCGTTGAAGGTGGACACCTTGGAGAAGCCGGTGCCCATGTCGTAGCTCATCAGGTTGATGAAATCGAGCGCCTGGCCCAGTTCCTTCAGCTCGTAGCTGAGCGCCGGGTCGTACGGACCGTCGGTCTGCACGCGGCCGGCCGGCAGCGCGGCGGTCAGCAGCCGATGCGGGCCCTTGCCGTCGTCCAGCGCATCGAGCTGGCGGCGGAACTCCTGCACCAGCAGCGTCATGTTGCGGCGGTCCTGCGGGCGATCAGTGATCTCGAGTGGGCCGCCGGAGACCGGGAATTCCCAATCGATATCCACACCGTCGAAGCTGCCGCGATGCTGCTCGAAGAACATCGCCACGCACGAGCGCACGAAACGTTCGCGGCTCTGCGCCGTCAGCGCGGCATCGGAGAAGCCGCCGGCGTTCCAGCCGCCGATGGAGATCATGGTGTGCAGCTGCGGGTGTTCGCGTTTGAGCGCGGCCAGCGCCTTGAAGTGCACGGCAGCGCCGTCGTCCACCACGCACCTGCCGTCGTCGATGCGCGCGAACGCGTAGAACAGATGGGTCAGCGTATCGGCGGGAATCGACGCCACGGGATAGCGCTCGGCCGAACCGCCCGGATAGTAGGCCCCGATCACCGCTTTCGAGGCCGGTGCGGCAAGGCTCGCGAGCGGAAGCGCGACCGCGAGGGCGGTAGCCAGCAGGGAAGCAGACAGGCGGTACATGGCGACTCCGTGGAGAGGAATGGGCCAACGTTAACAAGGCGAAGGCCGTCATGGCCGGATGTCCTGCGAATCTGTCCGGCGGACACGTCCTGTTGCCGTGGACGGGAAACGCAATGACTGCACAAGGGCCCTCGCGGCAAAGCAGACGCCGCTGCCGGTGGGGCAAGCGACGGGCCGCAAGCCATGCCCCGTCGCGGCCGGTAGGTCCCTGGCAACGTAAAGGAGGAGGCCGTCGCCGCCAGGCGTCGGCCGGGGGACATCTGCACAGGGGCCTACCGGCCGCGGCGGGGCGCTGGACGCTCGCGACGCCCCTGATCGAAGATGGTGCGCCCCAAAAAAAACGGGCCCGAAGGCCCGTTTTTTTTCAGGGGGTGACGACCAACGGTCGTCACCTACCCTCGTGTTGCGGTCGATTATTCGGCCGAGGCGCCTTCGCCTTCCTCGACGGCCTTCATCGACAGGCGGATGCGGCCCTGCTTGTCGACTTCCAGCACCTTGACCTTGACCACGTCGCCTTCCTTCAGCTTGTCGCCGACCTTTTCAACGCGCTCGCTGGAAATCTGCGAGACGTGGACCAGGCCGTCCTTGCCCGGCAGGATGGTGACGAACGCACCGAAGTCCATGATCTTGGCGACCTTGCCTTCGTAGATGCGACCCGGCTCGACGTCCGAGGTGATCTGCTCGATGCGGGCCTTGGCAGCCTGCGCGGCGATGGCATTGACCGAGGCGATGACGATGGTGCCATCGTCCTGGATGTCGATCTGGGTGCCGGTTTCCTTGGTGATGGCCTGGATGGTGGAACCGCCCTTGCCGATCACTTCGCGGATCTTGTCCGGGTGGATCTTGATGGTCAGCAGGCGCGGCGCGTAGTCCGACAGCTCCTGGCGCGGAGCGGTCAGGCCGTGGGCCATTTCACCCAGGATGTGCAGACGGCCGGCCTTGGCCTGCTGCAGTGCCTGCTTCATGATTTCTTCGGTGATGCCTTCGATCTTGATGTCCATCTGCAGGGCAGAGATGCCCTCAGCGGTACCGGCCACCTTGAAGTCCATGTCGCCCAGGTGATCTTCGTCACCCAGGATGTCGGACAGGACGACGAAACGCTCGCCTTCCTTGACCAGGCCCATGGCGATACCGGCAACCGGCGACTTCACCGGCACGCCGGCGTCCATCAGGGCCAGCGAGGAACCGCAGACCGAGGCCATCGACGAGGAACCGTTCGACTCGGTGATTTCCGAGACCACGCGGATGGTGTACGGGAAGGCTTCCAGCGACGGCATCACTGCCAGCACGCCGCGCTTGGCGAGGCGGCCGTGGCCGATTTCGCGACGCTTCGGGCCCATCATGCGGCCGGTCTCACCCACCGAGTACGGGGGGAAGTTGTAATGGAACAGGAAGTTGTCCTTGTACTCGCCCGAGACGGCGTCGATCACCTGGCCGTCGCGTGCGGTGCCCAGGGTGATGGTGACGATGGCCTGCGTCTCACCGCGGGTGAACAGCGAGGAACCGTGCACGCGCGGCAGGATGCCGGTCTGCACGGCGATCGGACGAACGGTGTCCAGCGCGCGGCCGTCGATGCGGACCTTGGTGTCCAGCACCGAGTTGCGCATGGTGCTGTATTCCAGCTCGCCGAATTCCTTCGACAGCTCGGCCGGGTTCCAGCCGTCGGCGGAGACGCGGCCGGCCAGCGACTCGGTGACGTCCTTCTTGATCGCGGCAATGGCGTCGCGGCGCTGCAGCTTGTCGCGCACCTGGAAGGCTTCGCCCAGGCGCGGGCCGATGGCTTCCTGCAGGGCGCTGATCAGCGCGTCGTTCTTGGCCGGGGCGACCCAGGTCGACGGCTTGGTGCCGGCTTCCACGGTCAGCTCGTTGATGGCGTTGATGACCTTCTGCATTTCGCGGTGACCGAAGGTCACGGCGCCCAGCATCACGTCTTCGGACAGCAGCGCGGCTTCGGATTCAACCATCAGCACGGCGTTGGCGGTACCGGCCACAACCAGTTCCAGCTCCGAATCCTTCAGTTCGGTCACGGTCGGGTTGAGGATGTACTCACCGTTCTTGTAACCCACCTTGGCCGCGGCGATCGGACCCTTGAACGGGGTACCGGCCAGCGACAGTGCAGCCGAGGCGCCGATCAGGGCCGGGATGTCACCGTCGATGTCCGGATTCAGCGACATCACCGTGGCGATGATCTGCACTTCGTTCTTGTAGTCTTCCGGGAACAGCGGACGGATCGGGCGATCGATCAGGCGCGAGATCAGCGTCTCCTTTTCGGTCGCGCGGCCTTCGCGCTTGAAGAAGCCACCGGGGATACGGCCACCGGCGTAGAACTTCTCCTGGTAATCACAGGTCAGCGGGAAGAAGTCCTGGCCCTCACGCGCGCTCTTGGCAGCCACGGCGGAGACCAGCAGCACGGTGTCGTCGAACTTGACGATGACGGCGCCACCGGCCTGACGGGCGATTTCGCCGGTTTCAAGCGTGACGGTGTGCTTGCCGTACTGGAAGGTTTTGGTGATTTTTGCCACGGGGGATTCCTTGGGGAGATGCTGTCTTCGAATGGACCGCGGGCGACCCTTGCCGCCGACGGGTGACCGGAAGTCCGGTCCAGGCGATGTAATGCGGTACTGCCAAAACAAAACCGCGGCGCATTCCTGCGCCGCGGTCGGGATTCCTGCTTAGCGACGCAGGCCAAGCTTTTCGATCAGGGCCTTGTAACGCGCGCCGTCCTTCTTCTTCAGATAGTCCAGCAGGCTGCGGCGGCGGTTGACCATCTGCAGCAGGCCGCGACGGCTGTGGTGATCCTTCTTGTGGGCCTTGAAGTGGCCGGTCAGCAGCTCGATGCGGGCGGTCAGCAGGGCGACCTGCACTTCCGGGGAACCGGTATCGGTGGCGCTGCGCTTGTTGTCTTCAATGACCTTCTGGGTGTCGATCGACATTGCTTTCTTCTCTCTGGATGCGTGGCCCGCAGAAACGTCCCATTGACGTACCGCGCGACTCGCCGTTAACGAAATGATGAACCCGCAGATGCGGGCAAGCCTGAAAAGGCCGCGAAATTGTAACGGTCGCGGCCTTCCGGAACAAGCGGCGGGTACGCCCGGGTCAGAGGTTGAAGCGGCGCTGCGGGGCCAGCAGCCCGGCCGCGTCGACCTGCCCAAGGCCCTGGATCAGGGCATCGGGACCATATACCGCCACGGTTCCCGCGCTCCAGGCCGGATCGCGCAGACGCTGGCCCAGGCAGAAGCGGCGCGCCTGTTCAGCATCCAGGTCGATTCGTGGATAGTCCACCAGCCCGGCCGACAGCGGCAGCAGCAGGGCGTCCAGCCCTGCCTCGTCGCCCTGCCCTGCCAGGTCGCGCAGGGCGTCCAGGGTCACCATCGGGGCATCGCGGAACGGATCCACCCACAGCCTGCGCAGGCCGGCAATGTGGGCGCCGCAACCCAGGGTTTCGCCCAGGTCCCGGGCCAGGCTGCGGATGTAGGTGCCTGAACCGCAGGTCACCCGCAGCGACAGCCGGGTCGGCTGCTGGTCCAGGATCTCGATGGCATGCACCTGGACATCGCGCTCGGGCGCGTCGATGGTTTCGCCGCGGCGTGCTTTCAGGTACAGCGGCTCGCCGCCCTGCTTGAGCGCGGAATAGATCGGGGCGCGCTGTCGTATCTGGCCGGTGAGCGGCGCCAGCGCCGCCTGCAGCTGCTCGCGGCTGACCGCCGGTACCGGGCGTTCCAGCAGCACGCTGCCGTCGGCGTCGTCAGTATCGGTGGTCTGGCCCAGCACGACCTCGGCGTCGTACGCCTTGGCCGAGCCCAGCAACAGGCCCGCAATCTTGGTGGCCTCACCGAAGCACAACGGCAGCAGGCCGGTGGCCAGCGGATCGAGGCTGCCGGTGTGGCCGCCCTTCTCGGCCCGGAACAGGCGGCGGGCCACCTGCAGCGCGGCGTTGGAGCTCATGCCGGCGGGTTTGTCGAGCAGGAGGATGCCGTCCAGGCGACGGAACGTGATTCGGGTCATTCGGTTTCGCCGGTGGTTACCGCGCAGCCAGGCAGGGCCTGGCTCTACCGGTTTTCATTCGGGTTTGCTGTCGCTGTCGTCGCCGTTTTCGGCGTCGCGGTCCTTTTCGGCCGCCAGGGTGTCGGGCAGCTCACGCAGGAGGTTGTCGATGCGCTCGCCACGGTCGACCGAGTCGTCGTAGTGGAAATGCAGTTCCGGGACGTGGCGCAGCTTCATGGCCTTGGCCAGTTCCATGCGCAGGCCCCAGGCGATTTCCTTCAAGCCCTTCATCGCTTCTTCCGAGCGTTCCGGCATCAGGGCGGTGACGAAGATCTTGGCGTGGGCCATGTCGCGGGTGATTTCCACGTCGGACACACTCACCGACGGCAGCCCGTGTTCACGCACCGCGTTGTGCACGAGCGTACCCAGTTCACGGCGGATCTGGGCGGAAACACGGTCGGTTCGATGGAAGGTTTTTGGCACGGGGCGCTCTTCAGTATTCGGATGGGCGGGTCACGACCAACGGTCGTGACCTACCGGGTGAAGCCCGGACCCAGGCGGTCGGGCCCCGGAAACGCGGTAAGACCCGGACCAGGCGGTCGGGCCCCGGAAACACGGTGGGACCCGGACCAGGCGGTCGGACCCCGGAAACACGGTGGGACCCGGACCAGGCGGTCGGGCCCCGGAAACACGGTGGGACCCGGACCAGGCGGTCGGGCCCCGGAAACACGGTGGGACCCGGACCAGAGGGTCGGGCCCCGAAATCGCGTGGGACCCGGACCAGAGGTCGGGCCCCGAAATCGGGTGGGACCCGGACCAGAGGTCGGGCCCCGAAACCGGGTAGGGCCCGACCGTTGGTCGGGCCGCTTCCACATTACAGGGTACGCGGCACTTCGATACGCTCGAAGCATTCGATCTGGTCGCCGGCCTTGACGTCGTTGTAGGCCTTCACGCCGATACCGCACTCGGTACCGTTGCGCACTTCGTCGACGTTTTCCTTGAAGCGACGCAGCGATTCCAGCTCGCCTTCGAACACCACCACGCTGTCGCGCAGGACGCGGATCGGCTTGCTGCGCTTGACCGTGCCTTCGATGACCATACAGCCGGCCACCGCACCGAACTTGGAACTGCGGAACACGTCGCGGACCTGGGCGATACCGATGATCTCTTCGCGGATTTCCACGCCGAGCAGACCGGAGGCCACCTGCTTCACCTGATCGATCACGTCATAGATGATCGAGAAGTAACGCAGGTCCACGCCATTGGATTCAATGATGCGACGCGCCGAAGCGTCCGCACGCACGTTGAAGCCGATCACGGTGGCCTTGGACGCCACGGCCGAGTTGGCGTCCGATTCGGTGATGCCGCCCACGCCGGAGTGGATCACGTTGATGCGGATGTCGTCGTTGGACAGCCCCACCAGTGCCTGGCTCAGCGCCTGCACCGAACCCTGCACGTCGGCCTTGATCACCAGGTTCAGCACCTGCTGGCCATTGCCCTTGCCCAGGGTCGCCATGATGTCTTCCATGCGGCTGCCGGCGGACTGCACCATGCGCGATTCACGGCGCTTGGTTTCGCGCTGCTGCGCGACGTCCTTGGCCAGGCGCTCGTCCTCGACCACGACGAAGTCGTCGCCCGCATCCGGCACGCCGGACAGACCCAGCACCTGCACCGGAATCGACGGGCCGGCGTGGTCGGGCTGCTTGCCGGTTTCGTCGAACAGCGCGCGCACGCGGCCGTACTGGATACCGCAGACCAGGTAGTCGCCCTTCTTCAGCTGACCCTGCTGGACCAGCACGGTGGCGATCGGGCCACGGCCCTTGTCCAGCGAGGATTCGATGACCACGCCACTGGCGCGGCCGTCGGCCACGGCCTTCAGCTCCAGCAGTTCGGCCTGGATCGAAATCGCGTCCAGCAGCTCGTCGATGCCCATCCCGGCCTTGGCCGAGATCTCCACCATCTGGATGTCACCACCGAAGTCTTCAGCCACGACCTGCTCGGTGAGCAGTTCGTTCTTGACCCGCATCGGGTCGGCGCCGGACTTGTCCATCTTGTTGATCGCCACGATCAGCGGCACACCGGCGGAACGGGCGTGCTGGATGGCTTCCTTGGTCTGCGGCATGACGCCGTCGTCGGCCGCCACCACCAGCACCACGATGTCGGTCAGCTTGGCACCGCGGGCACGCATCGAGGTAAACGCGGCGTGGCCCGGGGTATCCAGGAAGCTGATCACGCCCTTGGGCGTTTCAACGTGGTACGCACCGATGTGCTGGGTAATGCCGCCGGCTTCGCCGGTGGCCACCTTGGTGCGGCGGATGTAATCCAGCAGCGAGGTCTTGCCGTGGTCGACGTGGCCCATGATGGTCACCACCGGCGGACGCGCAACGGCTTCGCCCTGCTCGCCTTCGTTCAGCGCCAGCAGCGCGTCCTCGGCGTCGTTGGTGTTGGCACGGGTCACGTTGTGGCCGAGTTCTTCGGTCACCAGCGCGGCGGTGTCGTGGTCGATGGTCTGGGTGATGGTGGCCATCACGCCCATCTTGAACAGCGCCTTGACCACGTCGCCGCCCTTCAGGGCCAGCTTCTGGGCCAGGTCGGCCACGGTGATGGTGTCGCCGATGGTCACGTCACGCACGATCGGGGCGACCGGACGTTCGAACCCATGGGCCCCACCGCCGCTGCGCGACTGGTTGCTGTCGCGGCGACCCGGCTGGGCACGCCCACCCGGACGACCACGCGAGTTGCTGTTGTTGCCACGGCGCGCACGGTCGGCGGCCGACAGGTGCAGCTGGCCGGCAAAGCGGTTGCCACCGTCGTCGTCGCGCTTGGCGCCCGGACGGTTGTTGTTCGAGTTGCGGTCGTCGCCACGCGCGGCCGGACGGGCCGGGGCCGGAGCGGACGGACGCGCGGCAGCACGTGCCGGCGCTTCGCTGGGCGCCGGGCGCGCAGCGGCAACCGGGGCCGGCGGCGCATTCTTTGCCGCTTCGGCAGCCGCTTCAGCGGCCTTGCGCTCGGCTTCGGCGCGTTCCTTGGCGTCGATCTCTTCCTGGCGCTTGCGTGCGATTTCCTCGTCGCGCGCACGGTCCTTCTCGGCCAGTGCGCGCTGCTCGTCCAGATTGCGCTGGCGGGATTCCTCCAGCTTGCGCAGGATGTCGGCGCGCTCCTCATCCGGCGTCATCGCCTTGCCACTGGCGTCCTTGGTGTAGGTGCGCTTCTGGCGCACTTCCACGTTGACGGTGGTCTTGCTGCGGCCGGCGCTGACGGTCACTTCCTGCAACTTGCGACGGTTCAGGGTGATCTTCTTGGCAGCGTCGTCGGCGCTTTCGACGGGCTGTTCGGTCTTGCCATGCGAACGACGAAGGAAGCCCAGGAGCTTCACCTTCTCGGTGCTGGTCACGACCTGGTCGGGACCGCTGAACTTCATGCCGGCCTCGGCAAGCTGTTCAAGCAGTTTTTCGACCGGCGTATTGACCAGTTCGGCAAGCTTGCGGATGGTGGTTTGCTGCGACATTCGGATCCTATGATCTGGTTGGCGCTCCTCCGAAACGGGCGAAGGCAGCGCGGAGTCTAAGCCCTGATCGGGTCAGGGCACTGTTCATCGCTGGCTCATTCGCCGCGCTCCAGGCGGGCGATCTCCTCGGCTCGGGCGGCAAGGATCAGGGCGGCGGCGCGCTCCTGGTCCATGTCCTCGATGCCGAACTCGAGGATCTCATCGGCGGCCAGGTCCGACAGGTCCTCACTCGTACGCACGCCATGGCCGGCCAGGGCGTAGGCGGTTGCCTCGTCCATGCCTTCCAGGGCGAGCAGGTCTTCGGACGGCGAACCATCTTCCAGACCCTCTTCCACCGCCAGCGCTTCGTTGAGCAGCGCATCGCGGGCACGGGCACGCAGCTCTTCGACGATGTCTTCGTCGAAGCCTTCCACGGCCAGCAGTTCGCCGACCGGGACGTAGGCGATTTCTTCCACGGTGTTGAAGCCTTCGGTCACCAGGATGGCGGCGATTTCTTCATCCACTTCCAGCTTGTCCATGAACAGCTGACGGGCAACGCCCTGCTCGGCCTCGGACTTGGCGGTCACCTGGTCCTGGGTCATCACATTGAGCTGCCAACCGGTCAGGCGGCTGGCCAGGCGCACGTTCTGGCCGCCCTTGCCGATTGCCTGCGCCAGGCGCTCTTCAGCGACGGCCAGGTCCATCGAGTGCTTGTCTTCATCAACGATGATGGACTGCACTTCCGCCGGCGCCATCGCATTGATGACGAAGTTGGCGGGGTTGTCGTTCCACAGCACGATATCCACGCGCTCGCCATTGAGCTCGTTGGACACCGCCTGCACGCGCGAACCGCGCATGCCGATGCAGGCGCCGATCGGATCGGTGCGCGCATCGTGGGCGAGCACGGCAATCTTTGCGCGGTCGCCCGGATCGCGGGCACAGGCCTTGATCTCGACCAGGCCCTGGCCCACTTCCGGCACTTCCAGCTTGAACAGCTCGATCATGAATTCCGGGGCAGCGCGGCTGATGAACAGCTGCGGGCCGCGCGGTTCCGAACGCACTTCGGCCAGGTAACCGCGCACGCGGTCGCCGGCGCGCAGCACGTCGCGCGGAATGCCCTTGTCCTTCGGAATGAACGCTTCGGCGTTGCCGCCCAGGTCCACGTAGATGTTGCCGCGCTCGGCGCGCTTGACCACGCCGGTGACCAATTCGCCCACGCGGTCCTTCCACGCATCCACGACCTGCTGGCGTTCGGCTTCGCGCACGCGCTGGACGATCACCTGCTTGGCGGCCTGCGCCGCGATGCGGCCGAAGTCCGGGTTTTCGATCTGTTCTTCGATGTAGTCGCCCACTTCCACGCCATCGGCTTCGTCCAGGGCGTCCATCAGGCGCACCTGGCGATCCGGCGATTCCATGACCACGTCATCGGCCACCACTTCCCAGCGGCGGAAGGTTTCGTAGGTGCCGTCCTTGTGGTCGATCGACACACGGGCCAGCACTTCCTCATCGGGGTAGCGCTTCTTCGCTGCCGAAGCCAGGGCGGCCTCGATGGCATCGAAGATCACTTCACGCGGGACGCCCTTTTCATTGGCGACCGCATCCACTACCAGCAAAAGTTCCTTGCTCATTGTTGGCTCACTCCGCGCGCGGCTTCTTGGCCGCCGGCTCGTTGGATGGTTTCTTGTTCGCCTTGCCACCCTGCTTGGGTGCCGGGCCAGTCGGTTTGGTCGGAGCCAGGCCGAGGGCGGCCCAGTCCGGCATGATGCGTGCCTTGTCGATGTTCTCGACATCGGCGGTAAACGGGGAATTGTCGACCTTGAAGGTGACGGTATTCTGCTCGGCGTCGACGCCGAGGATTTCGCCCTGCAGGCGGCGGCGACCGTCCTGCGGCAGCTTCAGCACGACCTTGGCCGATTCGCCAATGGCGCGCTCGAACTGCTCGCGGGTGAACAGCGGACGGTCCACGCCCGGCGACGACACTTCCAGCGTGTAGTTGGCGCTGATCGGGTCTTCCACGTCCAGCTGGGCCGAGACCTCGCGGCTTACGCGCTCGCAGTCGTCGATATTGACGACACGGTCGGGCTGCTCCGCCAGCGGCACGTCGATGTACAGGCGCAGCGTGGCGCCGCCCGGGGCGGTCAGGTACTCCACACCCAGCAGCTCGAGACCCAGCGACTGAACGGTGGGGGCGAGCAGATTCGCGATTTCGGTTGCCTTGTCGCTCACAGTCTGCCTTGGTTCGTTGAAAGAGGTGCTGCCCCGGCGCACGGCCTGGGGCCCGGAAACAACAAAGGGCCCGCTGGGCCCCTTGTCCGGTACGACTCCGGTCATGCTGGATTCCGGTTGCAGATCACGCGCGGTGCATGATGCTGCGAGCCCAGCCTTCCGGGGGGTCACGACTACCTGAGGGGAAGTCGCACGGCCCGGAAGCCGGTCGCGGGACGGTCCACATTCCGGGGAATGGGTCCAGTCAGGTAGTCCGCTAAGCCGTGGATGATAGCGGTTGCACCGCGCTGGTGCAACGGGCGCGGGCCTTGGGCAGGCTAATCCGCCCCTGCATTCAGCTTCGTTCATGCCCTGGCGACGCCAACGAAAAAAGCGACCCCGTTGCCAGGATCGCCTTTTCGTCTACTGCATCTGCACTGCAGATTTTCTGTGGTAGCGGGGGCAGGATTTGAACCTGCGACCTTCGGGTTATGAGCCCGACGAGCTGCCAGACTGCTCCACCCCGCAGCAGAAGCGGAATTGTAATGGCTGTTCTGAATCCGTGCAACCACTGCGTCACGGTTCGCGCTGCCGGTACCAGTCTGCGACCACTTGGTTCAGTTCCCGGTTCCGGATGGCCGAGGCCCGCCGGGCAGCGCCGGTCTGCGGCTTGAACAGCACCGCCTCACTTGCCACAGTCAACATGCGTTCGCCCGGCTTGCTGGCAACCCCTCCCAGGTATGCAGTGACCTCCACGCCCAGCGTATCGGCAAGCACCTGCCCTTGCGAGGCGTTACCGCCCACGGCGCCGTAACAGGACTGCAACTGGATGTCCTTCTGCCTCAAGCGGCCGGTTCCTGCAGCCTTCGCCATACGCGCCAGCTCCACACCGTCCAGGGTTCTCTCTCCCCAATACGTCGTAGCAGGATCACCGTGCGCGCGCACGATGTCGAACTTCGGCCCCCGCCAGACCATCGCTTCCTCCGGCCCAAGCGTTTTGTAAGGCACCTTCACGCGTGCAGCGCGTGCCAGACGCGCACTGCGCACGGCATGCGCGCCCAGAGCTCCTGCGGTGCCGATCGCGAGAGCCCCTGCAAGCATGCCCAGAAGCAACGCACTCTGCTTCTGCCCCTTGAGCCCCGCGACCAACGCGGTCCCGACCATCGCCATCGCTCCCATCCCCAGCAAGCCCGCAACCGGCAATAGAAAGTGGCCACTGGGATCTGCGTTGTTGACCGGATCACCCATCACGTAGGCGTAAGGATTGATGCCGCCCTTTCCGAAAGGGCTCTGGGTGTCAGGACTGTGGAACCGCATCAGCACCGGGTTGTAGATGCGATACCCGTTGCCCAGGAACTGCCAGGCTCCGCCCGGCTCATGCAGCTGGCCGTTGTAGCCCAGCCAGCCGCGGGTCTCGGCGTGAAGGCGGACGCGTGGCCCTGTTCCGGCAAGTGACGGCATGGAACCCCCTTCGGCGCGCGGTCCGCGCCAGGCATGTGTCCCCCGACGCGCCGATCATTGGCCCGGCACAATTAAAGAACGGTGATGAAGGCGCGCCGCGACGCTTGCACCCTCAGCGCGACCGCACTGCGTGCGCGGCACGGGCAACCACGCGCATGCCCCGGCCGACCGGATGCAGCGCGGTATTGAGCACCGAGGTGACCCGTCTGGCCACGCCGGTCTGCGGACGGAACACGGTGGATATGTGGTCGTCGGGACCCGCATTGGAGTTCCGCGCCTGCATTCCGTGGGTGCGGCCCCTGTATCCCCTGACCGGTACCTTGAGTGTGTTGGCCAGCCGCTGCGCCTGCGACGCATGGCGCCCGCCGACGGCGGAGTAACAGGACAGCATGTTGATCGGTTTGAAGCGATAGCCCGGTCCCACCGCCGTGCTCACCTGCCGGGCCAGCGCGTGCCCGCTCACCGCACCCGTGGAACCGGTGGCGAAGGGAAGCCCATGGGCGACCAGCTCATCGCCGTGCGCTCCGGAGGCAAAGCGCAACTCGCCGATGCGCACGGTCCGGCCGGGCTGCACGGTCGGCACCGGGGGCGTGGCGGGTGGCACGCCGACGGCGTTCACGCGCGAGGACGCCCGCAGCAGGTGCATTCCCCCTGCCGCCGCCACGCCCACGCCCAGCGCAACGGCGGCCAGGATGCCGGCCGTGGTGCCCTCCCCCTCTGTCCCGGCCACGGCCGAGCCGACCAAGGCCCCAGTGCCCGCCAACACGGCTGCGCCCAACACAAACTTTGCGAAATGACCGCTGGGATCGGCCAGGTTGATAGGATCGCCCTGGAACGCGGCGTAGGCATTGAGGCCTCCTTCTGCAAACGGACTGAGGCTGTCCGGGCGATGGAACCGCCTCAATGCAGGGCTGTAGACGCGATACCCGTTCCCCAGGATCTGCCACTGCGTACCCGCGACATGCAGTTCACCGTGGAAGCCCAGCGACATGCCCGCATGCCTCAGCGCACGCCCGACAGGCGCTGCATCACGCCCGCCCGGGTTCTGCGGTTCAGCGCGGTATTGCGTATCGCCGTGCTGACCCGGGCAAGCCCGGTCTGGGGGTGGAACACCCTGGCCTGGTACACGCCCATGGGTCTGTGGGTGAACGCGTTGCCTGCGACCGGACCCACGAAGCCGATCACCGGCTGCCGCAGGCCATCGGCCACCACCTGCGCCTGCGGCGCCGGCCCGGTTCCCGAATTGCACGACAGATAGACCAGCGGTTTGTCGCCCAGCCCCTTCGACCTGAGAAACGCAGTCATCTCGGTACCGTCCAGGGGCGTGTTGCCGACCAGGGATCCATTGGAACTTCCGTGCACGTCGAGCCAGTCCTTGTTCTGTCCGCGGTGGATGCGCACCTCTCCCAGGCGCGAGCTCGATTGCCTGCGGACCACCCCACGCGCCGCGGCCGCCAGCAGGGCCACCGCAAGGACAGCGCCCCCCAGCATGGCCAGGAACTTCGCACTCCTGCTGTCGCCGGTGAGGGCCACTGCGCCGGCCGCGCCGAACAAGGCCACCGCGCCACCGCCGAAAATCGCTGCGATCGGCATCAGGAAATGTCCACTGGGATCGGCATGATTGATCGGGTCGTCACCGCAGTAGCAGTACGCGTTCATGCCACCTCGGCCGAACGGGCTGCTCTGATCGGGGATGTGGAAGCGTCTCAGCCGCGGGTTTTACACGCGGTAACCGTTGCCCAGGAACTGCCAGCACCGGCCCGGCTCATGCAACTGGCCGTTGTAGCCCAGTCGCACGTGCACTGCCGGCAGCGCATGACTGGCCTGACGATGGCTGTTCCCTGCAACGCGAATGGCACACGGCACCGTCATACCGGGTAAATCGGCTTGGCTTCTACCCACCGTTCCGACCCATCCCGGATGAGCGCATGGCGCACCGGCAGCGGCACCCGTTGCGGATCGCGTGCAGCGCGCAGGGCAGATGGCGACGGCGGCGGCGGTGGTGGAGGCAGGTCCGACGAAACGAACGCACGACGTCGAGGCTGCGCGCGCTGGATCGCGACCTTCGGCGGCGGGCTCGACGGTGCCACCGGGCTCGACACCGCTGGCGAGCCCAACCGCGCCGGCGCCGAGAGCCGTCTGTTCACGACCGGGGCCGCCGGGGTCGGCGGCGTGATGGGGGGCGCCGACGTCGTAAGGGGTGTGGCCGCCGGTGCGGACACCGGTGACCCGATCCGGGTCGCCGCAGCAGGCTTTCGCTTGACCCAGGCGTGATGACCCAGCTTGAGGCTCATTCCAGCGAACATGACCGCTGCGGCAATCGTCAGTGCCCGCTGGGTATCGTTCTTTGACGCCGCTGCAAGGCCGATAGCAGAAAGCGACCCCGCTGTTGCGGCGACTACCAGGGCGACCAGCGGTGTCCTCAACCTGAAGCCAAGAAGATTGGCGGTGAACACGTTGAGCGACCAATGGCCACTGGGGTCCACCTGGTTGATCGGATCGAGCTGGCAATAGCCGTAAGCGTTGAGGCCACCCTTTCCGAATGGGCTCATGTCGTCGGGGCTGTGGAAGCGCATCAGCACCGGGTTGTAGACGCGGTACCCGTTGCCAAGGATCTGCCAGGACCCTGCGGGCTCATGCAACACCCCGTTATAGCCCAGCACGGAAGTAGATGAGGACACGATTACCCCTGGCCGACTGGCCGACTCATGCGTGTGTCCCCCGACAAGCCCACGAAATACGCCCACCGCAATTAAAAGGGCGTGTAGAGCGGGTCCCTGCCCCGCTGCCCCTGCTCTGCACCACCCAAACAAAAAAGCGACCCCGTTGCCGGAATCGCTTTTTCGTCCACTGCCGCCGGCATGCACCGGGGCTATTTGGTAGCGGGGGCAGGATTTGAACCTGCGACCTTCGGGTTATGAGCCCGACGAGCTGCCAGACTGCTCCACCCCGCAGCAGAAGTGGTTGAGTCGATTCAATACCGCAACGATGTTCTGGCGAAACCGCTGCATCAACAACTCAGGAAACGAATATTACACTAATTGCGCAGCTTTGTGTCGATTTTCAAGCAAGATGCGCAAACGCCTGCTGGCACCAGACCATGATCGGGTTCCAGGCCAGACCCAGCGCCAGCAACGCCAGCGCGTTCACGCCCAGCACCACGCCCAGCACGCGGTCGTTATTGGCCGGCAGCGGCTCGCCCACCGGCTCGTCGAAGTACATGACCTTGATGACGCGCAGGTAGTAGAAGCAACCAATCACCGCACAGATCACACCCAGGATCGCCAGCCACAGCATGCCGCCATTGATGGCTGCGCCCAGCACCGCCAGCTTGGTCCAGAAGCCCAGGAACGGCGGGATGCCGGCCATGGACGCCATGATGCACAGCACCAGCCCTGCCATCCACGGGTTGCGGGCATTCAGGCCCTTCAGGTCGTCGATCTTCTCGGCCTCGAACCCATTGCGCGACAGCGCGATGATCGCGCCGAAGCCGGCGGTGGACATGATTGCGTAGCTCACGGCGTAGAACAGCGCCGCCGCGTAACCGCGCTCACCGCCGCCGGCAATGCCCAGCAGCAGGAAGCCGATGTGGGAGACGGTCGAATAGGCCAGCATGCGCTTGAGGTTGCTCTGCGCGATCGCCATCAGGTTGCCGACCACCAGCGACAGCGCGGCCAAGCCACCGATCAGGTACTTCCATTCGTCCGAGAGCGGCCCGATGCCCATTTCCAGCAGGCGGTACGCCATGCCGAACGCAGCCAGCTTCGGCGCCGAGCTGATGAACAGCGCCACCGGCGCCGGGGCGCCCTGGTAGACGTCGGGCAGCCACATGTGGAACGGCGCGGCGCCGAGCTTGAAGGCGACGCCGGCGATCATGAACACCGCGCCGGTCAGCAGCAGCATCTTCTCGTCGGACTGCGGAATGGCCGCATTGATCGCGTCCAGGTGCAGCGAACCGGTGGCACCGTAGATCAGCGACATGCCGTACAGCAGCAGGCCCGAGGCCAGCGAACCCAGCACGATGTACTTCATCGCCGCTTCGGTCGCCAGGCCATTGTCACGGTTGCTGGCCACCAGTGCGTAGGAGCACAGCGCCAGCAGTTCCAGGCCCAGGTACACCATCAGCAGGCTGCCGGCCGAGACCAGGATCATCATGCCGGCGGTGGCGAACATCACCAGCACCGGGATCTCGCCCTGGAACAGGTCGCGTTCGCGCAGGTAACTCCAGCCGTAGACCAGGGTCAGGCCGCTGCACAGCACGACCACGACCTTCATCACGTCGGCGGCGGTGTCGCGGACGAACATGCCGTGGAAGACCTCACCCTGCCCGCCCACGCCGGTGGCGAGCATGAACAGCACGACTGCCAGCGCGGCAACCGAGAACAGGTGGGTCCAGATCTTGTTCTGCTTGCTGATGAACAGGTCCAGGATCATCAGGGCGAACGCACTGCCGATCAGCACCAGCTCCGGAGCGAGCGGCGGCAGGTCAGCGGCAGTCAATGGCAACAGCGGCGAGGTGGTCATCATCAAATCCTGGAATTACAGCAGCTTGCTGGATGCGATCTGCATCGCCAGCTTTGCGATCGAGGGCTCCATCAGGTCGGTCAGCGGCTTGGGATACAGACCCAGCGCCAGCGTACCGATGGCAAACACGCCCAGCACCAGCCACTCACGGCCGTTGATGTCCTTCAGTTCGGCCACGTGGGCATTGGCCACTTCGCCGAAGAACACGCGCTTGTACAGCCACAGCGTGTAGGCCGCGGTGATCACCAGGGTGGTCGCGGCCGCCAGGGCCAGCCACGGATTACGCTGGAAGCTGGCCATGATGACCATGAACTCGCCCACGAAACCGCTGGTGCCCGGCAGGCCCGCGTTGGCCATGAAGAACAGCATGGCGAAGGTGGCGAACCACGGCATCACGTTGACCACGCCGCCGTAATCGGCGATGCGGCGGCTGTGCATGCGGTCGTACAGCACGCCCACGCAGGAGAACATCGCGCCGGACACGAAGCCGTGCGACACCATCTGCACCATCGCGCCCTGCAGGCCCAGGCGGGCGGCATCGGCATTGCCGGCATCACGCACCAGCCACAGGGCAATGAAGGTGCCCAGGGTGACAAACCCCATGTGCGCGATCGACGAATAGGCGATCAGCTTCTTCATGTCGTCCTGGACCAGGGCGACCAGGCCGACGTAGATCACCGCGATCAGCGACAGCGCGATCACCAGCCAGGCCCATTCCTGCGAGGCATCCGGGACGATCGGCAGGTTGAAGCGCAGGAATCCGTAACCACCGATCTTCAGCGCGATGGCGGCCAGGATCACCGAACCGGCGGTCGGCGCTTCCACGTGCGCGTCCGGCAGCCAGGTGTGGACCGGGAACATCGGCACCTTGACCGCGAACGCGATCAGGAACGCGAAGAAGATCCAGGTCTGCTCCTGCGCGGTCAGCTGCAGCTGGTACAGGTCGGCCAGCTGGAAGCTGCCGCCCTTCAGGTACAGGTAGATCAGCGCCACCAGCATCAGCACCGAGCCGAGGAAGGTGTACAGGAAGAACTTCAGCGCGGCGTAGATGCGACGCGGACCGCCCCAGACACCGATGATCAGGAACATCGGGATCAGCATCGCTTCGAAGAACACGTAGAACAGCATCGCGTCGGTCGCAGCGAAGATGCCCACGGTGACGCCTTCCAGGATCAGGAAGGCGGCCACGTACTGGTTGACCCGCTTGTCGATGGCGCTCCAGGCACCGATCAGCGCCAGCACCGAGACCAGGGTGGTCAGCAGGATCAGCGCGATGGCGATGCCGTCCACGCCGAGGTTGTAGCCGATGTCGTAGGCCGGGATCCAGGCGCGGGTTTCGACGAACTGCAGCGCGTCGTTGGCCACGTCGTAGCCGCTGAGCAGCGACAGGCTCGCCACGAAGGTGAGCACCGCCACGCCCAGCGACGCCCAGCGGGCGGTCTGCGCATCACGGATGGCAAGGATCAAGGCACCGCCGAGGATCGGCAGCCAGATGAGAACACTGAGTAGAGGCCAGTTCGACACGTCTTCTTATTCCGTACAGGTCATCAACGCAGGTAATGCATCAGGACGCCCAGGAGGGCAATCAGGCCGATGATCATCGCGAAGGCGTAGTGATAGAGGAAACCGGATTGGGTGCGACGCAGCAGGTTGGCGGCCAGATCGATCAGGCGTGCCGAACCGTTGACCACCACACCATCGACGATGTTCGTGTCGATCGCGCGCGAAACCTTGCCCAGCTTGACGCCGCCACCGGCGAAGCCGCCGATCCACAGCTTGTCGAAGCCGTACTTGTTCTCCAGCACCGACACCAGCGGCGCAAAGGTCTTGCGCGCGCGGGTCGCCAGTTCCGGCTTCCACAGGTAGAACAGCACCGCCAGCAGGAAGCCGGCCACGGTCAGGAAGAAGGCCGGGGCCATCATGCCGTGCAGCGCGAACGCCACCGGACCGTGGAATTCTTCGGCCAGGGCACCGAGGGTGTCGCGCGCCGGGTCGTAGAAATCCACCACGCCGGTGAAGAACGAATGCACCTGGCCCGGGATGCCGTGCTCGGCATGGTGACCGGCCCAGTCGGTGCCGTACAGCATCGGACCGATGCTGAAGAAACCGATCACGATCGACGGGATCGCCAGCAGGATCAGCGGCAGGGTCACCACCCACGGGGTTTCGTGCGGCTCATGCGGACCGTGGCCATGGCCGTGGTCATCATGGTGCGCCTCACCGTGGTGGGCGTCGGCCGCGTGCGCGTCGCCGTGATGGTCGTCGTGGCCGTGGCCATGGGCGTCATCGTGGTGCGCGTCGCGGAAACGTTCCTTGCCATGGAAGGTCAGGAACAGCAGGCGGAAGCTGTAGAAACTGGTGACGATCACGCCACCCAGCACGGCCCAGTAGCCATAGGTCGCCACCCAGCTCGAGGACACGTGCGCATGGTGCTGCGCCGCCTCGATGATGGTGTCCTTGGAGTAGAAGCCGGAGAAGAACGGCGTACCGACCAGGGCCAGGGTACCGATCCACATGGTGATGAAGGTGATCGGCATGTACTTGCGCAGGCCGCCCATCCTGCGCATGTCCTGCTCGTGGTGCATGGCGATGATCACCGAGCCCGCGCCGAGGAACAGCAGCGCCTTGAAGAAGGCGTGGGTCATCAGGTGGAACACGGCCGCCGAATAGGCCGACACGCCCAGCGCCACGGTCATGTAACCCAGCTGCGACAGCGTGGAGTACGCCACTACGCGCTTGATGTCGTTCTGCACGATGCCGATCAGGCCGGTGAAGAACGCGGTGGTGGCACCGATGAACAGCACGAAATTCAGCGCGGTCTGCGACAGCTCGAACAGCGGCGACATGCGCGTGACCATGAAGATGCCCGCGGTGACCATGGTCGCGGCATGGATCAGCGCCGAGATCGGGGTCGGGCCTTCCATCGAGTCCGGCAGCCACACGTGCAGCGGCACCTGGGCCGACTTGCCCATCGCGCCGATGAACAGGCAGATGCAGATGATGGTGGCGATCGACCAGATCACCGGCTCGCTCAGCAGCTGGAAGCTCTGGCCGAACAGGCTGATCGATCCCGACCACACCTGCAGCTGCGCTTCCGGATGGGCCAGGATGGTGGCGTTGGCGAAGACCGTGGCGTAGTCCAGGGTGCCGAACACCCACAGCACGCCGGCGATGCCCAGGATGAAGCCGAAGTCACCGACACGGTTGACCAGGAACGCCTTCATGTTGGCGAAGATCGCGGTCGGGCGCTTGAACCAGAAACCGATCAGCAGGTACGACACCAGGCCCACCGCTTCCCAGCCGAAGAACAGCTGCAGGAAGTTGTTGCTCATCACCAGGGTGAGCATCGAGAAGGTGAACAGCGAGATGTAGCTGAAGAACCGCTGGTAGCCCGGGTCATCCTGCATGTAGCCGATGGTGTACACGTGGACCAGGAACGACACGAAGGTCACCACCACCATCATCATGGCGGTGAGCTTGTCGATCATGAAGCCGACGTGCGCCGCGTAGCGGCCCACTTCGAAGAAGGTGTAGACGTTTTCGTTGAACGGCTGCGCACCGCCCCACAGCAGCTGGTAGAACACATAGCTGGACAGCACGCAGCTGACGGCGACGCCGAGGATGGTGACGGTCTGGGCGCCGAGGCGCCCGACCTGGCGACCGAACAGGCCGGCGATGATGCTGCCGAGCAGTGGCGCAAGCACCACGGCGATCAACAGACTCTTGGAGAGAGTAATTTCCATCTACGGATCAGCCCTTCAGCGAATCGACTTCGCCGACATTGATGGTGCGGCGGGTACGGAACAGGGTTACCAGGATCGCGAGGCCGATCGCGGCCTCGGCCGCGGCCACGGTCAGGATGAAGAACACGAACAGCTGGCCGGCCGTGTCGCCCATCTCACGCGAGAACCCGACGAAATTGATGTTCACCGACAACAGCATCAGTTCGATGGACATCAACAGCACGATGATGTTCTTGCGGTTGAGGAAGATGCCGGCGAGGCTGATGCAGAACAGCAGCGCGCCAAGGGCCAGGATATGACCAAGGGTGATCACGGGGCGGCCTCCTCGTTGCTGGACGGCGGGGTACGGGTATGGATCACCGGCTTCTCGGCATCCATCTTGACCACGCGCAGGCGGTCATGGCCCTTGACCATGGTCTGCTCGGACGGGTTCTGGGTCTTCAGGCCGGTGCGACGGCGCAGGGTCAGCATCACCGCGGCCACCACGGCCACGGTCAGGATGACGGCGGCGAATTCGAACGGCAGCAGGTATTCGGTGAACAGGCTGCGCGCAAGCCAGGTGATGTTGGAGCTGTCGGCAGCCAGCGCGGCGGCGTTGTCGGCCGGCAGCGGGTTGACCGCCCTGCCCTTCACGCCGATCAGGATCAGCATCTGCACCAGCATGGTGACCGCGACCACCAGGCCCAGCGGCAGGTAACGCACCCAGCCTTCGCGCAGGTTGGTGGCGTCGATGTCCAGCATCATCACCACGAACAGGAACAGCACCATCACCGCGCCGACGTAGACCAGCACCAGCGCCACGCCGAGGAACTCAGCCCCGACCAGGATCCAGATGCAGGCCACGGAGAAGAAGGTCAGGATCAGGCACAGCACGGCGTAGACCGGATTGCGCACGCTGATCACCGCCGCAGCGGAAATGCCCGCCACGATGGAGAAGACCCAGAAGAAGATATTTACCCAATCCATCATGGACCTCAGCGGAAAGCGGCGTCGGCGGCGCGACGCTCGGCGATCTCGGCTTCAAGCCGATCACCGAGGGCCAGCAGCTGCGGCTTGGTAACGATGTTCTCGCCACGGTTCTCGAAGTGGTACTCGAGGATGTGGGTTTCGACGATCGAGTCCACCGGGCAGCTTTCCTCGCAGAAGCCGCAGAAGATGCACTTGAACAGGTCGATGTCGTAGCGGGTGGTACGGCGGGTGCCGTCTTCACGCTTGGCCGAATCGATGGTGATCGCCAGCGCCGGGCACACCGCTTCGCACAGCTTGCAGGCGATGCAGCGTTCTTCGCCGTTGGGATAACGGCGCAGCGCGTGCAGGCCGCGGAAACGCGGCGACTGCGGGAACTTCTCCATCGGGTACATCAGCGTGTACTTCGGCTTGAACGTGTACTTCAGGGTCAGCCACAGCCCCCCGAGCAGCTCGAGCAGCAGCAGGCTTTTGAAGTAATGGGTAATTCGATTCATCACTTAGACGCCCTTCTGGATCACGCCGTAGAACACCATCAACGCCGTCACAGCAATCCACGCGATGGTGAGCGGGATGAAGACCTTCCAGCCCAGACGCATGATCTGGTCGTAACGGAAGCGCGGGAAGCTGGCACGGAACCAGATGTAGGCGCTGGCGAAGAAGAACACCTTCAGCAGCAGCCACGGGGCACCCCCCTTCCAGATCCAGTCGATCCACGGCGAGATGTCCGCCGTGATCCAGCCCTGGAACGGGCTCAGCCAGCCGCCGAGGAAGAAGATCGAGATCAGGAAGCTGATCAGGATCATGTTGGCGTATTCGGCCAGGAAGAACAGCGCGAACGCACCACCGGAGTACTCGACCATGTGGCCGGCGACGATTTCCGATTCGCCTTCCACCACGTCGAACGGCGCGCGGTTGGTTTCGGCCACGCCGGACACCCAGTACACGATGAACAGTGGGAACAGCGGGATCAGGAACCAGTCGAAGAAGCCGGAGTTGCCGGCCTGCGCCATCACGATGCTGCTCAGGTTCAGGCTGCCGGCGGCGATCATCACGCCGACCAGGGCAAAGCCCATCGCGATTTCGTAGCTGATCATCTGTGCCGAGGCGCGCATCGCCCCCAGGAAGGCGTACTTGGAGTTGGACGCCCAACCGGCCAGGATGATGCCGTACACGCCCAGCGAGGTCATCGCCAGCAGGTACAGCAGGCCCGCGTTGGCGTTGGACAGCACCACCTGCGCGTCGAAGGGCACCACCGACCAGGCCGCGAAGGCCGGTGCCAGGGTGATCAGCGGCGCCAGCACGAACATCGCCTTGTGCGAGCTCGCCGGCTGGATGATCTCCTTGAACAGCAGCTTGAAGACGTCGGCGAAGGCCTGGAAGATGCCCATGCCCACGTACATCGGGCCGTGGCGGACGTGCATCCAGCCGATCAGCTTGCGTTCCCAGACCACGAAGAACGCCACCGCGATGATCACCGGCATGGCGATCACCAGGATCTTCAGCACGATCCACAGCAGCGCGCCGATCTCACCCAGGCCCAGGAGCCATTGGTGGAGCGGGTCGACCGCGTTCAACAGCAATTCGTTCATGCAGCCACCACCGTTACGCGTGCGGCACCCAGCGGTGCGGTTGCACCGTGGCCCGATTCAATCCAGACCGAGCCCGCGGCGACGCGGGCGTCGACCACCACCGGCAGCGTGGCGCGACCGGCATCGGTGCCGACCTTGGCCATCTGCCCTTCGACCAACTGCATGCGGGCGGCGTCATCGGCATTGAGCACGATGCGCGGCGCGGTGTTGAGCGGGTGCGACTGCAGCGCCTGGGCGCGACGGACCACCGCGTCGGTGCGGTAGATCGCAGCGGTGGACGCCACTTCCAGGCCGTCGCCCGCCACCGGCGCTGCCGCCGAGGCGGACACGGTGACGGTCACCGGGGCCAGGCTGGCGCGCAGGCCGGCCAGGTCGGTGAAGTCGAACCCGGCCAATGCCAGCTCGCCACCCAGCGCACGCAGCACGCGCCAGCCTTCACGGGCTTCGCCCGGCAGCTTGCCGCCGGCACGCGCCGACTGCTCGCGACCATCGAGGTTGGTCAGGGTGGCGTCGATTTCCGGCAGCGCGCCAATCGGCAGGATCACATCGGCCACATCGCGGGTCGAGGCGCAGGCGAACTGGCTGAACGCCACGACCTGCGCACCGGCCAACGCCTTGCGGGCGGCGGCGGTATCGGCGAAATCCAGGCCCGGCTCGATGCCGTACAGGGCATAAGCCTTGCGCGGCTGGGCCAGCATGGCGTTGACGTCCTTGCCGGCCGGCAGCACGCCGGCGCGGGACAGGCCCACGGCATTGGCGCCCTGCGGAATGCGGCACAGCCTGGCGCCGGTGGCGGCGGCGAAGTCACGCGCGGCAGCGCGGATCGCGGCAGCCTGCGGGTGGTTTTCGGCGATGCCACCGACGATGAGCACAGCGCTGCCGGTCACGGCCTGGCGCAGGTCGGCGTTGCCCAGGGCCTCGACGAACTTCGACGGGGCCACGATCTGCTTGCCGGCCAGCTTGAAGGCGAAATCGAAGTCGACCGGGTTGATCGCGTGGATCTTCGCGTTGCGCGTGGTCTGCGCCTTGCGCAGGCGGGCGTGCAGCAGCGGCAGCTCGTGGCGGATGTTGCTGCCGAGCACGACGATGCTGTCGGCGCCTTCGATCTCGGCCAGCGACAGGCCGAAGATCTCGGCAGTGGCGGCGTCGGAGAAGTCGCGGTTGTGGATGCGGTGGTCGATGTTGCCGGTACCCAGGCCGCTGGCGAGACGGGCCAGCAGCGCGCCCTCCTCGTTCGAGGCCGACGGGTGCACCAGCACGCCGAGGTCGTCGCCCTTGTTGGCCGACAGGATCTCGCGGGCAGCGGCCAGGCCTTCAGCCCAGCTCACTTCCTGCCATTCGCCATTGACCTTGCGCAGCGGCTTGACCGCGCGGTCGGCGCTGTACAGGCCCTGGTGCGAATAACGGTCGCGGTCGGACAGCCAGCATTCGTTGACCAGTTCGTTGTCGCGCGGCACCGAACGCAGCACTTCGCCGCGGCGCACGTGCAGGAACAGGTTCGAGCCCATGGCGTCGTGGTAACCCAGCGACTCGCGCGCGGTCAGTTCCCACGGACGGGCGCGGAACTGGAACACCTTGTTGGTCAGCGCGCCGACCGGGCAGACGTCGACGACGTTGCCGGACAGTTCGGTGGTCAGCGGCTTGCCGTCGTAGGTGCCGATCTGCAGGTTCTCACCACGGTACATGCCACCCAGTTCGTAGGTACCGGCAACGTCGGCAGTGAAGCGGACGCAGCGGGTGCACTGGATGCAGCGGGTCATTTCGGTGGCGACCAGCGGACCGATGTCCTCGTCGGGCACCACGCGCTTGCGCTCGTTGAAACGGCTCACCGAGCGGCCGTAGCCGAGCGAGACGTCCTGCAGTTCGCACTCGCCGCCCTGGTCGCAGATCGGGCAGTCCAGCGGGTGGTTGATGAGCAGGAACTCCATCACCGAACGCTGGAACTTGAGCGCCTTTTCGCTGCGGGTGGCGACCTTCATGCCATCCATCACCGGGGTGGCGCAGGCCGGCGCCGGCTTCGGCGACTTTTCGACGTCAACCAGGCACATGCGGCAGTTGGCCGCGATCGGCAGCTTCTCGTGGTAGCAGAAGCGCGGGATCGGGATGCCGGCCTTGTCGGCGGCCTGGATGATCATCGAGCCCTTGGGCACGACCAGGGACTGGCCGTCGATCTCGACGGTCACATGCCCTTCCGGCACGATCGCCGGGGTGCCACCAGGATTGTTGGGTTGCGCGCTCATGCGGCGGCTGCCTCCACCTTCTTGCCGTCAACCATCGAATGACCGTTGACGATGTAGTACTCGAATTCGTCCCAGAACTGGCGCAGGAAGCCCTGGATGGGCCATGCCGCCGCTTCACCGAACGCACAGATGGTGTGGCCTTCGATCTGGCCAGCCACGGCCTTCAACTGGTGCAGGTCTTCCATGGTCGCCTTGCCGGCGACGATGCGCTCGAGCACGCGGTGCATCCAGCCGGTGCCTTCACGGCACGGGGTGCACTGGCCACAGGATTCCTTGTGGAAGAACTGGCTGATGCGGCAGGCGAACTTGACGCAGCAGACGCTGTCGTCCAGCACCACGATGGCACCCGACCCCAGGCCGGTGCCCAGGGCACGCAGGGTGTCGTAGTCCATCTGCAGGCCCTTGAGCTCGTCGGCCTTGAGCACCGGCATCGAGACGCCGCCCGGCACCGCGCCCTTGAGGGTGCGGCCCGGCTTGAGGCCACCGGCCATTTCCAGCAGTTCGTCGAAGGTGGTGCCCAGCGGCACTTCGAAGTTGCCGCCCTTCTGCACGCAGCCGGAGACCGAGAAGATCTTCGGGCCGCCGTTCTTGGTCAGGCTCAGGGACTGGAACCATTCCGGGCCGTTGCGGATGATCGCCGGCACCGAGGCATAGGTCTCGGTGTTGTTGATCGTCGACGGCTTGCCATACAGGCCGAAGTTGGCCGGGAACGGCGGCTTGTAGCGCGGCTGGCCTTTCTTGCCTTCCAGCGATTCCATCAGCGCGGTTTCTTCGCCGCAGATGTAGGCGCCGGCGCCCAGCGCCCCGTAGATGTCGATGTCCACGCCGCTGCCGAGGATGTCCTTGCCCAGCCAGCCGTTCGCATATGCGTCGGCCAGGGCCTGCTCGAAGTTCTCGAACGGCTCGTGGTGGAACTCACCGCGCAGGTAGTTGTAGCCCACGGTGCTGCCAGTGGCGTAGCAGGCGATCGCCATGCCTTCCACCACCGAATGCGGGTTGTAGCGCAGGATGTCGCGGTCCTTGCAGGTACCCGGCTCGGATTCGTCCGAGTTGCACAGGATGTACTTCTGCATGGTGCCCTTGGGCATGAAGGACCACTTCAGGCCGGTCGGGAAGCCGGCGCCACCGCGGCCACGCAGGTTCGACTGCTTGACCATCTCGATGACCTGCTCCGGCGAGATCTTCTCTTCGAGGATCTTGCGCAGGGCGGCATAGCCACCGGTCTTGAGGTAGTTCTCGTACGACCACGGGGTGTCGTAGTGCAAGGTGGTGTAGACCACCTGGTGCGGCAGCGGTGCGGGACCGACCGGGCCCTGGGGTGCGTGATGATGTGCCATGTCTTACTCCAACCCGTCCAGCAGCTCGTCGACTTTCTCGACGGTCAGGCGCTCGTGGTAATGGCCGTTGATGACCATCATCGGCGCACCGGCGCAACCGGCCAGGCATTCTTCTTCACGCTTGAGGTAGATGCGGCCATCGGCGGTGGACTGGCCGGTCCTGCAGCCGAGCTTCTTCTCGGCATGCGCGACCAGGTCTTCGGCGCCGTTCAACCAGCAGCTGATGTTGGTGCAGAAGGCGACGTTGTGGCGGCCGACCTTTTCCAGCTCGAACATCGAGTAGAAACTGGCCACTTCGTAGGCCCACACCGGCGGCAGGTCGAGGTACTTGGCCACGCCGGCGATCAGTTCGTCGGTCAGCCAGCCACCGTTCTGTTCCTGGGCGGCATGCAGGCCCTGCAGCACCGCCGAACGCTTGCGGTCCGGCGGGAACTTGGACAGCCAGTGTTCGATGTGCGCGCGCGTCTTGTCGCTCAACACCACCATCGGGTCGACGTCGCGCGCCGCCTCGAAATTACCTGTCGCCTTCATCGGCCGACCTCAGCAGATACCAAATCGTGGGGAACCAGAACCTGCAGCGCCGGCAGCAGCCGGCAGGTGTCTGGCATCGTGCATGCGCGGGCCATTACCGGTCCACCTCACCGAACACGAGGTCGTAGGTGCCGATCATGGCCACCACGTCGGCGAGCATGTGCCCGCGTACGACCGAGTCGATCGAGGACAGATGGGCGAAGCCCGGCGCGCGCAGGTGCACGCGGAACGGCTTGTTGGCCCCATCGGACATCAGGTAGCAGCCGAACTCGCCCTTGGGCGCTTCGACCGCGGCATAGGTTTCGCCGGCCGGGACGCAGTAGCCTTCACTGAACAGCTTGAAGTGATGGATCAGCGCTTCCATGTCGTCCTTCATGTCCTCGCGGCTGGGCGGCGCGACCTTGAAGTTCTTGACCATCACCGGGCCGGGGTTGGCACGCAGCCAGTCCACGCACTGCTTGATGATGCGGTTGGATTCGCGCATCTCGGCCACGCGGACCAGGTAACGGTCGTAGCAGTCGCCTTCCTTGCCCAGCGGGATGTCGAAATCAACGGCGTCGTACTTCGCGTACGGCTGCTTCTTGCGCAGGTCCCAGGCAATGCCCGAGCCGCGCAGCATCACGCCGGTCATGCCCCAGGCATGTGCCAGTTCCGGGCTGACCACGCCGATGCCGACCGTACGCTGCTTCCAGATACGGTTGTCGGTGAGCAGGGTTTCGTATTCGTCGACGCGCTTGGGGAACTCGACGGTGAAGTTTTCCAGGAAGTCCAGCAGCGACCCTTCGCGCGAGGCGTTGAGGTTCTTGAGGGCCTTGCCCTTGTGCCAGCGCGATTCCTTGTACTTCGGCATCTGGTCCGGCAGGTCGCGGTAGACGCCGCCCGGACGGTAGTACGCCGCGTGCATGCGCGCACCGCTGACCGCTTCGTAGCAGTCCATCAGCTCTTCGCGCTCGCGGAAGGCGTACAGCATCACCGCCATCGCGCCCAGGTCGAGCGCGTTGGACCCCAGCCACATCAGGTGGTTCAGGATGCGGGTGATTTCGTCGAACATGGTGCGGATGTACTGGGCACGCTCGGGCGCTTCGATTCCCATCAGGGTTTCGATGGCGCGCACATAGGCGTGCTCGTTGCACATCATGGACACGTAATCCAGGCGGTCCATGTACCCGATGGACTGGTTGAACGGCTTGGATTCGGCCAGCTTTTCGGTGCCACGATGCAGCAGGCCGACGTGCGGGTCGGCGCGCATGATGGTTTCGCCGTCCATTTCCAGGATCAGGCGCAGCACACCGTGCGCGGCCGGATGCTGGGGACCGAAGTTCATGGTGTAGTTGCGGATTTCCTGGCGCAGTTCGGCCGGGTTGCTCGCAAATGCCTGGTGGGCCTGGTTGAACTCACTCACTTGCTTGCCTCCGACTGCGCGGTTTCACCGGCAGCGGTCTGGAAACGGGCATCGTCGCGGATCACGCGCGGCACGCCGACGCGGGGTTCCACCGAGGTCACCGGTTCATAGATCACGCGCTTCTTTTCTTCGTCGTAGCGCACTTCGACGTTGCCGATCAGCGGGAAGTCCTTGCGGAACGGATGCCCCACGAAGCCGTAGTCGGTCAGGATGCGGCGCAGGTCCGGGTGACCTTCGAAGATCACGCCGAACAGGTCGAACGCTTCGCGTTCGAACCAGTTCAGGCCCGGCCACACGCTGGTCAGCGAGGCGACCACCGGCAGTTCCTCGTTCGGCGCGAAGCAGCGGATGCGCATGGTGAGGTTGTGCTGGTAGGAACGCAGCTGGGCGACCACGGCGAAACGCTGCAGCGGCACCGGCTGCGGCTGGGTGCCTTCGGGGGTTTCGCGGGTGGGGAACTCGCCCCAGGCGAAACGGCCGACCGACGTGCCTTCGACGCCACGGCTGAAGCCGTGCGAGGAGACATCGGCGGTGTCCCACTCATCACTGCCGTAGCCGAGGTAGTCCAGGCCGCACAGGTCGACCGCCTGCTCGAAACCGAGTTCGTCGCGCAGCGCCAGCGCAGTGGCATGCCAGTCGGCAGCGGGCACTTCCAGCGTCACTTCGCCGCGGGGTTCGACCACGAAGACCTGCGCACCAGCGAAACGTGCGGAGAGTCGGTCGATGAAGGATGCTTGCTCTGCCATGGGGGCTTGGCGCGCTCTTGTCAGGATGGAGGTCAGCGGGCGATGGTCTGCGTACGCCAGATCTTCTTCTGCAGCTGCAGGATCCCGTACACCAACGCTTCGGCGGTAGGCGGACAACCGGGGACGTACACGTCCACCGGGACCACGCGGTCGCAGCCACGCACCACTGCATAGGAGTAGTGGTAGTAGCCGCCACCGTTGGCGCAGCTGCCCATGGAGATGACCCACTTCGGGTCCGGCATCTGGTCGTAGACCTTGCGCAGGGCCGGGGCCATCTTGTTGACCAGGGTGCCGGCCACGATCATCACGTCGGACTGACGCGGCGACGGGCGGAACACCACGCCGTAGCGGTCAAGGTCCAGGCGCGCGGCGCCGGCATGCATCATTTCGACCGCGCAGCAGGCCAGGCCGAAGGTCATCGGCCACATCGAGCCGGTCCGTGCCCAGTTCAACAGCGCGTCGACGCTGGTGGTCACGTAGCCCTTCTCGAGCAGCGGGTTGTCGCCTTCGGGGCGCAGGATGTCGTCGACCCGCCCTTCCGGGACCGGGTTGTTCATCAGGCCATCGAGAGTCTGAATTACTCCCATTCCAGCGCTCCCTTCTTCCAGACGTAAATGAAACCGAGGAAAAGCATGCCCACGAACAGGCCCATCGTGACCAGCGAACGTGCGCCCAGCTCCATGAAGACCTGGGTCCACGGCACGATGAAGATGATTTCCAAGTCAAATACGATGAACTGGATGGCGATCAGGTAGTAGCGCACGTCGAACTTCATGCGCGCATCTTCGAAAGCCTCGAAGCCGCATTCGTACGGCGAGAGCTTTTTAAGGTCTGGTCGTCGGGGAGCGAGGAATCGGCCAATCGCCATCAGCGCAACGCCGATACCGGTGGCAACCATCAGAAACAGCAGGGACGGCAAATATTCGGCCAGCACAGCGATTCTCTCTTGCCTCTGCCGCCACGCCTGCAGGCGTCTTGGCATGGGGGAGTGGACGGAAAACGTTACTGGCGCTTTGCGCGCCAGACGAACCCGCTTACAAACAAAATGGTGCCCAAGAGGGGACTCGAACCCCTACGACCTAAGTCGCTACCACCTCAAGGTAGTGCGTCTACCAATTCCGCCACCTGGGCTTACGTATCGCGCCGAGGGGAGTTCCTACCGGATTCCCCCAACGCGCCGCATATTGTAACCGTCTTCAGCGAGTCTGGGAGCCTTCCGAAGGCTTTTCTTCACCCGATTTCGGCGTTTCCGCCTGAGCCGGCACAGCCGCCGGCGGAACCGGCTGCGGCGCAGCGGCTTCCGGGGCCTTCGGCACGGCCGGAAGCTCGCCGGCGGGGACGGCCGGGGCGGTGGCCGCCGCCGGGGCCGACATCACACCGAGATCCTGCTGGGCCATCGGGCGTGCGCCATGGGTGGCATACCAGGCCATGAACAGACTGATGCCGAAGAACACCACGGCCAGCCACTTGGTCGACTTGGACAGGAAGTTGGACGCACCACGCGCGCCGAACACCGTGCCCGAGGCGCCAGCGCCGAAGCCCGAGCCTGCGGCCGCGCCGGAACCACGCTGCATCAGGATGAGCGCGATCATGGCAACCGCCACCAGCACATAGACCACATTGAGGATCAACATCAGCATTTCGAATCCGTCCTCGGACATTGCGTGCCGACCCGGGGCCGGCAACCATTCTTGTTAGTGCCCGACCGCCGCATGGGCGATGGCCAGGAAATCCGCGGCCACCAGCGAGGCGCCGCCCACCAGCCCACCATCGACATCGGGCTGCGCGAACAGCTCCCCGGCATTGTCGGGCTTCACGCTGCCGCCGTACAGGATCGGCAACGAATCGGCGATTCTAGCATCCCGCTTGGCCACTTCGCCACGGATGAAGGCATGGACCTGCTGGGCCTGTTCCTTGCTGGCGGTCCGGCCGGTGCCGATGGCCCAGACCGGCTCGTAGGCAACCACGGCATGCTGGAAGCCGGCCGCGCCGACCAGTTCCAGCACGGGGGCCAGCTGCCCGGCAATGACGTCCTCGGTCTGGCCGGCTTCGCGCTGCTCGAGGGTTTCACCGACGCACAGCACCGGGACCAGGCCGGCGTGCACGGCGGCGGCGAACTTGCGGGCGACCAGTTCGCTGCTTTCATTGTGGTACTGGCGGCGCTCGGAGTGGCCGACCAGGCCATAGCGTGCGCCGACGTCGGCCAGCATTGCGGCGCAGACTTCGCCGGTATAGGCGCCCTTTTCATTGGAGCTGACGTCCTGCGAGCCAAAAGCGACAGCACGACCTTCAAAGGCGTCGACCAGCTCGCCCAGGTACGGCAGCGGCGGCAGGATGACGACCTCCACCCCCTCCTTCGGCAGGCTGGCGACGATGTCGCTGACCAGGTCGGTCGCGAATTGGCGGCTGCCGTGCAGCTTCCAGTTACCGGCGACGATCTTGCGGCGCATGGGCGGGCTCCTTTGGGTATCAGCCGGCAATGATACCGGATGTAACGAATCCGCGTTTCCCGAAAACGCTTACATTTCAATTGGATATTGCGAGAGCCAGAGCCAGAGCCAGAGCCAGAGCCAGAGCCAGAGCAGATCAAGGTTACCGGCTCGTATGGGTTGCGGGGCCGGGGCGCACGCATTGGAGCGGTAAGGCGTACCGACCAACGGTCGGCACCTACCGGAATGATCGATCACCCATTGGTAGGCCACGACCGTTGGTCGTGGCGCTGTTTCCGTCCGGCATCGACCCACCTTCGGGGGCGAGGGCACCAATAAAAAAGGCCACCTCGCGGTGGCCTTCAACAATCACTTCAGCTTGATCTCGCGCAGTCGCTCTTCCAGGAAGCCATGCGCGGTGATCGGCTCCGGGTAGCGGCTCGGGTTTTCCGGGGTGATGCAGGTCGGCAGCACGTCGATCAGGAAGTCCGGGTTCGGGTGCAGGAAGAACGGCACCGAGTAGCGCGGCTGGCGCGCCTGCTCGCCCGGGGGGTTGACCACGCGGTGGATGGTCGACGGGTACACGTGGTTGGTCAGGCGCTGCAGCATGTCGCCGATGTTGACCACGATGGTGTCCGCGTCCGAGGTGAACGGCACCCACTTGCCCTCGTGCGACTGCACCTCCAGCCCGGCCGCGCTCGCGCCGACCAGCAGCGTGATGAAGTTGATGTCGCCGTGGGCGCCCGCGCGCACGTTCGGGATGTCGTCAGCGGTGATCGGCGGGTAGTGGATCGGGCGCAGGATCGAGTTGCCGTTGTTGGTCTTGTCGGCGAAGAAGTCGATCGGCAGGCCGATGTGCAGCGCCAGGGCCGACAGCACGCGCGAGCCCAGCGTGTCCAGCGCCTGGTACAGGCCGTAGCCCTTCTCCTTGAAACCCGGAACCTCGGTCGGCCACAGGTTGGGGGCCATCACGTCACGGTACGTCGAGTCGTCCGGGATCTCACGGCCGATGTGCCAGAACTCCTTCAGGTCGAAGTGCTTGGACCCCTTCGCCGTTTCCACCCCGAACGGGGTATAGCCGCGCGCACCGCCGGTGCCCGGCAGGTGGTACTGCAGCTTGGTCTGCTCCGGCAGCGCGAAGAAGGCCTTGAAGACCTCGTAAGCCCCGTCGATGTCCGCCTGCGGAATGCCGTGGTTGCGGATGCCCGCGAAACCCCATTCGCGGTAGGCCGCCCCCAGCTCGGCGACGAAGGCATCGCGGTCACTGTCAAAGCGGGTGATGTCGAGGGTGGGGATCTGGCTCACTGCGGTTCCTGGCGTGTTCAAGGTGGGGATGCGGGTCCATTGGCTGTGGCCCGGCTGAACATTGTGCCAGATCGGGCAATACGCGCCGCCGATACATTGATACATCTCGATACAATGCGCGCATCCCGCCGCCAGATCGCGACGGGGAGGCATAGGACGCCGCCGCCGCCCGTCTTCCGATTCACCCTTTTCGCGCCTGACCCTGCATGGACGTAACGCACTCCCCTACCCCGCTGTCGGTGCCGACGCGCTGGACGCGACTGGCCTGGCTCAGCCTGTTCACCGCCGTCAACGCCTGCGTTGCCGTCGCCATCGCGCTGGGCAACACCCCCATGCAGGACAACCCCGGCGGTGCGCTGGGACTGGGCTACCTGGCCATCGCGCTGCCGGGCCATTTCCTTGCCTTCGGTGCGCTGGTATCGCTGCTGCCGCTTGCCCTGGGCCTGTGGCCGCGCTCGCCGCGCCCGCTGGTGGTAAGCGCGGTAGTGCTGCAGGGCCTGTGGCTGTGCCTGCTGTTGGTGGATGCCAAGGTGTTCGCCCTGTACCGCTTCCACCTCAATGCCATGGTGGTGAACATGGTGTTCGGGGGCGCCCTGCAGGACCAGGTGGCGCTGTCGTGGCAGAGCTGGCTGCAGTCGCTCGGCATCCTGGCCGCAGTCGCGGCCGCGCAGGGCCTGCTGGCGTGGGCATGCTGGAAGCTGCTGCCCGAGCGCGCCCGGCGCCGGCCCGTGCTGCTGGCCTGGAGCGCCGGACTGCTGCTGATGGCAACCGGCCAGGCCGCGACCGCGTACTACGACGCCCTGGGCGAGCGCGCCGTCACCGGCCAGTGGGCCTATCTGCCCTGGGCGCAGCCGATCACCGCCAAGCGACACATGCATCGCCTGGGCGTGCGCAGCCTGCCCCAGGCCAACCTGCCCGACCCCCGCCACAGCCAGCTGCAGTACCCGCTGCGACCGCTGCGCTGCCAGAGCCATACCCGCCCCAACGTATTGGTGGTGGTGCTGGAATCGCTCCGGCATGACGCACTGGATGCGACCACCATGCCCAACACCTGGCGCATGGCCCAGCAGTCCGAGCGCTTCGAGCGTCATTACAGCAGCGGCAACGCCACCCGCTATGGGGTGTTCGGCCTGCTGTATGGCCTGCCCGGCGGTTACTGGTCAAGCATGCTCGCCGAACAGCGCGGGTCGGTCCTGTTCGAGGTGCTGCAGCGGCAGGGCTACGACCTGCATCTGTACGGCAGCGCCCCGCTGTACAGCCCGGAGTTCGACCGCACCGTGTTCGCCCAGGTCCGCGCGCAACTGCACACCGCACCGTCGGAGCTGCCGGTCGCCGCGCGCGACCGCCACATCGTCGAGGCGCTGGGTGCGGACATCCGCGCCACCGCCGACCGCCCCTGGTTCGGGATGGCATTCCTGGACAGCACGCATGCGCCCTACCACCTGCCGCAGGATTACCCGGCGCTGGCCACGCCGATGGCCGACAACGTGAATTTCCTGGCCTTTGACGAGGACCACGACGCAACGCCGGAGCGCAACCGCTACCGCACCGCCGTGCACTACGCCGACTCGCTGGTGGGCCAGCTGCTGGCGACCCTGCGCGACAGCGGCCAGGCCGACAACACCATCGTGCTGGTGACCGGTGACCACGCCGAGGAATTCAACGACCTGGGCCTGAATTACTGGGGACACAACGGCAACTTCTCCGACTACCAGCTGCAGGTGCCGTTCGTACTGCAGTGGTCGGGCCGGGCGCCGACCGCGCATGCCAGCGCCAGCAGCCATGAAGACTGGGTACCGACCCTGATGCGGCATGGCCTGGGCTGCGAGAACCCGCTGAGCGATTTCAGCACCGGCCAGGACCTGTTCGACGACGCCCGCCCCGCCCGACCCCTGCTGGTGGAGAGCTGGTCGCAGCGCGGCATCCGCCAGGGCGACCGCACGTTCGTGTTCGACAAGTTCGGCAACGCCACCACGCTGGACGCGCACTACCTGCCCGTGGCCGGGCAGTCGCCGGACCCGGCCGCGGTGCGCACCGCATGGAACGCATTGACCCACTTCCGCAAGCCATGACGTTGACTGTCTGAGACCCCCGGAACGTTCACGATGAACAAGCCCCTCAAGATCCTGCATACCGAAGCCGCCAAGGGATTTGGTGGGCAGGAGATCTATATCTACCGCCACATGCTGGCCATGCGCGAGCGCGGACACGACGTGTCGCTGCTGTGCCAGCCCGGCGCGCGGCTGGGCGAGATCGCCCGCGAGGCCGGGTTCACCGTGCACGCGTTGAAGATGGGCGGGCTGCTGCGGCTGCTGCGCGGGATCTGGTCGGTTTCGCGCCTGGTCCGGCGGCATACCTACGACGTGGTCAACACCACCAGCCGACGCGATGCCCTGATCGCCGCCGCGGGCGCGCGGCTGGGGGGCGCGCCGCTGGTGGTGCGCTCCCGCCACCTGATGAGCCCGGTCAATTCCCTGCTCACCTACACCGGCCTGCCACACCGCGTGCTCACCGTCAGCAGCTTCGTCAAGCAGTTGCTGGTCCATCGCGGCATCGCCGACGCCCACATCGGCATCGTGCCGCCAATCGCGGTGCCGCCGCAGTGGACGCAGGCGACCGACGACGATGCCTGGCAGTGCCTGCAGGACACCCGCGCCGAGGTACGCCGCGAGCTGGGCTTCGGCGAGGACCATATCCTGGTCGGCTGCGTGGCGGTGCTGCGCGAAGCCAAGGGCCATGCCGACCTGCTGCGGGCCATCGCGCCGCTCTGCCGCCAGCATCCGAACCTGCAGCTGGTGATCGTCGGCGACGGCAAGCCGGTGATGGAGCGCCTGACCGCGCTGCGCGAGGAACTCGGCATTGCAGCGCAGGTCCACCTGCTCGGCTACCGGCTGGGCGCCTGCCGACTGATGACGGCGTTCGACATCTTCGCACTGGCCAGCCACAAGGAAGCCGCCGGCACGGTGTTCCTGGAAGCGGCCTACGTGGGCGTGCCGATCGTGGCCACCCGCGTCGGTGGCGTGCCGGAGATGCTGGTCGAGGGTAGCAATGCGCTGCTGGCTCCGCTGGGCGACCAGGCTGCCCTGACCGGCGCGCTGCAGACGCTGATCGAACAGCCCGAGCGCCGTCGGCAGATGGGCCAGGCCGGGTGGGACTGGATGCGCACCGCGCACCGTTTCGCCCCGGCCGGCCACACCGAGGCCACCGAGTATTATTACCACCAGTGGTTGAAGGAACTGGGCCATGGCCAACGCTAGAACCGTGCCGGTGCTGATGCACCACCACGTGTCGCCCTCGCCGGGGATGATCACGGTGTCGCCGGAAAACTTCGAGAGCCAGATCGCCTGGCTGGCGCGCAACGGCTGGACGTCGCTGACGCTGGCGCAGTACGCCGATTTCCTGGCCGGCAAGCCGGTGCCGCGCAAGTCCATCGTGATCACCTTCGATGACGGCTACCTGGACAACTGGGTGTACGCGCACCCGATCCTGCAGAAGTACGGCATGCATGCGGTGGTCTTCGTGGTTACCGGCTGGATGGGGGACGGCCCGCTGCGCCCGCACGCCGGCCAGCCCGGCGCGGCACTTCCGGCGACGCCGGATCATCGCGGCTGCGAAGCGGCGATCCTGCGCGAAAACCGCCACGACGAGGTGATGATGCGCTGGAGCGAAGCGCGCGCGATGATCGCCGCCGGCACGTTCGAGGTGCACTGCCACACCCATACCCACACGCGCTGGATGAAGCAGGACATCAGCCGTGAGCAGAAATGCGCAGGCATCGACGGCGACCTGGAGACCGCACGCCGCGTGCTGCAGGAACAACTCGGCGAGGTGTCGGACACGCTGTGCTGGCCGTATGGCGATTTCGACGAAGATTACCTGCCGATCGCGCGCGCGCACGGATTCCGCTACCTGCACACCACGCATCCGTTCGGGCGCAACGTGGTGGGGGGCGATCCGGAGCACATCTATCGTTTCGCGATCCGCAACCGCCCCGCCAGCTGGCTGCGCAAGCGCATCGCCTGGAGCTACCACCCGTTGATCGCGCCGGTCTTCAACCGCTTCAAGGCCCGGCAGAAAAACATGGTGCCGGGGCCGTAAAAAGAAAACCCGGCCGACGCCGGGTTCCTCTTCATCAGGCCGCTGCGGCCGCCTTCACCGCGGCGGACAGGCTGTCCAGGGTGCCCTGCATCAGCTCGGCGGTATCGGCTTCGACCGTGACGCGTACCACCGGCTCGGTGCCGGAGGGGCGCAGGAACGCGCGGCCGCGCCCCTTCACCGCCTGCTGCGCATCGGCCAGTGCCGCCTGCACGCCCGCGGACTGGACGATGGCCTTGGCAGACGCGTCGCCCAGGCGCACGTTGACGGTTTTCTGCGGCACCTTGGTCACGTCGGCAAGCGCCGTGCGCAGCGACACGCCATCGCGCCGCAGCACTTCCAGTACCTGCAGCGCACTGACGATGGCATCGCCCGTGGTTGCCCGGTCCAGGCACAGCAGATGGCCCGAGGCCTCGCCACCGAGCACGCCGCCGCCCTCCACCAGGGCCTGGTGGACATAGCGGTCGCCGACGTTGCTGCGCACGAACGGCAGGCCAAGGCGCTCCAGTGCCTGTTCCAGCCCGAAATTGGTCATCAGCGTGCCGACCACCGGTCCACGCAGGCGGCCGGACGTCTGCCACGCCGCCGCCAGCACATACAGCAGGTCGTCGCCGTCGACCGGATTGCCCTGGTCGTCGGCCATCAGCACGCGGTCGCCATCGCCGTCGAAGGCAATGCCCAGGTCCGCCTTCACCTCGCCCACCTTCGCAGCGAGATTGTCGATGTGCATCGAACCGACACCGTCATTGATGTTCACGCCATTGGGCTCGGCACCAATGGCCACCACATCCGCACCCAGCTCGCGGAACAGCAGTGGCGCGATGTGGTAGGTGGCGCCATGCGCGCAATCGAGCACGATCTTCAGCCCGCGCAGGTCGAATCCGCGCGGCACGCTGGCCTTGCAGAACTCGATGTAGCGGCCCACCGCATCGCGCGCACGCGCCGCCTTGCCCAGGCGATCGGAATCGACCGTGGTGAAGTCGGTGTCCAGCGCCGCTTCCAGCGCCAGTTCGGTTGCATCGTCGAGCTTCTCGCCGTCGGCGGAGAAGAACTTGATGCCGTTGTCGTAGTGCGGGTTGTGCGAGGCACTGATCACGATGCCGGCGTCGGCGCCGAGCGTGCGGGTCAGGAACGCCACCGCCGGCGTGGGCATCGGCCCGAGCAGTTGCACGTCGGCACCGGCCGCCACCAGCCCGGCCTCCAGCGCCGCTTCGAACATGTAGCCGGAGATCCGCGTGTCCTTGCCGATCACCACGACCGGGCGCTGGCCCGGGGCGTGGTTGCCGCGCTCGGTCAGCACGCGCCCCAGCGCATTGCCCAGGCGCAGCACGAAATCGGCCGAAATCACGCCCTGCCCGACCCGACCGCGGATGCCGTCGGTGCCGAAATACCTGCGCGCGGCCATCAGGCAGCGGCGTCCGGGGCGGCCTGGCGGCCCAGCAGGGCCAGCAGCTCGGCCAGGCGATCGCGCAGCTCGCGGCGGTCGCAGATCTGGTCGATGGCACCGTGCTCAAGCAGGAACTCCGAGCGCTGGAAGCCTTCCGGCAGCTTCTCGCGCACGGTCTGTTCGATCACGCGCGGGCCGGCAAAGCCGATCAGCGCCTGCGGTTCGGCGATGTTGATGTCGCCCAGCATCGCGAACGAGGCCGATACGCCGCCGGTGGTCGGATGGGTCAGCACCGAGATGTAGGGCAGCCCGGCGTCGCGCAGGCGACCGAGTGCGGCCGAGGTCTTGGCCATCTGCATCAACGAGAACAGGCCTTCCTGCATGCGTGCACCGCCGCTGGCGGAGAAGCACACGTAGGGGGCACCGATCTCCAGCGCCTTTTCGGCGGCCAGCGAGAAGCGTTCGCCCACCACCGAGCCCATCGACCCGCCCATGAAGGCGAAATCGAACGCCGAGGCGACCAGCGGCCGACCCTTGAGCAGGCCCTGCATCGCAATCAGCGCGTCGTACTCGCCGGTGTTCTTCTGCGAGGCCTTGATGCGTTCGCTGTACTTCTTCTGGTCCTTGAACTTGAGCAGGTCGGTCGGACCCAGGCGTGCGGCGATCTCGGTGGTGCTGTCGAGGTCGAACAGCGACGCCAGGCGCGCGCGAGCGCGGATGGCCATGTGGTGGCCACACTTGGGGCAGACTTCCAGATTCTCTTCCAGCTCAGGACCGTAAAGCGCGCTGCCGCAGCTGCTGCACTTTTCCCACAGGCCCTCGGGGACGCTGCGCTTCTTGCTGGGGACGTTGTCGGTGCGGATGCCCGACGGCATCAACTTGGTGAGCCAACTCATGCGGGATGACACTTCCGTTCAGGGCGGCCCGTAGGCCGCAAGGGACGACAGTCTAGCTCACCGGTTCGGTGGTCGGGACCCCCTGCTGCTGCGGTAAACGCGGCGTGAAAACCATGCTGTCCCGTACGTTCGGCGGTTCCGCGAACGGCCGGCGCGGTGCGCCGCCGCCCGACCAACGGTCGGGCGCTACCGGAACGCGGCCGCGACCCGGTCAGCGCCAACCGTGGACCAGCCCATCACACCGGTAGGTGCCGACCGTTGGTCGGCACATCACACCGGTACGTGCCAACCGTGGGTGGCACATCACACCGGTATGTGCCAACCGTGGGTCAACACATCACACCGGTAGGTGCCGACCGTTGGTCGGCCCATCACACCGGTAGGTGCCGACCGTTGGTCGGCACATCACACCGGTATGTGCCAACCGTGGGTGGCACATCACACCGGTAGGTGCCGACCGTGGGTCGGCACATCACACCGGTAGGTGCCGACCGTTGGTCGGCGCACCACACCGGTAGGTGCCGACCGTTGGTCGGCACACGCCGTCAGCCGCGATCCAACGCCTCGCGCAGCGGCTGCAGGAAGCGCCCCGCAACCCGCACAGCGTCGGCGGCGTCGGCCGCGTCCCCCAACGCCGCCACCAGGGCGCTGCCCACCACCACGCCGTCGGCTTCCTGGGCCATCGCCGCGGCGCTCTGCGCGTCCTTGATGCCGAACCCGGCCACCACCGGTACCTGCGAACGGCCGCGCAGGTCGCGCAGGCGCGCGCTGGCGGCGCCGCTGTCCAGGCGCTCGGAGGCGCCGGTGACACCGGCGAAGCTCACGTAATACAGGTACCCGCGCGCCATCGACGCCAGCAGGTCCAGCCGCGTGTCGGCCGTGGTCGGCGAGGCCAGCAGGATCAGTGCCAGCCCGGCCGCGTTGAAGATCGCCAGGGTCTCCCCGGCCTCTTCCGGCGGCAGGTCGACCAGCAGCACGCCGTCCACGCCGGCGGCAATGGCGGCGTCGGCGAACCGCGCGGTGCCATGGATCTCCACCGGATTCAGGTAGCCCATCAGCACCACCGGGGTGGTGGTATCACGGGTGCGGAAGGCGGTGACCGTGTCCAGCACGTAGCGCAGGCCGGCGCCCCTGGCCAGCGCACGCTCGGAGCTGCGCTGGATGGTCGGGCCATCGGCCATCGGGTCGGAGAACGGAACGCCCAGTTCGATCACGTCCGCGCCGGCGGCGGCCAGCGCATGCATGACCGGCACGGTGGCGTCCAGGCCCGGGTCACCGGCAGTGATGAAGGGAATCAGTGCCTTGCGGCGGCTGGCGCGCAGGCGGGCGAAACAGGCATCAATACGGGCAACAGGCATCTCAGGCACATCCTTCAATCAGTTCGACGGCGCCGCTGGCGCCCCAGTAAAGCTTCGTTATCTCGCCGCCAAAGATCTCCAGCCGGATCGCCAGATCCGAGCCGGGATCCTGCCAGGTCACGTACTCGCCGACCTCCGGGTCGTAGGCGTGCGGCCTGCTCGTGCTGCCCGGCGGCAACAGGGCCAGCGCCTGCGCACGGGACATGCCCAGGCGGATCCCGAACGGGCCCGGCTGGGCGATGGCGTCGTACGAGCCGTCAATCGGGTCCAGGTCGAAACGCTGCACGTGGTCGTCCTCGACCATCATCGACACGCCTTCGGGCAGGCTGCCGCGCTCGTAATAGTCGCAGGCGCCGCTGCCCAGGCCATCGGCCAGCCCGGCTGAATGCCAGGCCTCGGTGACATCGGCTGCGCTGAAGCGCTGCCCCACCAGCACGTCGCCGGCGTGATCGAGCGCGACCGACACCACCGCAGGCGCCTCTTCCCCGGCGGCGTCCGCCTCGAGCGGCCGCTGCGCATGGGCGTCGTCACGGTCGGCCGCCTCCCGGGCCGGCGCGACCGCTGCCGGCCCCGCCGCAGGCGGCAGCACGGGCGGGTCCGGCGGCGTGCAGGCGGCCATCCCGACCATCATCAGCAGCGCACTTCCCTGGCGCAGCGCGGAATTCACAGGACCAGACCCTCGCGCGCCGCGATGGTGTGCACGTCCTTGTCGCCGCGACCGGACAGGTTGCACAGCACCAGCTTGTCGCGCGGCAGATCGCGCGCGAGCTTGATCGCCTGGGCCACCGCATGGCTGGATTCCAGCGCTGCCAGGATGCCTTCGCTGTGCGCAAGCTGGTGGAAGGCAGCCAACGCTTCCTCGTCGGTGATGCCCACGTATTCGGCGCGGCCACTATCGGCCAGGAACGCGTGTTCGGGGCCTACGCCGGGGTAATCCAGGCCCGCCGATACCGAGTGCGTTTCGATGATCTGGCCATCGTCGTCGCAGATCACGTAGGTGCGGTTGCCATGCAGCACGCCCGGCCGACCCGCGGCAATGGAGGCGGCATGGCGGCCGGTTTCAATGCCATCGCCAGCGGCTTCGGCGCCCACGATGCGGACGTCGCGGTCGTTGAGGAAGGCATGGAACAGGCCGATCGCATTGCTGCCGCCCCCCACGCAGGCGGTGATCGCATCGGGCAGGCGACCGTAGTCGGTAAGCATCTGCGCGCGCGCTTCGCGCCCGACGATCGCATTGAAATCGCGCACCATGCGCGGGTACGGGTCCGGACCGGCCACGGTACCGATGATGTAGAAGGTATCGCGCACGTTGGTGACCCAGTCGCGCATGGCTTCATTGAGCGCGTCCTTGAGCGTGGCCGACCCGGAGGTTACCGGCACCACCGTGGCGCCCAGCAGCTTCATGCGGTAGACGTTGATCTTCTGGCGCTCGATGTCGGTGGCGCCCATGTACACCACGCACTCCAGGCCCAGCCGCGCGGCGACGGTGGCACTGGCCACGCCATGCTGGCCGGCGCCGGTCTCGGCGATGATGCGCTTCTTGCCCATCCGCGCCGCCAGCAGGGCCTGGCCGATGGTGTTGTTGATCTTGTGCGCGCCGGTGTGGTTCAGGTCTTCGCGCTTGAGCAGGATCTGCGCGCCGCCGACCTGCTGGCTGAGCCGTTCGGCGTGATAGATCGGACTGGGCCGACCGACATAGTGGGTCAGGTCCTTGTCGTAGGCGGCAATGAAAGCTGGATCGCGGCGCGCCTGGTCATAGGCGGCAGCCAGTTCCTGCAGCGGCCCGATCAGCGTTTCGGCGACGAAACTGCCGCCGTAGCGACCGAAATGACCGTTGGCGTCGGGATAGGCGTGGAAATCGGTGATCGGGGATGCGGACATGACGCGACAGCCAGGGGGAGACAGGCTGACAATTTACCGCACATGTCCGGAACCGAATATCGATATTATCTGCCCTGACCCGTCAGGAAAACTCACATGAGCGACCCCCACCTGCCGCCCCTGAACGCCCTGCGCAGTTTCGAGGCCACCGCCCGGCTGGGCGGCGTGGGCCGTGCCGCCGGGGAGCTCCATGTGACCCACGGCGCGATCAGTCGCCAATTGCGGCTGCTCGAAGACCACCTGGGCGTGACACTGTTCGAACGCGCTGGCCGCGGCCTGCGCCTGACCGCCGCCGGCAAGGCGCTGCAGGCAGCCTGCGCCGGGGCCTTCGGCCAGATCCGCGAAGCGGTCGCCACGCTGCAGCGCCGGCAGCGGCCCGAAGCGCTGGTGCTGGGCTGCAGTGGCAGCATCCTGGCGCGCTGGATGATTCCACGCCTGCCTGCGCTGCAGGCCGATCTTCCACACCTGGCCCTGCACTGGTCGGCGCAGGACGGCAGCTTCACCGACCAACAGCGGGCACTGGACGCGCTGCTGCTGCTGGCGCAGCCGCCGTGGCCGCGCGGTTGGCAGGTGCGGGAACTGGCACCGGAACGGGTCGGGGTGGTGGTCAGCCCCCACCACCCGGCGGCGGCGCGCCTGCGCCGCCAGCCACCGTCGGCACTGCTGGGCGAACCGTTGCTGCACACCACCTCGCGCCCGCAGGCGTGGCCGGAGTGGGCCCAGGCACACGGCCTGGACCCTGCCCTGCTGGTGCTGGGCACGGGATTCGAGCACCTGTATTACCTGCTGGAAGCGGCAGTCGCCGGGCTGGGCGTGGCGATCGCACCGGAGCCGCTGGTGGCCGACGAGCTGGCCGCAGGCCGGCTGCTGGCGCCATGGGGGTTTGGGGCGACAGGGGGATTCTGGGTGCTGGCCACGCCAGAGGACGCGCCGGATGCGCGGGTGCAGGCCCTGGGGGATTGGTTGGCGGAAACGCTGCGGTAAATGTGTCTCCCGACCAACGCTCGGGAGCTACCGCCGATCGAGATTGTTGGGCTCAATCGGCTTCGTGGCAGTCGGCGCGGCGGACTTCTTCGACGAATTTGCGCATTTTGTAGCCGTCCTTGATGCCCGGTTCGGATTCGATCCCGCTGGACACGTCCACGCCCCACGGCAGGGTGGCGACGATGGCGTCGAACACATTGTCCGGGGTGATGCCACCGGCCAGCAGGAACGGGCGGTGCAGGCCGGTCGGCAGGCGGGTCCAGTCGAAGGCCACGCCGGTACCGCCACCGCCGCCCGGGGCGTGGCTGTCGAACAGGAAGCCGGCCGCGCTGGGGTAGCGCAGCTGCAGCTGGCGGGCGTTGACCTCTTCACGGCCGCCCATCGCCACCGCCTTCAGGTACGGCATGTTGAAACTGCGGCAGAAGGATTCGTCTTCGTCGCCGTGGAACTGCAACAGGGTCGGGCGCACGGTGCGCAGCACCTCGCGCACCTCTTCCTTGCTGTTGTCGCGGAACAGCGCCACCACGTCCACCATCGGCGCGATCGCCTGGCGCATGGCGCGGGCTTCGGCCGGGGCCACGCGGCGCCTGCTTTCCCTGGCGAAGATGAAGCCCACCGCATCCACGCCCAGTTCGCCGGCCAGGCGCACGTCGCCCGCGCGGGTCATGCCGCAGAACTTGATGCGGGTGCGGTAGAAAGAGCGGCTCATAGGGTGACCTCGGCAGGAAGGTGCCAGTTGTCGGGATACAACGGGCCAACAAATACCAATCCCTGCGGCGGCGCGGTGGGCCCGGCCACGGTGCGGTCTTGGCCGGCCAGCAGTTCGGCCATCCACGACACCGGCTTTTCCCCACTGCCGATCAGGATCAATGAACCGACGATATTGCGCACCATGTGATGAAGGAATGCATTGGCCTGAACACAGACCTCGATCACCTCACCCTGGCGGGTCACGCTGATCGCCTGCAACTCGCGGCGGGCATGCAGGGCCTCGCACTGCACGCTGCGGAAGGCACTGAAGTCGTTCTCGCCCAGCAGGGCCTGCCCTGCTTCGTGCATCCGCGCGGCATCCAGCGGGCGCCGCTCCCAGCTCAGGCTCTGCCGGTACAGCGCCGGGCGGATGGCGCGGTTGAGCAGGCGGTAGCGGTAGCGGCGCGCACGCGCGGAGAACCGCGCGTGGAAGTCGTCGGCCACGGGCACGCACCAGCGCACCGCGATCGACCGCGGCGCCCGGGTGGTGGTGCCCAGGGTCCAGCTGCGCGGATCGCGCACCACGTCGGTGTCGAAGTGCACCACCTGGCATTCGCCGTGCACGCCGGCGTCGGTCCGCCCGGCGCAGACCACCTGGATCGGCGCGTCGGCCACCGACGACAACGCGTCCTGCAGGCTGGCCTGCACGCTGGGACAGCCACTCTCGCCGAGCTGCTGCCAGCCCTTGTATTCGCTGCCGTCGTACTCGATGCCCAGTGCGTAGCGCATGCTCAGCTGAGCCGCGCCAGCAGTTCGCGGGCCTGCAGCTGGCTGTGCATGTCGCCGCCCTGGGCCACTTCCAGCAGCAGGGTGCGCGCGGTGTCGGCGTCGCCCAGGTCCAGGTAGGCGATGGCCAGTTCCAGGCGCTCGCGGCCGGGTGCACCGACCGGTGCAGCACCCGCTTCAGCGGCCGGCACCGGTTCCACGGCATCGGCCGCAATGGCCTCGTCCGGGAACTCGAACACCCCCCGGTAGGACGGTTGCGCGGCCGCTTCGCGTGCGTGCGGCGGCAGCGGGTCCTCGTCCACGGGCTCGGCAGCGGGTACGCCGGCAAGCGGCCCGGCGGTGTCGTCAACGGCCGCACGGCCCGGCTCGGGCTCCAGGCTGAACACCGGCTCGCGGCGTACCGGCTCGACCTCGACATCGCCGGCCAGCACGTAATCCGGCGCATCGCGCAGATCCACCGCGTCGGCGTCGAGGTCGCGCTGTGCGGCCAGTTCGTCCACGTAATCGGCGGTCGGAACCGCCGCGGCCAGGCTGGCCGCATCCAGGCCCTCGCGGCGCAGCGGTGGCAGCGGCGACGGCTTGCGGCGGCGCGAGACGGCCCAGCCAGCCACTACCAGCAGCAGCACCGCGCCTCCCAACCAGGCCCAACCGCCGCCACCGCTTTCGCGTGCGGCCGGTGCGTCGGCCAGGCGCTGCTGGGCAGCCGCCAGGTCGGTGTCCTTCATCGCAATCAACGACGCCTGCTGCTGCTTGAGCTTTTCCAGTTCGGCCACGCGGTTGCGCAGCTCCTGGATCTCGGCATCGCGGGTGGCCACGTCTTCCTTGGCCTGCCGCAGTTGTTCATTGCCCAGCATGTCACCCTCGCTGCCGGCAGCGGTGCCGGTGGTTGTACCTGCGTTGTTGTCGGTGGCGGCGACCGCCGGGGCGATCTCCAGCCGCCCGCCAGACGCCGGCGCACCAGCGCTTGACGCAGCGGTAGCGGTTGCCGCGGGCGCGGGCGCTGCACCGCCGCTGGCCGGTTGCGGAATGGCCGAACGGGCCTGGCGCCACTGCGCGGCGTGCTCGCGGACCATGGCGGCCGCCTGGCCGGCATCGACCTGGCTGTCGGCGCCGGGCGTGCGCAGCACCGCGCCCTGCTTGAGCAGGTTGAGGTTGCCGCGGATGAAGGCTTCGGGATTGGCGCGCAGCAGCGCGATCATGGCCTGGTCGCGGCTGATGCCCTGCTCGCGGGCGACGCCGACGGCGATCTGCGACAGGGTCTGGCCACGCTGCACCGTGATGCTGCCATCGGCGGCAACGGCGGCGGCCGGCGGCGACGGTGCGGCAGCGCGCGGCGGCACCGGGCCGGTGCGCGAGGGCTGGGGCTCCGTGGCCGGCACCGGCGCGGGCGCAGGCGCCTGCATGGCGGCGGCTTCGCGCGCGATGGCGTTGGACATGGCGCCGGCCGGCGCGACGATTTCCGGCTCGGCCACGGCCAGCGCACTGTCGGGCGCATCGACCAGCGCCGAGTATTCGCGCACCAGGCGACCCTGGCCCCAGTCCGCTTCGATCAGGAAATTCAGCGACGGCGTGGTCACCGGCGCCTGCGAGCTGACCCGCACCACCGCGCGTCCGTTGCTGTCGCGGGAAAGCTCGAACTGCAGTTCGCTGACCAATCCGGTGGGCCGCTCCAGCCCCACCCGGGCGAAGGTGACGGGCGAAGCCAGCGCCACGCGCAGGTTTTCCAGTTCGGACGGATCGGCGGAAATGACCGGAATTTCAGCCAGCAGTGGCTGGCCGGGCTTGGACAGCACCCGGATGTCGCCAAGGCCGAGCGCCATGGCGGAGCTGCTGGCCAGGGCCAGCAGCAGGGTCGACGCATACTTGAGCGGGCGCAACGCGCCCGTAACCCGGTTCTTCATGGCAGGCAATATAGCGATTCCCGACCCATCCGGCCACGCGGCATTTCAGCCACGCAGGGCGTGGCGCCCTGCGTGCGCGTGTGCATCCATCAGCCTTCGGCGGCGACCAGCTCGGCCAGCTGCACCGCGTTGAGCGCGGCACCCTTGCGGATGTTGTCCGAGACGATCCACAGGTTCAGGCCGCGCGGGTGCGACAGGTCTTCACGGATACGGCCGACATACACCGCATCGGTGCCCGAGGCATGGGTGACCGGGGTCGGGTAACCGCCGGCCTCATGCTTGTCGACAACTTCCACGCCCGGCGAACGCGACAGCAGTTCGCGCGCGGCGTCCGGGGTGACCTTGTCGCGGGTTTCGATGCTGACCGCTTCGGAATGGCCGTAGAACACCGGCACGCGCACCGCGGTGGGATTCACCAGGATGCTGTCGTCGCCGAGGATCTTGCGGGTTTCCCAGACCAGCTTCATCTCTTCCTTGGTGAAGCCGTTGTCCTGGAAGTCGTCGATGTGCGGGATCAGGTTGAAGGCGATCTGCACCGGGAAACGTTGCGGGTCGATGTCCTGGAAGCTGAGCAGCTGGCCGGTCTGCTTGCCCAGCTCTTCCAGCGCGGAACGACCGCCGCCGGAGACCGACTGGTAGGTGGCCACGTTGATGCGCTGGATGCCGTACTGGCGGTGCAGCGGGGCCAGCGCGACCAGCATCTGCATGGTGGAGCAGTTCGGGTTGGCGATGATGCCGCGCGGGCGGTTCTTCAGCGCCTCGGGGTTCACTTCGGACACCACCAGCGGCACGTCATCGTCGTAGCGGAAGGCCGAGGAGTTGTCGATCACCACCGCGCCAGCGGCAGCGAACTTCGGGCCGTACTCCTTGGACACGCTGCCGCCTGCGGAGAACAGCGCGATGTCCACGCCGCTCGGGTCGAACGTGGCCAGGTCCTGGACCTTGACCTTGTTGCCTTCGAATTCAATCTCGCCGCCCGCCGAACGCGAGGACGCGAGCAGGCTCAGCGTGGCGATCGGGAAGTTGCGTTCGGCCAGGATGGCCAGCATGGTTTCGCCGACGGCGCCGGTGGCACCGACGACTGCGACGTGGAAACGACGATCTTGATTGCTCATGGAATTCTCTTTGATGATGTACCGACCAACGGTCGGTACCTACCGTGGTGAAGAAGGGGACACGCGTTGCGGATTGGGCTCGGGGAACCTCACGTGATGGCCGCGCGGTTCCCTATCGTTTAGCGTCGTCGGTTTTTTTGCCGCCCACGGTGGCGGCGCCGGTTTTCACGGCGGCCACGGCGTCGGCGTTGATCGCGCTGGGCGGGTTGCCGGCGTTCGCGCCCAGGCCGAGCGCGGCCAGCAGGTTGTCCACGGCCAGCTGCACCATGGCCCGGCGCGTGGCCTGGCTGGCGCTGCCGATGTGCGGGGTGAGGACGATGTTGCGCAGGGCCAGCAGTTCCGGGCGCACCGCTGGCTCGCCTTCGAACACGTCCAGCCCGGCCGCGGCCAGCCGGCCGTGGGCCAGGGCGTCGGCCAATGCCAGCTCGTCGACGATGCCGCCACGGGCAATGTTCACCAGGGTCGCGGTGGGCTTCATCCTGGCCAGCGCGGCGGCATCGATGATGTGGTGCGAGGACGGGCTGTAGGGCAGCACCAGCACCAGGTGGTCGGACTGGGCGAGCAGGGTATCCAGGTCGACGTACTCCGCGCCGACCTCGGCTTCGGTCGCGTCGGGCAGCCGCGAGCGGTTGTGGTACAGCACGCGCATGCCGAAGCCGAGCCCGCCGCGGCGGGCAATGCCCTGCCCGATGCGGCCCATGCCGAGGATGCCCAGCGTGCTGCCATGGATGTCGGCACCGAGCATGGTCTGGAACGACCACTGCCCCCACTGCCCCTCGCGCAGCCAGCGCTCGGCTTCGGTGATCCGCCGCGCGGTCGCCATCAACAGCGCGAAGCCGAGGTCGGCGGTGGTTTCGGTCAGCACATCCGGGGTGTTGCTGGCCAGGATGCCGGCCGCGCTGAGCGCGTCCACGTCGAGGTTGTTGTAGCCCACGCCGACATTGGCGATGGCGCGCAGCTGCGGTGCATGGGCGATCTCGGCCGGGCCGATGCGCTCGTTGAGGGTGATCAGCGCGCCGTCGACCTGGGCCAGCTGCGCGGCCAGCAGATCGGGCGTGTAGCGCGTGACCTCGTGGGTCATCGCAAGCTCGACATGCTGCCCGAGCTGTTCGATGACATCATCGAACAGCGGCTGGCTGACCCAGACCCGGGGGCGCGCCTCAGCCATCGAGGGATCCGGGAATGCGCGGGGTGATCTCGCCGACATCGCCGCACTGGGCGCGGTGGCGCAAGGCCTGGTCCATCAGCACCAGCGCCATCATCGCTTCGGCGATGGGCGTGGCGCGGATGCCCACGCAGGGATCGTGGCGACCGGTGGTGATCACCTCTACCGCGGCGCCACTGGCATCCACCGTGGCACCCGGCAGGCGCAGGCTGGAGGTGGGCTTGAGCACGATCGAGGCGGTGACCTGCTGGCCGGTGGAAATGCCACCGAGGATGCCGCCGGCGTGGTTGCTGGCAAAGCCCTCGGGGGTGATCAGATCACGGTGTTCGGTGCCCTTCTGGGCGGCGCTGGCAAAGCCGTCACCGATCTCCACGCCCTTGACCGCGTTGATGCTCATCAGCGCCGAGGCGAGTTCGCCATCGAGCTTGCCGTAGATCGGCTCGCCCCAGCCCGGCGGCACGCCATCGGCCACCACGTTGACCCGCGCGCCGACCGAATCGCCCGACTTGCGCAGCGCGTCCATGTAGCTTTCCAGCGCGGGGACCTGTTCGGCCACCGGCCAGAAGAACGGGTTGTCTTCCACCGCCGACCAGTCATGGCCGGTCGGGGTGATCTCGCCCAGCTGCGACAGGTAACCGCGCACGGTCACCCCGAAGCGCTGCAGCAGCCACTTCTTCGCAATCACGCCGGCGGCCACGCGCATGGTGGTTTCGCGCGCGGACGAGCGGCCGCCACCGCGCGGGTCGCGGATGCCGTACTTCTGCCAGTAGCTGTAGTCGGCATGGCCCGGGCGGAACTGCTGGGCGATGGTGCTGTAATCCTTGCTGCGCTGGTCGGTGTTGCGGATCAGCAGCGCAATGGGCGTACCGGTGGTGCGGCCCTCGTACACGCCCGAGAGGATCTCGACCTCATCGGCCTCGCGCCGCGCCGAGGTGTGCCGGCTCTTGCCGGTGGCGCGGCGCTGCAGGTCGTGGGCGAAGTCGTCGGCACTGATCTCCAGCCCCGGCGGGCAGCCGTCGATCACGCAGCCGATCGCCGGACCGTGCGATTCGCCGAAGGTGGTGACCGACAGCAGCTTGCCGAAGGTGTTGGAACTCACGGCCGCTGCGCCGCCAGTTCGGTGATGCGGGCGCTGTGGGCGATCAGCTCGCGGCATTCCACCGCGAAGATGCCCATCTGGCCGACCTTGAACTCCACCCAGGCGAAATCCACTTCCGGCAGCAGCTTGATCAGGTGCTGTTCGGACTCGCCCACTTCGCAGATCAGCACGCCGTCCTGGCTCAGGTGCAGCGGGGCGTCGCGCAGGATCTTCAGCACCAGGTCCAGGCCGTCGTCGCCGGCACGCAGGCCCATTTCGGGCTCGTACGAGTATTCCTTCGGCAGCGCGTCCGTCTCGTCGTTGGTGACGTACGGCGGGTTGGTCACGATCAGGTCGTAGTGACGGCCGGTCAGGCCGTTGAACAGGTCCGACTTGAGCAGGGTGACGTTGTGCGCCTGCAGGCGCTCCTTGTTCTCTTCAGCCAGCGACAGGGCCTCATCGCTGAGGTCCACGCCGTCCACTTCCCAGTTCGGGTAGTAGTGGCCCATCGCGATGGCGATGCAGCCCGAACCGGTGCACAGGTCCAGCGCGCGGTGTACGTCACGGCCGGCCAGCCACGGCTCGAAGCCGGTTTCGATCAGCTCGGCGATCGGCGAGCGCGGCACCAGGGCGCGGCGGTCGCTCTTGAAGCTCAGCCCGGCGAACCAGGCTTCACCGGTGAGGTAAGCGGCCGGCAGGCGCTCGCTGATGCGGCGCTCGAACAGGGCCAGCACCTCGGCCTTTTCCGATGCCAGGACGCGGGCGGCACCGTAGGCGGGGCCGAGGTCGTGCGGCAGGTGCAGCGCATGCAGGACCAGCTGGGTGGCTTCGTCCAGGGCGTTGTCGTAGCTGTGCCCGAAGGTCAGCCCGGCGGCGTTGAAACGGCTGGTGCCGTAGCGGATCAGGTCGATGATCGTATGGAGTTCGGCGGCCGTTTCGGCGGTCATGGCAGGGCAACAGACAAAGTGGCCCCAGATTATAGGCGCTGCGGCGCAGCACGGCATCCGTTGCAGCGGAAACGGAAACCGCCGCCCCCCATCCCCTATCATGGAGGCCCCTTCGGGTACGGGCCTTTCATGTTCAATCGCAATGTCGGCATCATCCTGCTCATCGCGCTGGCCGCCGGGCTCGGCCTGGTCGTTGCCCAGAAGGTGTTCGGGCCGAGCCCGGCCGGTCACCGCCCGGCCACCGAGTCGATCACCTTCTACCCGCAGCCGCGTCCCCTGCCGGACTTCAACCTGGCCCAGTCCGACGGCACCCGGCTGATCCCCGGCGAGCTCAAGGGCCACTGGACCCTGGTGTTCCTGGGCTTCCTGGCCTGCCCCGACATCTGCCCGACCACCCTGGCCGACCTGGCCCAGGCCCAGAAGCAGTGGGAGGCCCTGCCCGACACCCTGCGTCCGCGGCTGGTGTTCGTGTCGGTGGACCCGGAGCGCGACACCCCGGCGCGGCTGGGCGAATACGTGCACGCCTTCCACAAGGACACCCTGGCCGCCACCGCCGACGTGCCCTCGCTGGAGCGCTTTGCGACCGCGCTGGGCTTCGTGTTCCAGAAAGTGCCGGGCAGGACGTTCGATGAGAATCCCCAGGATTACACCCTGGAGCACTCGGCCAGCCTGGCCGTACTGGACCCGGACGGCAGGCTGGCCGGCCTGGTCCGTCCCCCCTTCAACGCGCCGGCCATCGCCCGCGACCTGAACCTGTTGACCGAGAAATCCGCCCCATGAGTCTGACCACCACGCTGAGCTACGTCCTGCCCCATCGCCTGCTGTCGTCGATGGCGCGGCGCCTGGCGTATTCCCGCAACCCGCGGATCTCGCGCTGGCTGATCGACACGGTGACCGAACGGTTCGGCGTGAATCTGGCCGAGGCCGCCAACCCGGACCCGCGCAGCTACCCCACCTTCAACCAGTTCTTCACCCGCGCCCTCAAGCCGGGCGCGCGCGTACCCGATGCCGGTGCGCGCACGCTGGTGATGCCCGCCGATGGCCGGATCAGCCAGCTGGGTGCCATTGAAGACGGGCGCATCTTCCAGGCCAAGGGCCAGTCGTTCACCGCCGCCGAACTGCTAGGCGACGCCGCCGACGCCGAGGTGTTCCACCACGGGCTGTTCGCCACCGTGTACCTGTCGCCGAAGGATTACCACCGCGTGCACATGCCGTGGACCGGTACCCTGCGCGAAACCGTGCACGTACCGGGCCGCCTGTTCAGCGTGGGGCCGGCGGCGGTCAACACGGTCCCGGGGCTGTTCGCCCGCAACGAGCGCCTGGTCTGCCATTTCGACACCGACTTCGGCCCGATGGTGCAGGTGATGGTCGGTGCGCTGCTGGTGTCGGGCGTGGAGACGGTATGGGGCGGCGAAGAGATTCCGGCCTATGGCGACACCATCACCCGCAAGGATTACCGCGGCAAGGGCATCACCCTGGAGCGCTTCGCCGAAATGGCGCGCTTCAATTACGGCTCCACGGTGATCGTGTTGTTGCCGCCGGGCGTAGCCGATTTCGCGCCGCACCTCGACGCCGAACACGCCGTGCAGCTCGGCCAGGCATTGGCCACCCTTCGTTGAACAGCGGACAGGCATGGCCTGTCCCTACGCAATGAAGAACGCCCCGCTTTCGCGGGGCGTTTTGTTTTCAACCGGCATCCGGATCGTGCGCGAATTCGACCGGGCCCACATCCATCCCGTCGTAATCCTCCACCCCGTTGGCTTCTGCCAGCGCCTGCAGCGCCTGGTTGCGCGCGTCCAGCGACGCTTCGTCGTGAACTTCCACCCGCTCCACGTGCAGTACGTGGTACGGCGCCTCGTCCGGCTCCAGTTCCGGCTCGAACACCTCGACCACGGTGTAGCCCTGCCCTTCCAGCACCTTGGCCAGGCCGTGCAGCGGCGCTTCGGTGGTGTTGACGAAGAAGTAGCCCCACACCAGCTCGCCATTGAGATCCCAGTCGGTGTTCTCGCGGATGTTGGCGAACATGTCGTTGATTGCGGTGATGTCCATCTGTCTTCCTCGAAGGTTAGTTACCGCAGCCCTGCAGCTTGATCGACTGGCCCTGGCGCAGCGCATAGGCCGGCGCTTTCAGTCCATTGGCCCTGGCCAGCTCGCGCACGTCGCAGCCGAACCTGTCGGCAATCCTGCCCAGGGTTTCGCCCTTGCCGACCTTGTGGCTCTTCACCGCCTTGGGCTTGGCCTTGGCGGCCGGCACGGCCACCGGGGCGGCCGGGGCGGTCGGCACCGGGGTGCTGGCCTGTACGCCGGCCATCGGGACCACGCTGCCCACCGCCACGTTGCCGGTGTAGCTGGTCGCGGTCGGGCGGACGATGGCGGCATTGAGGTCGGCGGTGATCAGCGTGCGTGCCAGGTCGGCGCGCGGACCGCTCACGCAGTACCGGTTGTACAGGCCGGCAATGCGCGTGGTGGCATTGATGATGGTGCCGGCCGGAATCCAGCCATCGGCTTCGTAACGCGGGTTGAGGTTGCGCAGTGCGCGCATGTAGCCGTCACGCGTGCCGGTGCTGCCCAGGCAGATGGTCAGCTCGTAGATGGTGGTGGACTTGGCCAGGCGGATCGTGGCCGGCTGCGCATTGACCTTGGGGAAGTCCACGCCGTACTGCTGCGGGTGCAGGTAGATCCAGGCCGCGGCGATCACCATCGGCACGTAGTCCTTGGTTTCGGCGGGGAACTGGTTGTAGACGCTGTCGACCCAGAAGCTCTGGCCGGCGTTCTGCCGATACACCCGCGCGGCGCGGCCTTCACCGCCATTGTAGCCGGCCAGCGACAGTTCCACGTTGTTGTTGAGCTCGCGCATGCGCTCGTTGAGGTAGCTGGCACTGGCTTCGGCGGCGCTGCGCGCATCGAAGCGGGTGTCGAAGCCGGTGCCGTCCGGGCCCAGCCCGAAGCGGCGCCCGGTGGCCGGCATGAACTGCATCAACCCGGCAGCGCCCGCGCGCGAGGACGCATGCACGCGGCCGTTGGATTCCTTGGCCATGATCCCGAACAGCAGCGCCTCGGGCAGGCCGCGCTTCTCCCATTCCGGCCACATCACCGCGCGCAGGGTCTGGTAGTTCTCGTAGGTATTCATCAGCGCCGGGCGCATGTCGGTCAGCCAGCGGCGGATGCCGGCCTGCACCGCCGGGTTGTATTCGACCATGGTGTCGAAGGCGTGGCGCTTGTCGTTGAGCAGCGCCGCTGCGCGGGCCGCTTCGGGCACGTCGGCGGCCAGCGGACCGAGGTGGTCCGGGTCGGCCTCGAGCAGGCCGCCATCGCTGGCCACGCCCTCGACGTCGTCGGCGTCGCGGGCGTCGGTATTGGTCTTCAGCAGCCGCTTGTAGGTGACCAGCAGATTGCTGACCTGGCAGCCCTTCTGCACCACGCAGGCGCTGATCACGTCCTCCATGTCCTCCAGCGCGGCGTCACTTTCGTTCTTGCCCTTGGGGTCGGCGTTGTTGACCAGCACCAGCGCGTCGGCATAGCGCTTCTCGGCGGCGGCCATGCGCTGCTCCAGCACCTCGATCTTCGCCTTGTCGCGCGCCGAGACGCGCTGGGCGTGGGCATCGGGCACGAACGACAGCAGGGGAAACAGCGCCAACAACGGCCAAGCACGGGAAAGCAGGACAGGAACGGGCATTTTTGGCACTGTGGGCGAAAGACAGGGCAGAGTAGCCGTGCCGCTTGCATCGGGGCAACCCGGTCTGCCCGCCCCTGCCTGCCGACGTTTAGAATCCTGCCCATTCACATAGCCCGTCCACAGAGCGAGTTGACCATGGATCCGATCCTGCTCGGCAGAGGCACCACCGACGACATTCCCGTGACCCTGCTGCCCGCGCTGGGCAACCGCCACGGCCTGGTGGCCGGCGCCACCGGTACCGGCAAGACGGTCACCCTGATGACGCTGGCCGAAGGCTTCTCGCGCATCGGCGTGCCGGTGTTCCTGGCCGATGTGAAGGGCGACGTGTCCGGCCTGGCCGTGCCAGGCGCAGGCAGCGAGGCACTGCTGCAGCGCGCGAAGGAAATCGGCGTGGCCGATTACGCGCCGGCCGGCAGCCCGACCGTGTTCTGGGACCTGTACGGCAAGCTCGGCCATCCGGTGCGGACCACGGTCAGCGAAATGGGCCCGACCCTGCTCGCCCGCATCCTGGAACTCAACGACACCCAGGCCGGCGTGCTGGACATCGTGTTCAAGCTGGCCGACGACCGTGGCCTGCTGCTGCTGGACCTGGACGACCTGCGTGCCCTGCTCGGCCTGGTCGCCGACGAGCGCAAGGACATTTCCACCGAATACGGGCTGGTCAGCGCGCAGACCGTGGCGGCGATCCAGCGCGCCCTGCTGCGCCTGTCGCAGGACGGCGGCGAAGCCTTCTTCGGCGAACCGGCCCTGGAGCTGGCCGACCTGATGCGGGTCAACCATGACGGGCGCGGGGTGGTCGGGATCCTGGCCGCCGACCAGCTGGTGCTCAAACCGCGCCTGTACTCGACCTTCCTGCTGTGGTTGCTGTCGGAGCTGTTCGAAACCCTGCCCGAGGTGGGCGACCTGGAGAAGCCGAAGCTGGTCTTCATCTTCGACGAAGCGCACCTGCTGTTCGACGATGCGCCGGCCGCGCTGGTGCAGCGCATCGAGCAGGTGGTGCGGCTGATCCGCTCCAAGGGCGTGGGCGTGTACTTCTGCTCGCAGTTCCCCGACGACGTGCCGGCCAACATCCTGGGCCAGCTGGGCAACCGCGTGCAGCATGCGCTGCGAGCGTTCACCCCGCGCGACCAGAAGGCGGTGAAGATCGCCGCAGAAACCTTCGTGCCGAACCCGAAGCTGGACGTGGTGGCGGCCCTTTCCCAGCTGGGTACCGGCGAGGCGCTGGTGTCCACGCTGCAGGACAAGGGCATTCCCTCGCCGGTGCAGCAGACCCGGATCGCGCCGCCGCGCTGCCGGATGGGCGCCATCACCGAGGCCGAGCGCGCCCAGGTCCGCGCCGGCAGTCCGGTCGGCCCGCGCTACGACACCGCCGTGAACCGCGAATCGGCGGCCGAGCGGCTGGCCCAGCGCGCGGCCAAGACGGTGGAACAGGCCGGTACGCCCAAGGCACGCACGCGCGAACAGGACGATCAGCAGGACGGCGGCTTCGGGCAGTCGATCAAGGACGCGGTCTTCGGCACCAAGCGCCGCCAGGGCATGATCGAAACGATGGCCAAGCAGACCACGCGCACCCTGGGGACCAAGCTGGGCAACCAGATCGTGCGCGGCATCCTGGGCGGCATCTTTGGCGGCAAGCGCTGAGGCCATCGATGTCGCGTTGGCGTCCCCCTGCGGAAAAGAGTACGGCCCTGATCACCGCGCAGGGCCACCAGCGCTTGAAGAGCGAGCTGGACGAGCTGTGGCGTGTGCGCCGGCCGGAGGTGGTCAAGGCGTTGGCCGCGGCCGCGGCGGAAGGTGATCGTTCGGAGAATGCCGAATACACCTACCGCAAGAAGCAGCTGGGCGAGATTGACCGGCGCGTGCGTTACCTGACCAAGCGGCTGGAGTCGCTGCGGGTGGTGGACACCGTGCCGACCGATCCGCAGGCGGTGTTTTTTGGCGCGTGGGTGGAGCTGGAGAACGTGGAAAGCGGCGATGTCAGTCGTTACCGCATCGTGGGGCCGGATGAGACCGATGCGGGTGCCGGCTGGATCAGCATCGATTCGCCGCTGGCGCGTGCGCTGCTGAAGAAGCGCGTGGATGACGAGTTCGAGGTGGAGCTGCCGAGCGGGCGGACCGGGTTCGCGATCCTGGCGGTCGAGTACCCCGCCTGATCGCGCACCCACGACCAACGGTCGTGGGCTACCGGGCTGGTGGCATCTCGACCCACGACCAACGGTCGTGGGCTACCGCCGTGGTGGCACCGCGACCCACGACCAACGGTCGTGGGCTACCGGGCTGGTGGCACCGCGACCCACGACCAACGGTCGTGGGCTACCGGGCTGGTGGCACCGCGACCCACGACCAACGGTCGTGGGCTACCGGGCTGGGGCCGGGGAGCGGTAGGTCACGACCGTTGGTCGTGACGCAGGGGCGCCGGATACTGCCTGCCCTCCCGCAGGGGCCGGAAATAGTCCACCCGCTGGTAGAAGCCCGCGTCCTGAGCGGCATGCCAGCCGGGGATTCCCATCAACGGCAGTGGCCGCAGTTCCAGCGGATCATTGAGTACGTCGGCACGCGCGATGGCCTGCGCTACCTGCTCCACCACCTGCGCATCATCATCGCCTTGCACCACTACACACTTGCCCACCAGCAATCGCGAAGGCAGCAACGCCTGTTCCATCAACGCATGCCCGAACACGGCAGACACGGCGATGTCGCCGCTGCGCCACTGCACCGCGCTGTCGACGAACAGCGCCTGCCAGTCGTGGTGGTCCCAGGCGCGCAGCAACGACGCATGGCGCACCCGCACGATCACGCCGGTTTCGTCGAACTGGGTCAACGCGGCCTGCGCGCGCGTGCGGTGGCCGGGCGGGTTGCCCTGGATGTCCTGGCACTGGCGTGCATTGAGCGCAGCCTTCACTGAGGGATACCGCGCCCACGCCAGTGCATTGAACAGGTCATGCCAGTTGCACGGTCGCGTGGCGATCTGCCCGCGTGCAATGCGCTGCTCGTAGTGCAGGCCATCGGCCAGCAGCGCGTCGTCCTGCTCCACCAGCTGCTTCCCCGATAAGGCGAGCTGCCGGTTCAACGCGGAAAGGGTCGGCCAGTCGGCCGCCGCCATCAGGTCCTGGTACTCCGCGAACGCCGCAAACAGCGGATGGGCGAAGCACGTCCGATCCACGACCGCGCGCGCCGGCGCGATGAAACGCCGGCGACCGACCGCCCCGGGGGCGGCCGCGTCGGTCACAGCACCTTGAGGTCGAGCAGCTTCTTCGCCGGGCTTTCGTCGATGAGCGCATCCCCGTAGAGATCATGGTCATCGCTTTCGGTGATCTCCACGTCCACGAACTGGCCCACGCGCAGGCGCGCATCGTCGGCGTTCTGGATATGGACCAGGCCGTCGATCTCCGGTGCGTCGGCCTTGGAACGGGCCACCGCGATGCCGTCTTCGATCGCGTCGACCAGGCACTGCTGCACCGTGCCGATCTTCGCTTCCAGCCGCGCCGCGGAGATCTCCGCCTGGCGGGCCATGAAGCGGGCCAGACGCTCCTGCTTCACCGCTTCCGGCACCGCGCCGGGCAGGTCGTTGGCGGTGGCGCCGGTCACCGGCGAGTACGCGAAGGCACCCACGCGGTCCAGCTGCGCCGCATCCAGGAACGACAGCAGTTCCTCGAATTCGGCCTCGGTTTCGCCCGGGAAGCCGACGATGAAGGTGGAGCGCACGGTGATGTCCGGGCACAACTGGCGCCAGCGCTGCACGCGCTCCAGCGTCTTGTCCACCGCGCCCGGCCGCTTCATCAGCTTGAGAATGCGCGGGCTGGCGTGCTGGAACGGAATGTCCAGGTACGGCAGGATCCGGTTCTCGGCCATCAGCGGCACCACCTCGTCCACGTGCGGGTACGGGTACACGTAATGCATGCGGGTCCAGGCATCGAGCTCGGACAAGCCTTCGCACAGCGACTTCATGCGGGTCTGGTAGGCCTTGTCGCGCCACATGCGCTCGGCGTACTTGACGTCCACGCCGTAAGCCGAGGTGTCCTGCGACACCACCAGCAGCTCCTTCACGCCACCACGCACCAGCCGCTCGGCTTCGCGCAGCACCTCATCCACCGGCCGCGAAACCAGCTTGCCGCGCATCGAAGGAATGATGCAGAAGCTGCAATGGTGGTTGCAGCCCTCGGAAATCTTCAGGTAGGCGTAGTGCCGCGGGGTGAGCTTGATGCCGTAATCAGGCACCAGGTCCACGAACGGGTCGTGCTTCGGCGGCAGCGCGGCATGCACGGCCTCCATCACGCTGGTGTAGTCCTGCGGACCGGACACCGCCAGCACGTCCGGGTAGGCCTTGCGGATCTCCTCCGGGCGCTTGCCCAGGCAGCCGGTCACGATCACCTTGCCGTTGGCGTTCATCGCCTCGCCGATGGCGTCCAGCGACTCGGTCACCGCCGAATCGATGAAGCCGCAGGTGTTGACCACCACCACGTCGGCCGAATCGTAGGAGGGAACGATGTCGTAGCCCTCGGCCCGCAGCTGGGTGAGGATGCGCTCGGAATCGACAAGGGCCTTCGGGCAGCCAAGGCTGACGAAGCCGACTTTGGGGTTCAGCTGGGACATGGATCGCGGGACTCTGGGGGCCTGGGCCCACGCCGGAATGGCGCGGGGACCTGGGGCCGGAAACGGCGGCAAGTATACCGGCGTTGTGGCCCGGGCCCTGAATGCACCGGCTGCCCGGGCAATGCCAACCGCCAATCCGTGCATGCCCGCGACGCCCCGCTAACCTGCAGCGCGCCGATAATGAACGCCTGAACCAACAGGAGTCTGGCAATGGGTGAGTGGGTCACGCTTGATACGCATCACGGTCCGGTCCGGGCCTGGCAGGCCACGCCGGAAGGCAAGCCGCGCGGGGGCCTGGTGGTCATCCAGGAGATCTTCGGGACCAACGCGCACATCCGCGAGGTGGCCGAAGGCTTTGCCGAGCAGGGATATGCGGTACTGGCCCCGTCCTTCTTCGACCTGGTCGACGGGGCCGATGCCGACCCGGATGCCCTGCCCTATGACGCAGACGGAGTGAAGCAGGGCCTGGACCATGTCACTGCGCTGGGCGTGGAAAAGGCGCTGGAAGTGGTGCGGGCGGCCGCCTCGCGGCTGGCGCCGGCCGGGAAGGTCGGCACCGTGGGCTACTGCTGGGGCGGCAGCATCGCCCTGCTCTCGGCGCTGCGCCTGGGCCTGCCGTCGGTCAGTTACTACGGCGCACGCAACGTGCAGTTCCTGGACGAAACGCCCAAGGCGCCGGTGATGTTCCACTTCGGTGCCCAGGACAAGAGCATTCCGCCGGAGGCCATCCAGGCCCACCGCGAGAAGCTGCCCCAGATGGCCACCTACGTCTATCCGGCCGACCACGCCTTTAACCGCAGCGTCGGACATGCGTATGATCCGGACAGTGCCGCACTGGCGCTGACACGCACCCTGGACTTCTTTTCGGAGCATCTTGGATGAGCGATTTTGAACTGGATTCACGCCTGGCCGCCAACAGTGTGCTGGTGGACCAAGGCCCGTTGTCGCAAGTGCGGCTGATGAACGACGAACGTTTCCCGTGGCTGGTCCTGGTGCCGCGCGTGACCGGCATCACTGAATGGCTGGAGCTGGACGGCCACCAGCAGGACCAGCTGCGTACGGAATTGAACCGCTGCTGCCGGGCACTGAAGGGCACCGACGGGGTGGAGAAGATCAACTTCGCCACGCTGGGCAACATCGTGCCGCAGCTGCACTTCCACGTGGTCGGCCGGCATGTGGGCGATCCGGCGTGGCCGGCGCCGGTGTGGGGCCATGGCCAGGCCCATCCCTTCGACGACGCGGTGCTGAAGGAGCGTGTCGCGATGTGGAAGGAACGGCTAGGATATTCGCCCCAGCCCTAAGCGGACCCCGCCCCTGATGCGCTCCAACCTTGTCGCCGCCATCGTCCTGATCCTCGTCGGCCTGTTCCTGCTGGCCAGCAACCTGGGCTGGACCAACATGAACCTCGGTCGCCTGATCCTTACCTGGTGGCCGGTGCTGCTGGTGGCGGTGGGGATCGGGTTGTTGTTCGGACGCAAGTAGGGCCGGGCGCTGCCTGGCAGGCATGAAAAAAGCGCGGAGCGATCCGCGCTTTTCATTTGTGCGCCAGGAGCAGCCGACCAACGGTCGGCTCTACCCATTTACGCCAGGAGCAGCCGACCAACGGTCGGCTCTACCCATTTGTGCCAGGAGCAGCCGACCAACGGTCGGCTCTACCCATTTGTGCCAGGAGCAGCCGACCAACGGTCGGCTCTACCCATTTGCGCCAGGAGCAGGGGACTAGGTGCGTGGCAGGGTGACGCCGGTCTGGCCCTGGTACTTGCCGCCGCGGTCCTTGTACGAGGTTTCGCAGATGTCGTCGCTGTCGGCCTGGAAGAACAGCATCTGCGCCACGCCTTCGTTGGCGTAGATGCGCGCCGGCAGCGGCGTGGTGTTGCTGAATTCCAGGGTGACGTGGCCTTCCCACTCCGGCTCGAGCGGGGTCACGTTGACGATGATGCCGCAGCGCGCGTAGGTGCTCTTGCCCAGGCAGACCACCAGGGTGTCGCGCGGAATGCGGAAGTACTCCACGGTGCGCGCCAGCGCGAAACTGTTGGGCGGAATGATGCATTCGTCGCCGACGATGTCGACGAAGCTGCCGGGGTCGAAGTGCTTGGGATCGACGATGGTCGAGTTGATGTTGGTGAACACCTTGAACTCACGCGAGCAGCGCACGTCGTAGCCGTAGCTGGAGGTGCCGTAGCTGACGATGCGCTGGCCATGGGCCTGCTTGACCTGGCCCGCTTCGAACGGCTCGATCATGCCGTGCTGCTCGGACATGCGGCGGATCCAGCGGTCACTCTTGATGCTCATGGGGGGTCCTGGGTTCGGTATCGGGCGATTCTAAACAGATCAGAGCAGCGAGGAGAGGATCGGAATGCTCGCGCGCGGCCGCTTGGCCACTTCTTCCACCAGCCGTTCGGCGGCCCGCAGGTAGGCCTGCGCGGCCGGCGATTCCGGCGCGGCAGCCGTGATCGGGGTGCCGGCATCGCCCTGTTCGCGGATGCCGATGTCCAGCGGCAGCGAGCCCAGCAGCGGCACGCCGTACTGCGCGGCCATGCGTTCACCGCCACCGTCGCCGAACAGGTGCTCGACCTGGCCGCAGTTGCTGCAGGTGTGCACGGCCATGTTCTCGACGATGCCCAGCACCGGCACCTCGACCTTCTCGAACATCTTCAGCGCTTTCTTCGCATCCAGCGTGGCGATGTCCTGCGGGGTGGTGACGATCACCGCACCGGCCAGCGGAATCTTCTGGGTCAAGGTGAGCTGGATGTCGCCGGTGCCCGGCGGCAGGTCGATCAACAGGTAATCCAGGTCGTCCCACAGGGTGTCGTTGAAGAACTGGGTCATTGCCGAGGTGGCCATCGGCCCGCGCCAGATCATCGGGGTCTCGTCTTCGATCAGATAGCCGATCGACATGGTCTCCACGCCGAACGCGCGCAGCGGCTCGATCGACTTGTTGTCCGGGCTTTCCGGGCGACCGCTCAGGCCCAGCATCATCGGCACGCTGGGGCCATAGATGTCCGCGTCCAGCAGGCCCACCCGGGCACCCAACCGGGCCAGCGCCACCGCCAGGTTGACCGCGGTGGTGGACTTGCCCACCCCGCCCTTGCCCGACCCGACCGCGATCACGTTGCGGACGCGCGGATGAAGGGTCAGGCCCTTCTGCACCTGGCTGGCATGGGGACGGCGGGACGGGCTGGCACTCACTGCGGGTACTCCGGGAAAGCGGTACGGGAAGCCCGCCATGATAGTGCAGCCGGCCGCAGGGCGTGGCCCGGTGTCCTGCGCTGTCCCGCCCCCCTGCAGCAGGACAGGAAACGGTCATTGACGGATTTGGAACGCCCCCTCGGCCAGAAATCCACGCGTACATACGTCCACGTATTGATCCAGCAGAATCCCCAGGAATGCGTGAAAAACGCTTCTCCCTCAACAACTTACGTGACTCCTGAAAACGAAAGATCCACTTTGCCTATCTTGTGTTTATGACTTCCTGATGAACAGTTGACAGGCCGCGTTAAGGCCGTGTTAACCTCGATCATCAGCTCGTGAAGCTGGTGATCAGGGGGGGCACATCGCTGCCAGGACCTGATCCGAGGGCACACGGAGACGCCTGCTGGTCCATGTCACCGGTGTTTGACGCAATCGATCGTTCCAAGGGGATCCACACATGATGAATCGCAAGTCGCTCAGCCGGAATCCGCTGAGCTTCGCCCTGGCCACCGCGATGGTGTTCGCGGCCGCACCGGCATTCGCCCAGGACAGCACCTCGACCCAGACGCCTGAAGAGACGGCCAAGTCGACGAACACCACGACGTTCGACACCGTGACCGTGACCGGTTCGCGCATCGCCAAGGACACGTTCAACTCGGTGTCGCCGGTGCAGGTCGTGACCCGCCAGGAAACCCTGCTGGCCGGCTTCAACTCGACCACCGCCGCGCTGCAGAGCACCGCGGTCACCGCCGGTTCTTCGCAGATCAACAATGCCTACGGCGGCTACGTCACCGACGGCGGCCCCGGCGCCAACACCCTCGGCCTGCGTGGCCTCGGTCCGACCCGTACCCTGATCCTGATGAACGGCCGCCGCATCTCGCCGGCCGGCGCCCGCGGCGCGGTCGGTTCGACCGATCTGAACGTGCTGCCGAACGCCATCGTGGACCGCGTCGAGATCCTGAAGGACGGCGCCTCGTCGATCTACGGTTCCGACGCGGTTGCCGGCGTCATCAACATCATCACCAAGAACAAGGTCGACGGCGTCAGCCTGGAAGCCCAGCACAATGCCACCGACGGCGGCGGCGGCGATGAGCGCCGCTACTCGCTCGTGTTCGGCAGCACCGGCGAGCGCTCGCACTTCTCCGGTTCGTACGAGTACTACACCCGCAACGAACTCAGCCTGCGCGACCGTGACTGGACCCGCTGCGCCACCGACAAGTACCGCGACATCGATGCGGGCGACTACTGGGGCAGCGGCGATTTCATCGATCCGCTGACGGGCAGGTCCAAGTGCTACACGCTCGATGCCGGCGGCGTCACCATCAACACCATCGGCACCAACACCCGGACCGGCGTTGCCGCCCCGGGCACCACGGGCACCCGCTTCAACCGCTGGCGCCCGAACTCGGGCGTCACCACCGGCCTGGTGGGCTACGAAGGCGTGAACACCTGGTCGCGCGATACCTTCGACGACGCCATGCTCAACCAGTCGCTGATCTCGCCGGCCAAGACCCACACCCTGTACTTCCAGGGCGGTTTCGACCTCAACGCAATGGGCGACGCCGAGCTGTACTATGAGTTCCTCGGCAACAAGCGCAAGTCGACCCAGACCGGTTACCGTCAGCTGTCGCTCGACTATGCGGTGGGCAGCCCGCTGATCCCGGCCAACCTGCGCGACAGCGTCGCGGGCCCGGCGACCAACCTGACCAACGGGCAGCCGATGGGCGTACGTGCCTTCATCGGCTTCGGCAACGACCAGAGCAAGCAGAACGTGGACTTCCTGCGCTTCAATGCCGGCGTTCGCGGAAACCTGGGCTCGGAGTGGAAGTACGACTTCAATGCCATGCATTCGAAGAGCGACGCCGACTACACCTTCCAGAGCTTCCTGACCAGCCGCCTGGCGCAGAGCCTGAACGTGGTCGGCAACGGCGCCGGTGGGTATTCCTGCGTCGACCCGTCCAACGGCTGCATCGCGGCGCCTGCGCTGAACAGCAACACCATCGGCGGCAACCTGCCGAGCGACTGGAAGAACTGGGTGTTCGTGCCGGTCACCGGCAACACCGTGTATGAAGAGTCCACCTTCAACTTCAACGTCAACGGTCCGTTGTTCGACATGCCCTACGGCTCGGCCGGCGGTGCGTTCGGTGTCGAATACCGCAAGGCGAAGATCGATGACAGCCCGTCGCAGTACTCGATCGACCAGGACCTGTTCAACCTGACCGCGTCGGCCCCGACCCGCGGCAGCGACTCGGTGTTCGAAGCCTACGGCGAACTGGAACTGCCGCTGCTGTCGGGCGTGACCGCCGCCGAGGAACTGACCGTCAACCTGTCCGGCCGCTACACCGACTACAAGTCCTATGGCTCGGATGAGACCTACAAGATCGGCGGTCTGTGGACCCCGGTGAAGTGGCTGTCGTTCCGCGCGTCCTACGGTACCTCGTACCGCGCCCCGGCGCTGTTCGAACAGTTCCTGGGCGGCACCACCGGCTTCCTGGCCGCGTCGGCCGACCCCTGCGACACCTACATCGAAGCCAACCCGAATTCGATGCGGTACCAGAACTGCGCCTCGCAGGGCTTCGACCCGGAGTTCATCCAGACCAATGGCGTGACCGTGATCACCCAGGGTGGCGCGGAAACCGGCCTGTCGGCGGAAACCTCCACCGCCAAGACCGCCGGCATCGTGCTGCAGCCGGACTTCGGCAGCTTCGGCGACCTGTCCTTCGCTGTCGACTACTTCGACATCAAGGTCGAGAACGGCGTGCGTGACGCCGGTGGTGGTGCGATCCTGACCAACTGCTACAACAGCTCGGCCGCTGACTTCGCTGCCGGCAATGGCGTGTGCCGCCTGATCTCGCGTAATCCGGACACCAATGCGATCACCGTGACCAACGGCTTCATCAACGTGGCCACCGAAAAGGTCCGCGGCCTGGACTTCACTGCACGCTACGTGCGCGACATCGGTCCGGGTGAGTTCCGCTCCACCGTGCAGGTGACGCACTTCATCGAGCAGACCGACCAGCTGTTCCCGGAAGATCCGAAGGTGGACTACGTCGGCATGCTGCGTACCCCGCAGAATACCGCCACCCTGGACCTGGCCTACAAGTGGAAGAACTGGCAGGTCCGCTACGGCCTGGACTGGATCGACAAGACCGACAGCTACGACTACTACGAGGAAAACAACCCGGGCCTGTTCGATCCGGCGACCTCGCAGTACAAGCTGTACACCCCGAACTACTTCCTGCAGGCATTCTCGGTGCAGTACGACGCAGACAAGTGGTCGGTCACCGCTGGCGTGCGCAACCTGGCCGACAAGGATCCGCCGACCATTTCCCAGGGTGTCTACAACACCGTCGGCAACGCCCCGCTGTACAGTGGCTATGACTACTTCGGTCGCAGCTACTTCGTAAACGTCACCTACGCGTTCTGATCGCGTGATTGACCCGCCGCCGCCCTCCGGGGCGGCGGTTTCGTTTCCGGCCCCGGTGCGCCGCGGGCCGACCCGCACCATGCATAGAGGTAGTGAATGAAACGGATTCTTCTCGCGGCCGCCCTGGCCAGCACCTGTGCGTCGCTGCATGCCAAGCCCGCAGTCCCCACCATCGAGCAGATGGCCGCGTTCCCGGCCATTTCCAGCCTGTCGCTGTCCCCGGACGGGAAGCAGATCGCCGGCCTTCGTGCCAATGGCGAAGAGCGCACCATCGTGGTCTGGGACACCAACGCCCTGGACAAGGCGCCCACCGTGATCGGTGCCGGCCGCATGAAGTTCCAGAGCGTGAGCTTCATCAAGAACGGACTGCTGGCAGTAACGCTGTGGCAGCCCTACGACCTGCGCACCGATCGGATCAACAAGACCTTCATCAGCAAGTTCCTGATCACCGATACCGAAGGCAAGCAGTGGAAAGAACCGATTTCGCCCCCGCGCGCCACCAGCCGCAATGAGGAGCTCGAGCAGGCCCTCTCCAATTCCACGGTGCTCGACACCCTGCCCAACGACCCGGACCACATCCTGGTGGTGAACGGCTCGGGCAGCAATTCCGGTGACGTGTACAAGGTCAACCTGCGCAACTTCACCTCGCAGCGCATCCAGAAGACCGAAGAACGCGTGGCCGGCTATGTGACCGATCTGAACAGCGAACTGCGCGCGCGCCTGCGCCAGGACCTGGACGGCACCGGCGCCTACGTGGCAACCGAATTCCGCAGCCCGGCCACCAACACCTGGGAGGAGCACTTCCGCTCCTACGTGAAGGACCGCGACGTGACCCAGGTGGTCGGCTTTGCCGATGACCCCAACATCGCTTTCATCCAGAGCAACGTGGGCCGCGACAAGACGGTCATCTACGAATACGACATCGCCGCGCGCAAGCAGAAGGAGGTGCTGTTCGAGCACAAGTTCTTCAATGCCGGCAGCGTGGTGCTGAACCGCTACAGGAACGTGGACGGCGTGCCGTTCGGCGCGCTGCTCGGCGTCGGCTACAGCGGTCCGCGCGAAAACGAGATCCAGTGGACCGATCCGACCTTCAAGGCGCTGCAGCAGGGCCTGCGCCAGGCGCTGGGCATCACCGCCAGCGAGGTCACCCTGGTCGACCCGGCCACCGGCCAGCGCGCCACCACCCAGCTGGATGGCGGCAAGTCGATCCGCCTGCTGGATTACAGCGCCAACCTCAAGACGTTCCTGGTGGTGGTGTCCGGTCCGTCCGACCCGCCCACCTACTACCTGTTCAACAACGGGCAGCTGACCGAGCTGGCCAAGTCCTACCCGCAGATCGACCCGGCCGCGCTGGGCACGACCAGGCTGGTCTATTACAAGGCGCGCGACGGGCTGGACATTCCCGCCTTCCTGACCACGCCGAACACCGAGCTGTGCGGCGCAGGACCGTGGAAGGCGGTGGTGCACCCGCACGGTGGCCCGTGGGCGCGCGACGGCATGGATTTCGACGGCTCGATGTGGGTACCGCTGATGGCCTCGCGCTGCATGGCGGTGCTGCGCCCGCAGTTCCGCGGTTCGGCCGATTGGAGCCGCAAGCTGTGGATGGCCGGCGACGCCGAGTGGGGCCAGAAGATGCAGGACGACAAGGATGATGGCGCCAAGTGGATGATCGACCAGAAGATCGCCCAGCCCGGCCATATCGCCATGTTCGGCTTCTCCTACGGCGGCTATTCCGCGTTTGCCGCCTCGGTGCGCCCCAATGGCCTGTACAAGTGCGCCATTGCCGGTGCCGGTGTGTCGGACATCAAGAAGATCTGGTCGCGGTTCTACACCAACCCGTTCTTCCGCCAGGCCCAGGCCAAGACCGTGGACGGCCTGAACCCGCTGGACAAGGCCGGCGAGATGAAGATCCCGCTGATGGTCTACCACGGTGACCGCGACCGCACGGTACCGATTGAACAGTCCGAATGGTTCGTGGCCAAGGCGAAGAATTCGGGCCAGCCGGTCGAGTACCACGCAATCGCCGACTACGCGCATGGCCCGGCGTGGACGCGCGCGATCATGGGCGACCAGCTGCGGCTGATCGACGACTACCTGGGCAAGGGGTGTGGCGGCGGCGGGCTGTAAGCCCGCGGCCGGCGACGGCACCCGACCCGCGGTCGGGTGCCATCCCTGCATGGGTCGGCCACCTTCGGGTGGCCTTTTTTACGGGTGCAGGATGGCCTGTGCCGCGTTGTAGCCCGGCGCGCCGGTCACGCCGCCGCCGGGATGCGTGCCCGAGCCGCACAGATACAGCCCGGGCAGCGCGCCGCGGTAGTTGGCCTGGCCGAGCATCGGGCGGGCACTGAACAGCTGGTTGAGGCTGAGCGCGCCGTGGAAGATGTCGCCACCGATCAGCCCGAAGGTACGTTCCAGGTCCAGTGGACTCAGCACCTGGCGTCCGAGCACCAGTGCGCTGAAGCCGGGAGCGTGCCGCTCCACCGTGGCGATCATCAGGTCGGCGACTTCGTCGCGGTGATCGTCCCAGCTGCGCCCACCGGACAGCACCGGCGCCACGTGCTGGCAGAACAGGCTGGCCACGTGCTGGCCCGGCGGCGCCAGCGAGTCGTCCAGGGTGCTGGGTATCAGCAGTTCCACGATCGGCTCGCGCGACCAGCCGTGCCGGCGCGCATCGTGGTAGGCACGCTCCATGTACTGAAGCGTCGGCGCGATGATGATGCCGGCGGTGAGGTGGTCCCCTGCCCCGGGCAGCACGGTGAACGACGGCAAGGCCGACAGCGCCACGTTCATGCGGAACGTGCCGGACCCGCAGCGCCAGTTGGCCATCCGCTCGCGGGTGGCCGGCGGCACCTGGTCCGGCGCCAGCAGCTGCTCGTAGAGCAGTTTGGGATTGACGTTGGCCACCACCTTGCGTGCGCGGATGACCTCGCCCTGGAGGGTTTCCACGCCGACCGCGCGGCCCTGCTCCACCCGCACCCTGCGAACCCCGCTGTCGGTGCGTATGTCGGCGCCCGCGGCGATGGCCGCACGCGCCATGGCCTGGGTGATCGCGCCCATCCCGCCGATGGCGTGGCCCCAGGCACCCTTCACCCCGTTGCTCTCGCCGAACGCGTGGTGCAGCAGCACGTAAGCCGAACCGGGCGCATCCGGGCTGGCGTAGTTGCCCACGATGCCGTCGAAGCCGAACAGCGCCTTGATCGGCTCGCTTTCGAACCAGCGGTCGAGGTACTCCGACGCGGAGATGGTGAACAGGTCCAGCAGTTCCTGGCGCAGCGCCGGGGCCAGCCCATGCAGCCGACGGCCCAGCTGGCCGGCCTGCCACAACGCCGGCAGCTGGGTCAGCCAATGGCCCTCCCCCACGTTCGGCGGCGCCTGCAGGGACAGCGCACGCAGCACATCGGCGAAGGCGTCCAGGCGCTGTTCGAAGGCCGGCAGGCGCTCGGCGTCGCGCGCGGAAAACCGCGCCACCTCCGACCGGGTCAGGCCGGCGCCGGCGAGCAGGTAATCGCCCTCCAGCGGCAGGAAGTTGTTGATCCGCCGCGGCACCACGCGCAGGCCGTGACGGGCCAGCGCCAGCTCGTTGATGATGCGCGGCTGCAGCAGCGACACCGTATAGGAGGCCACCGAGTTGCGGAATCCTGGATGGAATTCCTCGGTCACCGCCGCCCCACCCACCACCGGGCGCCGCTCCAGTACCAGCACCCGGCGTCCGGCCCGGGCCAGGTAGGCCGCGCAGACCAAGCCGTTGTGCCCGCCACCGATGATGACTGCATCCCACGTGTCGGAAGTGCCCATGGCTGGCTGTATACCATGACCTTCGACACCCTTGCAGCGCGGTCCAGCGGCGTATCGTCTGGCCCACGGCCCTGCTGGGGTCCCCCTGAAAGATTCTTCGGCCCGGAGGCCAACACGTGATCTCTCGCACTCCCAAGATGGTTCTGCTGACCCTGGCCGTTTCGGCCGCGCTGGTCGGCTGCGGCAAGAATGAAACCCCGGCGGCGGACAGCGCTGCCACCGCTGCCGCCCCTACCGCGGCCCCGGCCGCCACCGACTTCAAGCTCGACGAAAGCAAGCTGCCGGCGTACAACGCGTTCCACCCGTCCGACCTGGACACCAGCCTGGACGCCTGTACCGCCTTCGGCGACTACGTGAACAGCAAGTGGCTGGCCGCCAATGAGATCCCGGGCGACCGCACCAGCTGGGGCGCCTTCACGATCCTGGACGAGCGCTCGGTGGCCGTGCAGCACCAGCTGGCCGAACAGGTTGCAGCGGTGAAGAACCCGACCGGCATTGAAAAGATCGTCGGCGACTTCTGGGCCACCGGCATGGACGAGGCCAAGATCAACGCGCAGGGCATCGAGCCGATCAAGGCCGAGCTGACCGCGATCGACGGCCTGCAGGACAAGGACGCCATCGCCAACTACCTGCGCACCACCGCCGCCAAGGGCGAGAACGTGCTGTTCGGGTTCGGTCCGGAAGCGGACTTCAAGAACTCCAGCATGAACATGGCCTACGCCAGCCAGGGCGGCCTGGGCCTGCCGGACACCACCTATTACACCGACGCCAAGAACGCCGACAAGCTGAAGGCCTACCAGGCGCACGTCGCCAAGGTGCTGGAACTGTCCGGCGTCGCCGCGGCGGACGCGGCCAAGCAGGCCGCCGATGTGGTCACGTTCGAAACCCGCCTGGCCAAGGCCTCCAAGTCCAGCGAACAGCTGTCGCGGGATGTCTCGCTGTTCTACAACCCGGTCAGCGTGGCTGACGCCGACAAGCTCACCCCCAACTTCAGCTGGACCGAATTCTTCAAGGCGCAGGGCATTGCCGCGCCGGAGAAGTTCTCGTTGGCCATTCCCGGCTTCCACCAGGAAGTGAGCAAGGCGCTGGGCGATACCGATCCGTCGGTGTGGCGTTCCTACCTGCGCTTCCGCACCGTCGACGCCGCCTCGCCGTATCTGGCCGACGCCTTCGTCCAGGAGAACTTCGAGTTCTACGGCAAGACCCTCAACGGCCAGAAGGAAATGAAGCCGCGCTGGAAGCGCGTGCTGGGCACCATCGAGAACGATGCCGGTGAAGCGTTCGGCCAGCTGTACGTCAAGGTCGCCTTCTCGCCGGAAGCCAAGGCCAAGATGGAAGAACTGGTCAAGAACCTGGCCGCCGCGCTGAAGGAGCGCATCCAGGGCCTGACCTGGATGAGCGATGAAACCAAGGCCAAGGCCATCGCCAAATGGGAAACCTTCACCCCGAAGATCGGTTACCCGGACAAGTGGCGCGACTGGAGCGGCCTGAGCACCGGCCGTGACAGCTACTTCGGCAACGTGCGCGCGGCCAACGAATTCAACTACAAGTTCGCCCTGTCCAAGATCGGCAAGCCGGTGGACAAGACCGAGTGGGGCATGACCCCGCAGACGGTCAACGCGTACTACAACCCGCTGCAGAACGAGATCGTGTTCCCGGCCGCCATCCTGCAGCCGCCGTTCTTCGACCCGAAGGCCGACGATGCGCTGAACTACGGCGGTATCGGCGCGGTGATCGGCCACGAAATGACCCATGGCTACGATGACCAGGGCAGCCGCTTCGGGCCCACCGGCAACTTCGAAAACTGGTGGACCAACGCCGACACCAAGAACTTCAGCGGCCTTACCGGCAAGCTGGTGAACCAGTTCAACGAGTACAAGGTGGGCGACCAGGCGGTCAACGGCAAGCTGACCCTGGGCGAGAACATCGCCGACCTGGGTGGCCTGGCCACCGCCTACGATGCGCTGCAGAAGGCATCGGCCGGCAAGGAAGACCCGAAGGTCGACGGCTTCAGCCGCGACCAGCGCTTCTTCTTCAACTGGGCCACCGTGTGGCGCACCAAGTACACCCCGGAGAACGCCAAGGTCCGCCTGGCCACCGACCCGCACGCCCCGGCCGCGTTCCGTGCCATGGGCGCGCCGTCGAACCTGCCGACCTTCGCGGCCGCGTTCGAATGCAAGCCGGGCGCACCGATGGTCCGCGCCGGCGACAAGCAGGTCGTGATCTGGTGATCCATCGCGCCACTGCGTGATGCGTGAATGCGCAAGAAGGCCCGGGCAGACGCCCGGGCCTTCTTGTTTCCATGCCGCGTTTTCATGCGGGCTTGCTATAGTTCCGCGGTCTTCAATCCTCCTGGATTCGCTTCGCATGCCCAACCTTCGTCCGCTTGCCATCGCCCTCGGCCTGGGCCTGGCCACCCTGGTCGTCACCGACGCCTCCGCCGCCCCGAAAAAGAAGGCCGCCAGCCGCGCCCCCGCGGTCAGCGCGCAGTGCAGCGATTTCCACGACGCAACCAATGCCGCCTGGTTGAAGGCCAACCCGGTGCCACAGTCCGGTGCCACCACCGCGCTGGGCCAGCTGGCCGAACGCGCCCGCGTGCAGCAGCGTGAACTGCTGGACAGCGCGATGAAGTCGCCGCAGGGCAACGTGCAGCAGCTGCTGGGCGACTTCTGGGCCAGCGGCCTGGATGAAGCGGCGGTGGAAGCCGACGGCTCCAAGCCGATCGCGCCGCTGCTGACCCGCATCAATGCGATCAAGAAGGCCAAGGACGTACCGGCCTCGATCGCCGCACTGCACCAGGTGGGCATCCCGGTGGCGTTCAACTTCGCCCCGGACATCGACCTGAAGGCGCTGGACCGCCACATCGGCTACTTCATGCAGGGCGGCATGGGCCTGCCCGATCCGGCGTTCTATACCCGCACCGACGCCGACACCGTGGCGCTGATGGGGCGCTACCGCGCCTATGTCAAGCAGATCCTGGCGCTGACCGGTACCAAGCCGGCCGACCTGGACGCCGAATCGCAGGCGGTGATCGCGCTGGAAACCGAGCTGGCACGCAACGCGCAGTCGCTGGCCGGCATCAACAACCCGTTCAACAACTACGCGCCGATTTCCACCAAGGAACTCAACAGCCGCTACCGCAACCTGCAGCTGGACGCGTTCCTGAAGGCGCAGGGTGTCAACGACGACCTGGTGTCGCTGTCCGACCCGGCGCTGTTCAAGCAGCTCGACGGCATGGTTACCCGGATCAAGCCGGAGCAGTGGAAGGCGTACCTGCGCTGGCGCGTGGGCGATGCGATGGCGCCTTACCTGTCCAAGGCGTACCGCGATGCCGAGTTCGAATTCCGCGGTCGCGTGATCCGCGGTGAAACGCTGGCCGCACCGCGCTGGGAGCAGGTACTGAATGCCATCAACGTCGCCGCCGGCCCGATGCTGGGCCGCGAATATGCCGCGCGCCATCTTTCGGCCGAAGACCGCCGCCAGGCGGCGCTGATCGCCGACAAGATCCGCGAAACCCAGATCGAATCGGTCAAGGCCAACAGCTGGCTGAGCGCCGAAGCCAAGACCGAAGCGCAGGCCAAGATGGCCGCGCTGAAGATCGAGATCGGCACCCCGCTGCGCGACCTGGACTACAGCGTGCAGCCGATGGGCCGTGGCAGCTTCGGCAGCAACATGCTGATCGCTTCGACCTGGCGCCATCGCGAAGAAATGAAGCGGATCGGCAAGGGCAATGCCGACCGGCGTTGGGACGTGCTGCCGCAGCAGCCGGCGCTGGCCTACGACATCGCGCAGAACCGCCTGATCGTCACCGCGGCGGTGCTGCAGGGCCCGGTCTTCAATGCCAAGGCCGACAACGCCGACAAATTCGGCAGCTACGGCGCACTGGTCGCGCACGAGCTGACCCGCGCGATCGACGCCAAGGGCTCGCTGGTGGACGCCAAGGGTGAACTGCGCAGCTGGTGGACGCCGGCCGACAAGACCGCGTGGGAGCTGCTGGGCAGCCGCGTGGCCGCGCAGTTCAGCGGCTACGAGTTCCCCGGCGTGAAGGGTGCCAAGGTCAACGGCCAGCTGACCCGCGAGGAAAACCTGGCCGACCTGTCCGGGCTGGAGCTGGCTTGGGCGGCCTACCGCTCGGCCGAGCCGGAGGCCAAGCCGGCGACCCAGCAGGGCTTCTTCCGCGCCTGGGCGAGCCTCTGGCCGCAGCAGCTGTCGCCGAACGAAGCCGCGCAGCGCCTGACCTCGGACACCATGGCACCGGGCAAGTGGCGCACCAATGGTCCGCTGTCGAA
>NZ_JBITVZ010000003.1:0-15209 GCF_044543385.1 Stenotrophomonas sp. NPDC077420
GGTAGGTCCCTGGCAAAGTAAAGGAGGAGGTGGCGGCCGCAGGCCGCCGCCGGGGGACATTTGCATAGGGGCCTGCCGGCCGCGACGGGGCCCTCAACGCTCGCGATGAACTCATCGAAGACCGTTCGCCACGCTCCAAAGGCCCCCGGAAGAAAAACGCGCGGCTGAAAAACGCGAAAAAAAACGGCAACCGCCTGTGGAAGCGCGGTTGCCGTGGAGGAGCGTTGCCCCCGCCCGAAGGCGGGGTAGGGTGAGGCTTAGAACTTGTAGGTGGCACCGAAGTACAGCTGGCGACCCGAGTACAGGCTGGAGACCAGGCGGGCGTCGGTGTCGTTGCCGAGGTGGATGCGCTGTTCTTCCTTCGTGGCGTTCAGCACCGAGGCGGTGAAGGTCAGCGCGTCGGTGAAGTTGTAGGCCACGTTGAGGTCGAGCTGCGCGTACGGCTCGGAGTACTCGGTCATGCCGCCGGTGAGGCCGCCGACCACTTCACCACGGCGGTTGTACGACGCGCGCGCCAGGAACGCGTCGCTCTCGTAGAACACGGTGATGTTGGCCTGGTTCTTGGCGCTGCCGACCAGCGGCGACGAACCGATGCTCTCGCCATCGAGCACGATCGAGGCCAGGTTGGTGTCGTTGTAGGTGTAGTTGGCCTGCACACCGAAGCCCATGTCGAAGGTGTACTGGCCGTACAGCTCCACGCCCTGCGACACGCCATCGCGGCCGTTGGCCTGGGTCTCGTAATCCTGCACCGTGACCGACTCGCCGCCGACCACCATCTGCACGTCACGCACCACCGGCACGGTGAAATTGTCCACGTTCTTGCGGAACAGGCCGATACCCGCCACCGCGCCCGGCTTGAAGTACCACTCCAGGCCCACGTCGAACTGCGTAGCCTCGAACGGCTCCAGGTTCTTGTTGCTGCCATGGCCCTGCCAGCCTTCCTGCGGCGCGCCACCGGCCACGCGGCGGTCATTCACGTACTCGGCGCTGTAGTAGCTCAGCGCGCCGGGAGCGGCGATGCTGGTGTAGCTCGGACGCGCGATCACCTTGGACGCCGCGCCACGCAGCACCAGGTTTTCGGTGATGTCCCAGGCAATGTTGAAGCTCGGCAGGAAGTCCGTGTAGGTCCGGTCGGTGCCGATCAGCTCGAACGATTTTTCGCGGGCCAGGTTGTCCGGCAGGCGCACGAAGCCGCTTTCGCAGCCGTAGCCCGGGAAGGCCGCACTTGCCGGGTCATCGCACGACATCGGCGCGCCGGACGCGTTGTCCAGGAAGTAATCGTTGAAGCGTTCGATCGCGTCGCTCGACTGCGCGAACTGCTCGGTACGCACCACTCGCAGGCCAACGTTGCCGCGCAGGCGATCGGTACGGAAGTTGGCCTGGAAGTAGCCGGCGTAGACCTTCTCGTTGACGTTGTAGACGAAATCCTCTTCGGTGCGGTTGTGCGAACCACCGTAGCGATCATTGAGGTAGTTGATGTACGCCGGGTAGTCGATGCCCGGGAACACGTTGGCGTCGAAACCGCCGCGGATGCCGCTGATCGGATTGGACAGGAAGAAGCCCGGCTGCGCGATGCCCGCCGTGTTGTCGCAGCCCGCCTGGTAGCGGTTGTTGTCATAGTCGGCCGGATCGGTGCCCGGGCAGACCCAGTACGTGTTGCCGGTATTGCGGTGGACCTTGCCATCGCTGTACTTGGCGCCGAACTGGAACGAATCCAGCCAGCCGGTCTCGAACAGCTTGGTGAAGTCGGCCTGGAAGTGGTTCTGCTTGATTTCGGTCTGCATCCAGGACGAATCGGTCGAGCCCGTGTCCACTTCGGCAATGCCGTTCATCAGCTGCTGCTGCAGGTCGGGCGAGAACGTGGCCGACGGCGTGCCGGTCAGGTCCCATGCCGAGTATTGGTTGCCGGTCTGCCACACGCCATCGACACGGCGGCGCGGCTTGGCCGACATGCGGAATTTCATCGAAGGACCACCTTCAGACCACGTGCGACCGCCGCTGAAGGACGCCTTCCAGAGCGGGCTGATGTCCCAGTCGATGCTCAGGTCGGCGGTCTGCGACAGCGCCTTTTCGCGGCTGTAATCGCCGGTCAGCTGCGGGGTGGGGATGGTGCAGTCGTCCGGACCCCAACCACCCGGCGGCAGGCCGGCGGCGGCGGCTTCGTCTTCGCTGCAGTAATACGTCTTGCCCGGGAGCTTCTCGAACTGCGCACCGGTCACGATGGTACCGCTCGGGTCCATGGTCAGACCGTTGAGCAGGCGACCGCCGGCCCAGTTGCCGTCCTGGTTGTAGCGCGCCATGTTCCATTCCGGGATCTTCAGCATGTTCTGGGTGTAATCACCCTCCAGCTCGAAGCGGAAGTAGTTCGCCGTCAGGGTCACGTTGTCGGTCGGCTTGAACTGGAACGTGAACTGCCCGCCCTTGCGCTGGCGCTCTTCTTCCTTGACCGCGAAGTTCACCGACGTCGGCATGTAGAAATCGGTGTAGTTGCGGCCGTTCTGGTCGTTGAAACCGGAGTTGCCCCACCAGTAATTGACACCGCCCTGGTTCATTTCATTGCCGAACACATCGCGTGCGGTGGTGTCGGTGCCATACCACTGGTAGTTTTCCGTGGTCGCTTCCATGGTGCGGCTGGTGCGCTTCTGCTGGGTCACGCCGACCAGCACGCCGAAGCGCTCGTCGTCGCTGTGCCAGGAGTAGAGCGCCGACGCCTGCGGGTCCACGTCCTGGCTGGTGTCCGACGACGTGCCTTCCAGGGTTACGTAGCCGGAATTGGCTTCCATCTCCAGCGGACGACGGGTGTGCAGGATCACCGTGCCGCCGATGCCGCCCTCGTCGATGCGCGCTTCCGGCGACTTGAACAGCTCGGCGCTGGACAGCATGTTCGACGGCAGCAGCGTGTAGTTGAAGGAACGGCTGGCCTCGTCATTGGTTTCCGAGGTGGCGATGTAATTGCCGTTCAACTGGGTCAGGGTCAGGTCCGGGTCGAGCCCGCGCACGCTGACGCTCTTGCCTTCGCCGCCGTCACGGGTGATCACCACGCCCGGCACGCGCTGCAGCGAATCGGCCACGTTCTTGTCCGGGAACTTGCCCACGTCTTCGGCGGTGATCACCTCGACCACCGCGTTGGCGTCGCGCTTCTGCTGCAGGCTCTTTTCAATGGCATAGCGGTAGCCGGTGACCTGCACGCTGTCGAGCGTGGTGGCCGATGGGGCGCTGCTCGGCGCATCGGCCTGCTGGGCGAACACGGTCGCCGGCACGAAGGCGGCGGCCGCCAGAGCGAACGTGATGGCGGCGGACAACGCGTCGCGGCCGTGCATGCGGGACATCTGCTTCATTCCACTCTCTCCGTTGGATTGAACCGGTGCTGTTGATTGAATCGATCTAAAATTGGCGGCGAACCTGGGGGTCCCCCAGCTCGCCAGGCCTCGATATGACGGTTCGGAGTTGGATCGATCTAAACCGTTGGCAGCGAATTTTTAACACGGCGCGGCGAGGGAAGCATGCTGCTCCGCAATATGGACGGCGGGCCGTGGAATGTGGCAAGGGCGCTGACGCCACAGGGCACAAGGGCGGGCAGGGGCCGTGAACGGTTCAGTTGCGCGCGCCGCTGTGGTAGCTCGAAGGACAGCGCGGGATTGGGTGCTCATGTTGCGCCGCAGAATGCATCCCCGGTTTTCCCCGTGTTTTACTTAAATCGATCTAAATTCACGTCCTCGTGACTTTGGAACGTTCCATGAGTGCCCCCGCCGTACCGTCATCGACCCACAGGAAACAGTGCATGCGCCGATTGCCGTCCCCCTTCGCCCTGACCACCTGCCTGGCCGTGCTGGCCTTCTCGCCCCTGCTGCAGGCCGCGCCGTCCGCGCTGGAGCGCGAGGTCAACACCTTCATCGGCAGCAAGGATGACGGCAACACCTTCCCGGGTGCCTCGGCCCCCTTCGGTCTGATCCAGGTCAGCCCGATTGGCGAACACTACGCCGGCTGGCGCTACGACGACCCGAAGATCCGCGGTTTCGGCCATTCCTTCCTGTCCGGGGCCGGCTGCTGGGAGCAGGGCGGCCAGGTCTCGGTGCTGCCGGTGACCGGCACGGTCGGGCCGGGCGGCGACTTCGACACCGACAACGCCAAGAGCTTCGACCACAAGGCCTACGCCGCCAGCTACACCCATGAGGGCGAAGTCGGCCAGGCCGGCTACTACAAGGTGCGCCTGACCAGCTACGGCGGCATCGATGCCGAGGCCACCGCGCGCACCCGCGCCGCGGCCGAGCGCTATACCTTCCCGGCCGAGGCCGGCACCGGCCATGTGCTGGTCAACGTCGGCCAGGCCAATGAACGCCATTCGGTGATCGGCAGCGTGATCGACGTGGTCGGCGACCGCGTGGTCGAGGGCAAGCTGGTCACCAAGAGCTTCTGCGGCGGCCACCAGTACACCACCTGGTTCCGGATCGAGTTCGACCGCCCGTTCAAGGCGTTCGGCACCTGGGGCGAGGGCGGCGGCCTGCCCGGCGCACGCCATGGCATGGAAGGCGAGCTCAAGCCGAGCGGTGCCTGGCTGAGCTTCGACCTGGCCAAGGGCCGTGCCGTGACCGCGGTCAGCGCGATCTCCCACGTCGACGCCGAGGGCGCACGCGCCAACCTGCGCAGCGACGGCATGCAGGATGGCCGCCTGCTCGGCTTCGAGCGCATGCGCAGCCTGTCCCAGCAGCAGTGGCGCAAGGAACTGGCCACCGTGCGCGTGGACAGCAAGCAGGCCGACGACCGCACCGTGCTGTATACGGCGCTGTACCACGCACTGCTGCAGCCGCTCACCGGCAGCGACGCCGACGGTCGCTACCGCGGCTACGACGACCGGATCCACCGCGCCGACGGCTGGACCTACTACGAGTACTTCTCGCTGTGGGACACGTATCGCGCGCAGAACCAGTGGCTCGCCCTGACCCGCCCGCAGGTGACCCGCGATATCGGCCGCAGCCTGCTGGCCATCAACGAACAGGGCGGCTGGCTGCCGCGCTGGGGCTACGCCAACTTCGAAACCAACATCATGACCGGCGACCCGGTCACCCCCTTCATGGTCGACCTGTGGCGATTCGGCGCGCTGGCCGGTCGCGAAGGCGAGGCCTATACCGCCCTGCGCCGCAACGCGTTCGAACTGCCGCCGATGAACTCGCGCCACGCCGGCCGCTCGGGCAACCCGGGCTATGTGGAGAACGGTTATGTCGCCTATGACCGCGCCTTCCCGTCCAAGGGCATGGATGTCGATCCGCACCACGGCGGCTCGGCGACGCTGGAATACGCCCTGGCCGACTGCGCGCTGGCGCAGATGGCCGACGGCCTGGGCCATGCCGATGACGCCGGCGTGCTGCGCCAGCGTGGCCGCAACTGGCAGAAGGTGTGGGACCCGAGCGTGCGGGATGAAGAGACCGGCATGAGCGGCTTCCCGCGGCCGCGCATGGACGATGGCAAGTGGTACCTGCCGGCCGACGGCCATTACAGCCCGCGTTCGCACCATGGGTTCCATGAAGGCACCGCGTGGCAGTACCAGTGGCTGGCCCAGCAGGACATTCCCGGCCTGGTCCAGGCCATGCATGGCCGCGAACAGGCCGGCAAGCGCCTGGATGCCTTCTTCGCCTACGACGCCCTGCTGCAGTCGCCGCTGCAGGCCGCGCGCAAGGAATGGGTGGTCGGTCCGTACAGCTACTACAACCAGTACCGCTACAACCCCAACAATGAGCCGGACCTGCATGCGCCGTGGATGTACACGCTGATCGGCCAGCCGTGGAAGACCGCCACGGTGGTGCGCGCCGCGCAGCAGCTGTTCACCAATGCGCCCAATGGCGTCACCGGCAACGATGACCAGGGCACGATGTCGGCCTGGTACCTGTTCAGTGCGCTGGGCCTGTACCCGGCGGTGCCGGGCAGCGGCCAGTTCCTGCTGCATACCCCGCGCTTTGCCAAGGTCGAGGTCGACCTGGGCCAGGGTCGCACGCTGCGCCTGCAGGCGCCGGGCGCCGATGGCCGCAAGCTGCAGTACGTGCAGGGCGTGCAGGTGGACGGCCAGGCGCATGCCCCGGTCTGGCTGGACTGGAGCCGCCTGCAGCAGGGCGGCACCATCGCCTACACCCTGGGCGAGAAGGCACCGGAAACCGGTTGGGGTACCCAGGTCGACGCCCTGCCGGTGTCGTATTGCGCCACCCCGGGGGCTGCGCTGGAATGAGCCCGTTGGCCGCGATCCGTTGAGCGATGTGATCGTTTAGGCTTGCAGGACCATGAGGATGCCGACGCCACGATGAAAAAGGACACTTCCGCTGCCAAGGGACCCCGCGCCAGCACGCCCCGTGCCGGCGCCGCGCGCGCGGTCACCGTGACCGACATCGCCGATGCGATCGGCGTGTCGCGGGCCACGGTATCGCTGGTGCTGCGGGGCAGCCCGCTGGTCAATGTCGATACCCGCGCGCGGGTCGAGGCCGAACTGCGCCGGCAGCGGTATGTGTACAACCGCGGCGCAGCCAACCTGCGCCGACGGACCTCGACCAGCGTGGCGCTGGTCATCAACGACCTGTCCAACCCGTTCTTCGCCGAATTCGCTTCGGGTGTCGACGAGGCGCTGGGCGCGAAGGGCTTCGTGACCCTGCTGGGCAGCACGGGCGAGTCGCCTGCGCGGCAGCAGGCGGTGCTGACCACGTTGATGGAGCACACCCCGGCGGGCCTGATCCTGTCGCCGGCCGAGGGCAGCGACGCCGCCGAGGTCCGCCAGGCCGTGGGCTACGCCAACGTGCTGCTCTTCAACCGCGAGCTCAAGGGCGGAGACTGGGATTTCCTCACCCTGGACAACCAGCAGGGCGCCTACCTGGCCACCCGGCACCTGGTCGAACAGGGCCATCGCCGCATCGCCTTCTTCGGCGGCCATGCCGCGTCCAGCTCCTGCCACCAGCGCCGCACCGGCTATGCGCAGGCACTGGAAGAGGCCGGGTTGTCCGTGAAGCCGGACTGGCTCATTGAATCTGCGCCCAACCGGCTTGAAGCGGCTGCGCGGTCGGGCGAGCTGTTCGCCGGCGACGTGCCCACCGCAGCGGTCTGCTACAACGACACCGTGGCGCTGGGCCTGATGCTGGGCCTGGCCTCGCGCGGCGTGCAGCCGGGCCGCGATTTCGCGGTGACCGGTTTCGATGACATCTCCGAAGCAGCGGTGGCCCTGCCACCGCTGACCACGCTTACCGTCAACCCGCGCGAGCGCGGCCGCCAGGCGGCCGAGCTGCTGCTGCAGCGACTTGACGATCCCACTGCGGCACCGCGCCACACCGTGGCACCGGTGCAGCTCCGTATCCGTGACAGCAGCGGCCCCGCCGTCGGCTGATTCCGTTCCCTTTCACCTGTCCGCGCAATGAGGCGCGTTACGCATGCCCATTTCTCCAACGCCTCGCCTCCCCACATCGTCCTCGTCCGCGCCCGTGGTCAACACGCGCATGGCGCTGGCGGTGGCCACCACGATCTTCTTCATGTGGGGGTTCCTGACCTGTCTCAACGACATCCTGATTCCGCACCTGAAGGCGGTGTTCGAACTGAACTACGCCAAGGCGATGCTGGTGCAGTTCACGTTCTTCGGCACCTATTTCCTGATGTCGCTGCCGGCCGGCCGGCTGGTGGCGCACCTGGGCTACAAGAAGGGCATCGTGGCCGGCCTGGCCATCGCCGCCGTCGGCGCACTGGGCTTCTGGCCGGCGGCCGAACTGCGCGTGTATGAAGCCTTCCTTGGCGCGCTGTTCGTGCTGGCGACCGGCATCACCGTGCTGCAGGTCGCCGCCAATCCGTACGTGGCGCTGCTCGGCCCGGAGCAGACGGCCTCGAGTCGTCTGACCCTGGCACAAGCCTTGAATTCGCTGGGCACGGCCATCGCGCCGATCTTCGGCGGCCTGCTGATCCTCGGCAACACGGTCAAGAGCGCTGACGAACTGGACGCGTTGCCTGCTGCCGAACAGATCGCCTACCGCGTCCAGGAAGCCCAGTCGGTGCAGGGTCCGTACGTGGGCCTGGCGATCGCGCTGGCGCTGCTGGCGGTGTTCGTTTACCTGTTCCGCCTGCCGGCATTGACCGAAGCTACCGAGCAGGGCGACACCGGCAGGCACACGCTGCTCGATGCGCTGCGCCACAAGCATGTGCTGTTCGGCGTACTGGCGATCTTCTTCTACGTCGGCGCCGAAGTGTCGATCGGCAGCTTCCTGGTCAACTACCTGTCGATGCCGGACATCGGCGGCTTCACCGAGCAGCAGGCCACGCATTACGTGTCGGCGTACTGGACGCTGGCGATGATCGGTCGTTTTGCCGGTTCGGCGATCATGACCCGGTTCTCGCCGCGCGTGCTGCTGACCGTGTTCGCGGTCGCCAACGTGGAGCTGCTGGGCCTGACCATGCTCGGTTCCGGCCAGGTGTCGTTGTATTCGGTGGTGGCGGTGGGCCTGTTCAACTCGATCATGTTCCCGACCATCTTCGCGCTCAGCATCGAGCGCCTGGGGCCGCTGACCAACAAGGCGTCGAGCCTGCTGATCATGGCCATCGTCGGCGGCGCCGTGGTGCCGTACCTGCAGGGCGTGCTGGCTGACCATATCGGGCTGCAGCCGTCCTTCATCCTGCCGCTGGTCTGCTACGCCTACATCATTTTCTACGGCCTGTCGGGTTCGCGCCCGCGTGCCGGTTTCAGCCAGGGGGGCTGAGCGCGTCATGACCAAGATTGTTTGTTTCGGCGAAATTTTGATCGATCTACTCGCGCAGCCGCCGGCCACGCCGGACACCCCGCGCGCGTTCCTGCAGTACGCCGGCGGCGCCCCGGCCAACGTGGCCGTGGCCGCCGCGCGGCTCGGTGCGGACACCCATTTCGCCGGCATGCTCGGCCAGGACATGTTCGGCGATTTCCTCGCCGACGCCCTTTCCAGTGCCGGGGTGGCCACCGACTGCATCGTACGCACCGACGCGGCCAAGACCGCGCTGGCCTTCGTGGCGCTGGACGCACACGGCGAGCGCAGCTTCAGTTTCTACCGGCCGCCGGCTGCGGACCTGCTGTTCCGCGCCGAGCATTTCAGCCCCGCCTGCTTCGACGGTACCCGCAGCTTCCACGTCTGTTCCAACAGCCTGACCGAAAGCGAAATCGCCCAGGCCACGCTGCAGGGCATGCAGCGTGCCCGCGCCGCCGGTGCGATGGTCAGCCTCGACCTCAACCTGCGCCCGGCGCTGTGGCCGGCCGATGTCGATCCGACCGACACGCTGTGGCAGGCGCTGGTGCTGGCCGACCTGGTCAAGCTCTCGCGCGAGGAGCTGGACTACCTCGCCGCGCCGCTCGGCGCCGATGGCCACGGCGTGGTCATCCAGCGCCTGCTGGCCGCACATGCCCAGGCCGTGGTGGTCACCGACGGCGCCGCGCCGATGCGCTGGCATACCCGCCATGGCAGCGGTGTGGTCACCGGTTTCCAGGTGCCTGCCGTGGACACCACGGCCGCCGGCGACGCGTTCGTCGGCGGGTTGCTGTTCGCGCTCGGTGAGCGGCGTGCAGACGGCGACGCCTTCGTCGCCTTCTGCCGCGACGCGGCCGGCCTGCAGGACGCCATTCGTTTCGGTGCCGCGGTCGGCGCGCTGGCCGTGACCCGCAAGGGTGCGTTCGCCGCGATGCCGAGCCTGGCCGACGTCCAGACACTGCTGCAGCAACAACAGGAAACCGCCGCATGACCACCGCCATTCCCGCCACGCCCGATTTCCGTTCGCCGGACTTCCTGCGCGCGCACATCGCGCAGAGCATGGCCTTCTACCAGCCGCACGAGATCGATCCCAACGGCGGCTTCTTCCACTATTACCTGGACGATGGCACGGTCTACGACGCCAGCCACCGCCACCTGGTCAGCAGCACCCGCTTCGTGTTCAACCACGCCATGGCCTACCGCGAGTTCGGCAAGCCGGAAGACCTGAAGGCCGTCGAGCACGGCATCCGCTTCCTGCGTGAGGTTCACCGCAACCCGGCCACCGGCGGCTATGCGTGGACCCTGCGCGATGGCGTGGTCGAAGATGCGACCAACCACTGCTACGGCGTGGCCTTCGTGCTGCTGGCCTACAGCTGCGCGCTGAAGGCCGGCATCGGCCAGGGGCGTGCGTGGATGGACGAGACCTGGGAACTGCTGGAACAGCGCTTCTGGGAGCCCGCCTTCGGCCTGTACAAGGACGAAGCGGATGCCGACTGGACCTTCAGCGACTACCGCGGCCAGAACGCCAACATGCACATGTGCGAGGCGATGCTGGCTGCGTTCGAGGCCAGTGGTGAAGCGCGCTACCGCGACCGTGCGCTGCTGCTGGCCGACCACATGACCCGCCGCCAGGCGGCGCAGGGCAACGGGCTGGTCTGGGAGCACTACGACCGCAACTGGCAGATCGACTGGAACTACAACCTCGACAATCCCAAGCACCTGTTCCGCCCGTGGGGCTTCCAGCCCGGCCACCAGACCGAGTGGGCCAAGCTGCTGCTGATCCTCGACCGCCACGTGGAGGCTGACTGGCTGGTGCCAACCTCTCGCCACCTGTTCGATGTTGCCGTCGAGCGCAGCTGGGACGCCGTACGCGGCGGCCTGTACTACGGGTTCGCACCGGACGGCAGCGTGTGCGACGACGACAAGTACTTCTGGGTGCAGGCCGAATCGCTGGCGACCGCCGCGCTGCTGGCCGCGCGTACCGGTGACGCGGTCTACTGGGACTGGTACGACAAGCTCTGGGCATACGCCTGGCAGCACATGATCGACCACCAGTACGGCGCCTGGTACCGCATCCTGGACGCGGACAACCGCAAGTACAGCAACGAGAAGAGCCCCGCGGGCAAGACCGATTACCACACCATGGGCGCGTGCTACGAAGTGCTCAACGTGGTGCGCTGATCGCAATGACGGGCGCCGGGCGTGGCCCGGCGCAACTGCATGACCGGGGGAGCGCCCGGTCCAACGGCACGGCCGGGCACCGCCCGGCGCTACGGGGTGGGGCATGAAGGTGTGGGCATGGGGCGTTGGACTGGTTCTTCTGCTTGCGCTGCACGCGCTTCCTGCTGCGGCAGCGCCGCTGCAGGCGCAGTGGTCGTTCCGGCTGCTGCCGGGCAACGCGCAGGGGAAGGCGCATCCGGAGGCGGCGCAGTGGCAGCCGGCGTCGGTTCCCGGCGCGGTGCACACCGACCTGCTGGCGGCTAGGCGCATTCCCGATCCGTACGTCGGTGCACCCGAGGCCGGCCTGCAGTGGATCGGCCTGGCCGACTGGGAGTACCAGGCCCGCTTCGACGTTGACGCCGCCACCCTGGCGCGCGCCCACGCTGAACTGGTGTTCGAGGGTCTGGATACGTTTGCCGAGGTCAGCCTCAACGACCAGCCCCTGCTGCGGGCCGACAACAGCCACCGCACCTGGCGCGCGCCGGTGCAGGGGCAGCTGCGAGCCAATGGCAACGTGCTGCGCGTCGTGTTCCGTTCGCCGATCAGCACCCTGCTGCCCAGCGTGCAGGCGATGCCGCACAAGATCGCCGGCAACTACCCGTCGCCGTATGGGGATGAACCGCGCGACGCCATGGTCGGCAATTTCGTGCGCAAGCCGGGTTACCACTTCGGGTGGGACTGGGGCCCGCGTTACGTGACGGCCGGCATCTGGCGTCCGGTGCGGCTGGAAAGCTGGAACGCGCAGCGCATTACCGATGTGGCGGTGCAGACGACGGCGGTGGATGCGCAGCGGGCCGCGCTGCTGGTGCAGGTCGAGGTGGAGGCAGCGGCCGCGCGCCAGGCGCGGGTGCAGGTGGAGATGCTCGACCCCGATGGACGGGTCGCCGCCACGGTGGAGCAGCCGGCCGCGCTGCGTGCCGGCGTGCAGGTGCTGTCGGTACCGGTGCAGCTGGCCCAGCCGCGGCGCTGGTGGCCGGTCGGCCACGGCGAGCAGGCGCGCTATACGGTACGTGCGCGTGTGGATGACGGTAGCCGCGATGCGGCCGAGCGCAGCATCCGCACCGGGCTGCGCACAGTGGAGCTGCGCCGCGAGGACGATGCCAAGGGCGGGCAGGGCTTCGCCTTCGTCATCAACGGGGTGCCGATCTTCGCCAAGGGCGCCAATGTCATTCCGTTCGACATGTTCCCGGCGCGGGTCGATCCGGCCCGGATCCGCCGCGAGCTGACCGCCGCGCGCGATGCGAACATGAACATGCTGCGCAACTGGGGCGGCGGCTATTACGAAGACGACGCGTTCTTCGACATCGCCGACGAGCTGGGCCTGCTGGTCTGGCAGGACTTCATGTTCGGTGGCGGCATGCAGCCCGGCTACGATCCGGCGTTCCGCGCCAACGTGGTGGCCGAAGCGCGCGACAACGTGCGCCGCCTGCGCGGCCACCCGAGCGTGGTGCTGTGGTGTGGCAACAACGAGGAAGAAACCGCCTGGAAGGACTGGGGTCACGGTCGCGACCTGAAAGCGGCCGATCCGGCATTCGCCGCGCGTGTGTGGCAGGGCTATGTGGACCTGTTCGGCAACGACCTGCGCAGGGTGGTGGCCGAGGACGGGCTGGGCGTGCCGTACTGGTCCAGTTCGCCCAGCAACGACCTGGACACCGTGGCCAACGACTCTACCCGTGGTGACAAACACTACTGGCAGGTGTGGGGCAACCCGGCGCTGCCGGTGCAGGCCTACCTGCGCGAAACACCGCGCTTCATGTCCGAATACGGGCTGCAGGCGTGGCCGGTGCTGCGCACGCTGGACGGCATCATTCCCGCGGGCGAACGGCAGGTCGACAGCGCTACCGTAAAGGCCCACCAGAAATTCATGGCAGGCGAGGGCAACCAGCGCCTGCTCCAGTACGTCGAGCGGGAATTCGGCACGCCGCGCGACTTCGCTGATTTCGTTTACCTGAGCCAGGTGATGCAGGCCGAAGGCATTGAACTGGCCGCGTTGCATCATCGCGCCTCTCGCCCGTACACGATGGGTTCGCTGTACTGGCAGCTCAATGACGTGTGGCCGGGGGCGTCCTGGTCCAGCATCGATTACGCCGGGCGCTGGAAGGCCCTGCATTTCCATGCGAAGCGGTTCTTCGCCGACCATGCCGTGGCGGCATTGCGCGATGAGGGCGTTACCCGCATCAGCCTGCTCAATGACCTGCAGAAGCCCCTGAAAGCGCAGTGGCGGTTGCGGGTGATGGATGTGGATGGCGACCAGGTTTCTAAACAGCAGCACGCGGTGACGGTGCCTGCGCTGTCGTCGCTGGAGGTCGGGCGTTTCGGTGATGCCGAGCTGCTCGGCACGGTCGACCCCGCGCGCACGGTCGCGGTGGTGGAACTGCTGGATGGCAGCCGGGTGTTGTCGCGCCAGGTGGTCTACTTCGCGGCGGCCAAGGACATGCAGCTCCCGAAGACGCAGATCGACAGCCGCTGGACGCAGGACGGCGCCGACACCGTGCTGGAGCTGCGCTCAGCGCAGCTGGCGCGCGGCGTCTGGGTCGAGTTCGACGGGCTGGACGCCAGCCTGGACGACAATGCCATCGACTTGGTGCCGGGTGAGGCGGTGCAGATCAAGATCAAGGCTGATGCCGACCTCGGCACGCTGCGAAAAGCGCTGCGGATCCGCTCCGTAGCCGGCGCGATGGCCACCCGATAACCACCAGCGGCGTACTGACTGGCTGGGCCGGACGGGACCCGACCCTGCCGACATTGTTGCTGCGGCGTTCCGATGGCGGTTGCGCGGCCTGGCTTACAGCGTGATCTGCTGGAAGTTTTCCACGCGATCGTGGCCGTGCGTGGCTTCGCCGGTACGCGGCAGCGGGTAATCGTCCAGGCGGTCCAGCAGACGCGTCTGCAGGCCCGCGTCGCGCGCGGCATCCAGCTCTTCGACTACGTCCGACAGGAACAGGATCTTCTCGGCGGGAACGCCGATGGCCTTGACGATGTTGCGGTAGCTGTCCGCCTCACGCTTGCCGCCGATCTCGGTGTCGAACCAGCCCGACACCAGGCTGGTCAGGTCGCCGGCCTCGCTGAAACCGAAGAACAGCTTCTGCGAGGGCACTGATCCGGAGGAGTACACATATAGCGGTTTGCCCTGCGCATGCCAGCCGCGCAGCGCAGCGGCCACTTCCGGGTAGAAGTGCGCCTTGTAGTCACCATTGCGGTAGCCGGCTTCCCAGATCATGCCCTGCAGCGCCTTCAGCGCGGTGTGCTTGCGGTCCTGGTCGATCCAGCCCTGCAGGGTTTCCACGATGAGGCTGTCCTGGCAGGCACCGCCGATCTCCACGGCCACCGCATCCAGCCAGCGACGCACCTCCGGCTGCTGGCCGTGCGTGGCGACGAACGCCGGCAGTGCCTGTCGCGCATACGGGAACAGCACGTTCTTGACGAACGAAATGCTGCTGGTGGTGCCTTCGATGTCGGTGAGGATGACGGTGGGGTGGGGCATGGATCAGGACGCCTTGGTCGGGATGTAACGCGGGAATTTCTGGGCGATGTCGGTACCGGTGAAATGGCCGACCCAGCCATCCGGCTCGGTGAAGAAGCGGATCGCCACGAAACTGGGTTCGTCGCCCATGTCGAACCAATGCGTGGTGCCATCGGGCACGGCGATCAGGTCGTCCTTCACGCACTCGATCTCGTAGACCTTGTCGTCCACGTGCAGGGTGAACAGGCCGGAGCCGGCGACGAAGAAGCGGACCTCGTCTTCCTTGTGGAAGTGCTCGTCGAGGAACTTCTTCCGCAGCTCGGCGCGGTTGGGGTTGTCCGGCGCGATCGAGGCGACGTCCACGCTCTTGAAGCCGTGTTGGGCGACCAACCGGTCGATGTCGGTCCGGTAGGCAGCGAACACCTCGTCCTGGCTGGCGCCCGGGGCAACCTCGTGGGCGGCCTGCCAGCGTTCGAAGGTCACCCCGATCTTCTCCAGCGCGGCGGCAATGGTCGCGCCGTCCTGGGTATCCAGCAGCGGGGTGTCGGGGGCATCGTGGTTATAAATGCGCAGTCGGCTCATGGCGGCAGCTTGAACGGCGAGGGGGAACATAGTGTGTAGTGCCGGGCTCTGCCGGGCAACCACGCAGGAAACAGCGTCCCGGTAGCGCCGGGGGGGGGGGGGGCCCCCCCCCCCCCCCGCCGCGCCCCCCCCCCCCCCCCCCCCGGGGCGCCCCCCCCCCCGGGCCCCCCCCCCCCCCCCCCCCCCCCCCGAGGGGGCCCCCCGGGGGGGGCCGGCCC